>JBILKV010000131.1:0-12015 GCA_044376515.1 Chthoniobacteraceae bacterium | reverse complement strand
CCCGGATGGCCTTGATCGAGCGAATGAGATGCTGGTTGGTGCCCATGCGCCCGGTGACGCCGTTCATGATGATTCCAATGCGCTGTGTTTTCATGGAGGTGTTTCTGTGGATCCAAGTGTGGAGGTTGTGGCCGACCCGTAGATGCCCTGGTAGCGGGAGGCGATCGCGTCGAGGAAAGCGCCGGGGTCGGCAGCCCACCAGCGGTTGGAAAAGATTTCCACCTCGCGATGCCCCGTAAATCCGGCGGCATCCACCCACGCGCTCATTCCACGCAGATTGATGCAGCCGTCTCCCATGAGGCCGCGGTCGTTGAGCAGGTCCGTGGTGGGGGTGAGCCAGTCGCAGATGTGAAACGCAAACAACCGGTGCTCCCGGCCGGCGAGCGCAATCTGCTCCTCCAGTTCGGGATCCCACCAGACGTGGTAGGCGTCCACTGCGATCCCCAACGAGGCCGGCGAACCGAGGGCGTCGCAGATCTCGCGGGCCTGCCGCATCGTGTTCACCGCGCTCCGGTCGTCGGCGTACATGGGGTGAAGCGGCTCGATGGCCAGGCGCACCCCCGCTTCGAGCGCCGCGGGGAGGACGGCGGCGATCCCGTCCGCGATCTGTCTGCGGCTCTCCTCGAGCGGCAGCCCGGGAACCGCCCCGCACACCAGAACGAGCAGCGGCGCCCCGATGCCATGCGCCTGCTCGATCGCCCGCAAATTGTCGTCCACCGCCGCCCGGCGCGAAGCGGCGTCGGCAGCCGGAAAAAAACCGCCGCGACACAGGGACACCACCTCCAGTCCGGCATCCCGGACCTGTTGGGCCACCCCAGGCAAACTGCGTCCCTCAAGCGCCTGCCGCCAGATGGTAATTCCCGTAGCCCCGCGCTTTGGAAATTCCTCAAGACACCGCTCCAGAGCGAGTTGTTTGGTGGTGATGGTGTGAATGCAGAGGCGCCCACCGGTGACGGGGCTTGGAGCGGGAGAGGGCGCCTGAAAGGACATGGAATTGACTAAAACCGCTCCCAAGCGATCGGTAAACCAGTTCTTTCCGATGACAACAACCGGAAAAACCGATTGCAATTTCCGGAATACGGAACGACGAGTCTGCCTCCATCCATGGAACTTTACCAACTCGAGTACTTTCTTGAAGCAGCCCGCCAGCGCAATTTCACGCGCGCGGCGGCAAAGCTCCACCTCGCCCAGGCCGCCCTGAGCGAACAAATCCAAAAACTCGAAACGGATGTTGGCGCCCCCCTCTTCCACCGGGGACGCCGCGAAAGTGTCCTGACCGCCGCGGGAGAGACCCTGCGCCAGCATGCGGAGGGGCTGCTGGAGCGGGCGGACGCCGCCCGCCGGGCGGTGCAGGAAGTGGCAGGCCTGCGTGGCGGAAGACTGAGCGTGGGGACAATCCCCTCAGTGAGCGCCTGTTTGCTGCCGGGAGCGCTCGCGGAGTTTCGGGACAAACATCCGCAGGTGGAGTTGGCGCTCTTTGAGGGGACCTCCGAATCGGTGGCCCAATGGGTGGAGAATGGGCGGGTTGAGCTTGGGATCGTGCAGTTGCCCACCGCGGGAGGGCGCTTCGAGGAGCGGTTGTTGCTGACGGAACCCTTCGTGGCGCTGGTGCCCGCGGCGCACCGAGTGGCTCGCCAGCGCAGCGTGGCCCTGGAGAAACTCTCCGGAGAGCCCTTTGTGCTGTACAAGGGCCGCGCACGGGATACGGCGCTGGCTGCATGCAGGGCGGCCGGTTTCGAGCCGCGGATTGCGTGCGAAAGCAGCGAACTGGAAACCATCCGGTCCCTGGTTGCCGCGGGACTCGGCATTGCGCTGCTTCCGCAACTGGCGGCCCGGGAGCCGTCGCCGGAATGCCGGGCGCTAGCCATCAGGGGCGCACCGGTGGAGCGAAAGGTGGCGCTTCTGACCCGCCCGAACCCTTCGGGTTCTCCGGGTGCAGAGGTGTTCATCCGGTGCGTGGTTGCGCGGTGCGCAGCGTTTGAGCGGAGGCGGCCGGCTACACAGAAACTTGTTGCCGGCGACCGGGTGCGCTAGGATGGCGGGGATGCAGCACGCTGATTTCTGGCCCAGCCCACAGGATGGAAGCAGCGCTTTCCGGGCGCGATGAATCTCTACTCCGAGTTGCTCGACGCGCCCGACTCCCTCCTCAACCAGCTCGCCCAAAACAGCGGTCTGGCCGATCCGATGTGCAGCCGGTCGGAATGGCTGTTAGCCTATCACAACGTCTTCGCGCCGCAACGCACCGTGCGGTTGCGCACCGCAGGCGAGAGTTTGCTGCTCCTTGCCCACGTGGACCATCCGCTCATCGGACCGCTGCTTGAGCCGCTGGAATCCCACTGGTTTTTCCCCAGCCCGCTCTTGGGGCCCGACTCGGTGCACCTGCTGGAGTCGCTGCTGCAGGAACCAGAGGCGAGGCGGTCCCGTCCCTCTCTTGCGATCAGCGGCCTCGAATGGGGCTCGTCCCAGTTTGTGGCGCTCACCCTGTTGCTGAGGCGCCACTATGAAATCGGTTTCCTGGAGCCGACCCTCTTTCGCTCCGCCTCGCTGGAGGGGGGTACTGACGGCTACCTGTCCCGCCGGTCGGGAAAGTTTCGGGGCAACCTGCGCAAGGCGCTGCAGAAGGCGCGGGACGCCGGCATCGAATTTGTACGTGCTCCCCAGTGCGTTTCCGACGACGCAGCGCTGGAACTCTACGGTCGGATGCTGGCGGTGGAGGATTCCAGTTGGAAGGGGAGGCAGCAGTGCGGCATCTCCCAGGAACCCTTCCGCTCCTTCTACGGGGACGTGTTCCGCCGGATGTCCCGCAACGGGGCGGCCCGCGCGATTTTTGCCCGGCGCGACGGGGTGGACGTGGGGTTCGTGATGGGGGGCGTGGACGGAGTCCACTACCGCGGCCAGCAATTCAGCTATGTCTCGGAACTTGCGCAGCTCTCGATCGGCAACCTGCTCCAGTGGAGCCAGATTGAATGGCTATGCGAGGAAGGGATTGCGCGTTACGACATGGGTTCGGTGCTTGATTACAAGCTCCACTGGACCGAGTTGGAGCTCAAGAGCCACACCCTCGTCTGGCGTCCCAACAGGTAAACCGCCCCCGCTGGGGGGAGGAAGGCGGCGTACAATTGGAATCCGCAGGAAGGGATCCTCTCTCACGCGGCGGCGCCCGGCAGTGGGCGGTGGCATCCGCCCCAAAAAAGAGGCCACCGGAGGCGCAGAGCATGGGAAACACCTGTGCTTTTTCTGCAGCTGTGCCCGCGACATCCGAGGCACCGCGTTGAGGCTTTCTGGTCCTGGGGACAGTGCGCTCGGAATCAGCCGATCTTCCCTTCCTTGTCCGCCTGTTTTCTGCGGAGTTTCTCCAGTAGGGAAAACACTTTGAGCAGGGTGTGTCTGGGTGCACCTTACCTGCCGCACGGCGTGCGCACCACGGCGGCGACTATTCGCCCATGTTCAACACGACGTACTCGGTACTGAGATCTGTGGTGAAGACGTTGTATTCAGCAGACCCAAGGTGGAGGTCGACGGTGACGCGAAAACGCTCTGCGGAAACGAGTTTTTTGAGGGTCTCAAACGGGGTTTCACTGGCGAGGCCCCCCTTCACCGCGAGAACGCCCTCATAATAGATATCGACCAACTCCTCCCGCATTTTGATCCCCGAATAGCCGAGTGCATCCATGATCCTGCCCCAGTTGGGGTCACAGCCAAACCAAGCGCACTTGACCAGACATGACTTGGCGATCGCCTCGCAGGCGCGCCGGGCATCCGAAAATGAGGCGGCTCCATTGACGTGAACTTCCACAAACTTCGTCACCCCCTCCCCGTCATCGACGATCATCTTTGCCAGCGCCAGAGTGACGTGGTCCAGACCGCGCTGGAACCGGTCGAAATCCTCGGTGCCCGGACGCAACGCGGGATTGCAGGCGACTCCGTTGGCGAGCATGAGGACTGTATCATTGGTGCTCATGTCACCGTCCACGGTGATCCGGTTGAAGGAGTGCTCCACGGAGACCGAGAGCGCGTGCTGCAACTCAGCCTTTTCAACGAGGGCGTCAGTCGTCAGAAAGCAGAGCATGGTCGCCATATTCGGGTCGATCATGCCCGCGCCCTTGGCGATGCCCCCGATGCGCACGGGTCCAGAGGAAAGCTGAACCTCCACGGCGATCTCCTTGCGCACGGTGTCGCTGGTCATAATCGCGTCGGCCGCCGCGGCTGAACCGTCCGGGCCTAGCGCATGGCAAAGGGTGCCGATGGTGTTCTCCATCTTTTCGATCGGCAGTTGCACCCCTATGCGTCCGGTGGAGCAGACCAGCACCTGCCGGTCCTTGAGCCCGAGCGCCTGCGCGGCGGCGCGTGCCATGCGTTTGGCGTTCTCGATTCCGGGCACCCCGGTGCAGGCATTCGCGTTGCCAGCGTTCGCCACAATCACCCGCACGTCCCCGCCCCTCAAATGCGCAGCCGACACCCGGACAGGGGCGGCCTTCACGCGGTTGGTAGTGAACGTTCCGGCGGCGACAGCCGGGTGTTCCGACCGAATCATCGCGATATCCGGGCGGTCCGGATTTGCAGCCTTCACGCCGCAATAAGCACTACCCGAGAGGAAGCCGGTAGGCGCGTTGATTCCACCGGGTATTTCAGAGAAAACAGAAGACATGAGCGAAGGGTGTCCCACCCTGAATGCGTTTCCTGATCGGGTGGCGGAAGCAAACTTTGTTAGATATTTTTTCAGCGAAAAACAAGAGTGAACTCCCGAAGATATCCGTTGGCCTCGTCCCCTGTTCCGTCCCCATCAACACCCGGGCCCGGTCTCAACGCAGGGCCCCGGACAGCGTTGGCGCACCGGGCTCCAAATCAGTCTCGGAGCACTCCGTATTTTCGGGCAAGTGAGGTGTCGAGTTCGTCGTTCCATTTGGCGATGAGGAAGGTCGCCACCGCGTTTCCGATGCAGTTTGTCACCGCTCGGGCCTCGGACAAGAAGCGGTCGATGCCCAACACCAGGGCAATGCCGGTCACCGGGATGGCACCGCTCACCGAGAGCGTGGCGGCAAGCGTGAGGAAACCACTCCCGGTCACGCCGGCGGCGCCCTTGGAGGTAATGAGAAGCACTCCAAGGAGAGCGAGTTGCCTGTCCAAGGGGAGAGACAGGTCGAGGGCCTGCGCGATGAACAGGGCGGCCATTGTGAGGTAGATACAGGTGCCGTCCAGGTTGAACGAATATCCGGAAGGAATCACGATCCCGACCGTAGAGCGGGCGCACCCGGCGCTCTCAAGCTTCTCCATCACTCCGGGCAGGGCGGTCTCCGAAGAGGAGGTTCCAAGGACGATGAAAAGCTCCTCGCGGATGAGCCTGAGAATCGGGAGCAACCTCAGGCCGGCCAGTCTCGTGACAAGACCGAGGCAACCGAACACAAAAAGGGCGCACGTGAGGTAGACGCAGGCCATCAGTTTGCCGAGATGCACCAGTGTGGCTGCCCCGTATTTTCCGAGCGTGAAAGCCATGGCCCCGGCCGCGGCGATCGGGGCCAGTTTGGTGACCATCGTGACCATTCCAAAGAAAACGCGAGACACCTCATTGATGAGGTTGAGCACCGGCCGGGCGTGTTCTCCAAGACGGCCGAGGGCGAGTCCGAACAGGACGGCAAGAAGCAGCACCTGCAGCGTGTCCCCTTCAGTGAAGGCGCTGAAAAAGGTTTTGGGAATGATGCGCAGCAGAAACTCGACCGCTGTCTGGGCCGAGGCCGAGTTGGCATAGGCAGCGGTTGCCTTCGCGTCCAGAGACTCGGGAGCAATGTGCATCCCAGCTCCCGGTTGGAAGAGGTTTGCGACCACCAACCCGACGGCGAGCGCCAGCGTGGTCGCCGCCTCAAAGTACAAAACGGCGCGCAACCCGATCTTGCCCGCCAGCTTGAGGTCGCTCATGCCCGCGATCCCCACGACCACGGTGGTGAAGATGATCGGGGTGATGAGCATCTTCACCAACGCGACAAAGCCGTCCGCCAGCGGTTTGAGTTGCACGGCTTGGGCTGGACTCACGAGGCCCAGCGCCGTACCCAACAGGATGCCGACGAGCACCTGCGCGTAGAGTGGTTTGAACAATCGCATGGGGCGGGGTGAAATCACACGCGGCGGGAACCGCCGGGGAGATCCAAGCGCTTGCAGGGCGAAAATGGAACAGATTCCGCGAGAATCCACCGGTCCTCTCAGCGCTCCCCTCAGTCCTTCGGCTTGTGGCCACCCAATGCCCGCTCTCTCGGTGGCGCGTCCCGCAGCCGCACTTTCATTTTTTCCCAGAAAGGAAAAAAGCCCGCACCCGCCAGGGTGAAGGCCGCAGAGTCCGACCCCCTGCGCACAAGCGTAAGACGGATGCCGCTCCCCTCCAGACGCGGCGCGAGCCGTCCCAAAAGGTCCGAAACGGGCCCGACCATGGGGGCAAAGGAGACCACCTCGCGGAGGCCGTTTGAGACCGCCCACAAGCAGAGCGCCTCCGCAGGCTCGTCCGCCTCCAGTGCCTGCGTAGGACAGCCATAATGGGCAGCCGCCCTCTCCAGGCCGTCCCGCGTCACCGCGTGAATCGAATGGATCCGCCCGGGACTCAACCCGAACCCTTGCCGGTACACGCGGTCGCTCAAATACGCGGCGACGCACAGGGGTTCCAAGGTCCGGAGCGGTCCAATTTCTGGGAGCAGGTCATCCGGATGCAACCACAGCCCCGTCCGGCGGTCCGGCGGCGGCAGCACCGAGGGGTATTCCCGCAGCGATTGCATCGTCAGGTCCGCTGCATCCACAACCCGGCATGCGGTGACCCTGCCATCGGCGAGCGGCTCATTCCCGCCGGCACCGGACCGGAGGTAGCACGGGGCAAACTTCTCGATGTTGGAAAGACGCACGAGGTAGGTCTTGCCCGGGGTCTGCAGCCCAGCCACCCAGCGCCATGAGAGTGTGTTGCTCGCAGGGTCGGCATCCAGAAGGTGGCGAAAGAAAAAATCCGCACCCAATTCCCAAGGCAAGCGTTCCACATGAATCCAAAAACTTGCCCACCACATCCGGGCATGGTTGTGCAGATAGCCCGTCTCGACCAACTCCCTGGCCATGGCGTCCATACACTCCACACCGCTTTGCCCGTTCATGACGCGCATCACCCGCTCCCGAACCGGACCGGGCAACTCCTGCCAAAGCGCACGCACCCGCGCCCGCCACTGCCTCCATACCTGGGGACGCCGCTCCAACCAGCCTTTCCAATAGCGCCGCCAACAAACCTCCTGCAGCCACTTTTCGCACCCATCCAACGGGTAAGCACAAAGGGTGTCCCCGAGGATCTCATCCTCCAGCAACGTCCTGAAACGAAGGGCGGCGCCGAGCATTGAAACGTTGTCGTGCCCCTTGAGGACGGCGTTTCTTCGGTGCGCGTAGGAGCCCACTTTCGGCAGAAACTGCTCCCATTGCCGGAGGGCATCGCGGCGGGTAAGGGGCAGGTCAACTTGCATCAGCGGCGTGGGAGTCTTGCCCGCAACCTATCCGTACGTTCACACAATGACAGCCTTCATGCGCGGGAAAGAACCGCGGAGGATGGTTAAATCAAGCAGTCAACCCGGTTTGTGCCCATGCGTACCCCACGCGACTCCGCGTGAAATTCTTTTTTCAGGTTTAGGGTTCCGGAGACGTTTTGCCTGGCGCACCGGCCGGATTGGGAGCGCCAGAGCGCCCTTCCCGGATTGTCGCCAGCATCAGCAAAGCCACCGCGACGCAAATGCAACTGTCGGCGACATTAAAGGCCGGCCAAGGCGCAAACGGCCAGAATCCAAAATCAAACAACAAAAAATCCACCACGTACCCGTGCAACAAGCGGTCGGTGAGATTGCCGAGGATGCCCGAAAGCAAAAGCAGGATCGCGAGGAAATTGAGGCGGCCGGGGAAAAGGTTATGCCGCAACGCCCATGCCAGCCCGGTAAAGGCCGCAAACGACAGGCCGATAAAAAACCGGTTGCTGTCGTGCATGATCCCGAAGGCCGCTCCGGTGTTGCTAAAATGCACCCACTCAAACGTCTCACCCCACACGGGAATGTGCCCGCCCAGTGGCACATGCTGCGTCAACACAGGCCAGCCCGGACGCCCCAGATCCAGTCCGGCCGTCCAGAGCTTGGTTGCCTGATCCAGCGCGTACAACAAAAGCACCAGGGCCGCAGACGCGAACCACGCACCGCTGCAGCATCTTGGTGCGGTCACCGGGGGCTTTGGACCGGGCGCCGCGGTTTCCTCCCCTTGTTTGGTGCTCATACCGTTGCGGCTTCAAGCACGCTTTCGCACCGGTCGCACAATTGGGAATGCAGCACGGAACGCCCCACGGAAGGTTTGTGCCGCCAGCAGCGGGAACAGCGTCTGTCGGGATTGGCCCTGACATGCGCCACCGTCCGCTCGCCCCTGCGAAGGACGAGGTGGCTCAGAAGCAACACCTCCTCGAGTTCCTCCTCAAATCCGCGGGTGCCGGCAAGGAGCGCTTCGTCAGCAACCTCGATTTCCACTGCAGCTTCCTGGGCGTTACCCACAAGTTTCTCCTTGCGAGCCGGCTCCATCGCCTGAGCCAAAACCGAGCGGAGTTCGAGCCACTGCTCAAAGTGCACCTCCGCTTCCCGGTCACGGAGGGCTGGATCCACCTTCGGAAACAGGGCGGTGTGCACCGAGGTCGCGTGCCCCGCAAACTCCCAGGCCTCATCCGCGGTGTAGGCAAGGATCGGCGCGAGCAACCTGCACACGGCATCGAAAGTGCGCGCCATGACCACCTGCGTCGCCCGGCGCTGCGGGGCGTCCGCCCGCTCGCAGTAGAGCCGGTTTTTGGTCATGTCCACGTACAGGGCGGACAGGTCGACGGTGCAGAACTGGTTGAGGGTCTGGAACACCCGCCGGAAATCGTAGGCATGGTAGGCTTCCGTGCAGGTTTCAATCACAACCTGAAGGCGGCTCAACAGCCAACGGTCCAGCAGCGTAGCCCCGGCGAGCGAATCGTGCCCCTTGGGCAAATCGTGCAAATTGGCCAAAAGGATGCGCAACACGTTCCGGAACTGCCGGTAGGCGTCGGTCAACAGGCTGAACGATTCCTCGGAGAAGGGTACTTCATGGGTGAATTCGACACTCGCCGCCCAGAGGCGGACCACGTCTGCGCCGTACTTGTCGACAAAGTGGGCGGCATCCATCGGCTTGGAGTAGGTACCCTGAGCGGATTTGGACACCTTCTTGCGGGTGTCCTTGTCGACAACAAAACCGTGGGTGAGCACGGTCTTGTAAGGGGCCTGGCCGTTGAGGGCCACCGAAGTGAGCAGGGAGGATTGGAACCAACCGCGATGCTGGTCGGTCGCCTCAATGTAGACATCGGCGGGGAAATGGAGTTCGGGGTGCCGGCGCAGCACGGCCAGGTGGGAGACACCCGAATCAATCCAGACATCGAGGGTGTCAAGCCGGCGGGTGGCCCCCGCGGGCAGGCCGAGTTGCTCCACCCACCAGTGGTCGTCCTTTTCGAACCACACATTGGTGCCATAAGAGGCGGTAATGTCGGCCACCCTGCGGGCGACGTCGGCGTCCAAAAGAGGTTGGCCGTCCGCACGGTAAAACACCGGGACCGGCACTCCCCAGGTGCGCTGGCGGGAGATGCACCAGTCGGCTCTGGCCTCCACCGTTCCGGCCATCCGGTTGCGCCCCCAGAGCGGCAGCCATTCGACCCCGTGGATGGCCTTGAGTGCTTCGGCACGGATGGTGTCCACGCGGATGAACCACTGCTCCACGGCGCGGAAAATGATGGGCGTTTTGGACCGCCAACAATGCGGATAGCTGTGGTGATAGGCCTGTTCACCGAGCAGAGCCCCCGAATCCGCGAGCCTTTCGATGACCTTCCGGTTGGCATCAAATACGAGCAGTCCTTCCCAGGCGGGAACGCCGACCTCTGCGGTGAAACGCCCCTGCTCGTCCACCGGCGAGAGAATGGGCAGGCCGTACTGCATCCC
The DNA here is from genome assembly GCA_044376515.1 of Chthoniobacteraceae bacterium. GTDB lineage: Bacteria > Verrucomicrobiota > Verrucomicrobiia > Chthoniobacterales > Chthoniobacteraceae > Chth-196. Next base: position 2,029 of record JBILKV010000131.1, on the reverse strand, counting down.
GGCGGAGTAGTCGTCTGCCCCGTGGCCCGGAGCGGTGTGGACCTGCCCGGTACCGGTGTCCATGGTGACGTATTCCGCGGTGATCACCTTCGAAGTGCGTTCCAGAAAGGGATGCTGCGCCTCGCTTCCGGCCAGTTCAGCCCCGAGGAAGGACCGCTCTGGGCCGGCGGCCGAGGGTTGCGCTCCGGTTTGCTGGCAAAAAGATTCAAACCGCTTCTCGGCCAGAAGTACCGAGCGCATCCGGCCAGAGAGTTGGACCGCGTACACGCCGTAGCGCTCGCGGGCATGCAGCGCGATGGCCACGTTGGCCGGGAGGGTCCACGGCGTGGTGGTCCAGATCACAAACCCGGCACTTCCCGCGAGCGGTCCGCTCAGGGCTGGAAACTCCACAAAAATGGCGGGGTCCTCCCGCTCAGCATATTCAACCTCGGCCTCGGCGAGGGCTGTCTGGGCGCCCGTACTCCAGTAGACGGGTTTTTTGCTCCGGTAGATGAGGCCCCTTTCGATCAGCCCGGCGAAGGCGCGCAGGATGTCGGCCTCGTACTCCGCGTCCATGGTGAGGTAAGGCTTTTGCCAGTCGCCCAGCACTCCCAACCTACGGAACTGGGCCCGCTGGATGTCCACGTATTTCGAGGCGTACTCGGCCGATCGGCGGCGGATTTCAGCCGGAGCCAGGCCAGCCTGCTGTTTGACGACTTTAAACTCAATGGGCAGGCCGTGACAGTCCCAGCCCGGGACGTAAGGCGCGCGGAAGCCGGCCATGCTGCGGGATTTGACGATGAGATCCTTGAGCACCTTGTTAAGGGCGGTACCCATGTGGACGTCCCCGTTGGCAAAGGGCGGGCCGTCATGCAGTACAAAAGCGGGCAGCCCGGTTCGCGCCTCCAAAATCCGCTCGTAAAGGCCTTCGGCCTCCCACTTGGCGAGGCGCTCAGGCTCACGTTTGACCAGATCCGCTTTCATCGGGAAGTCGGTCTTGGGCAGCAACAGCGTGTCTTTGTAGTTTTGGCTCATGTCGGGGTGGGACGGTCCGGGACCGGGTCGGGTCGGGCGAAAAGTGCCAAAAGCTAATGGTCAAACGGACGGGGGTCAACTGAACGGGAGCAGATCCCCACGGACTTCCGCCGCTCAACCGGGGGGCCTTGTGAAGGTTTTCCTTGGAGACTGGAGCCGTCTCGTTTGCAGACCCGAAGGCGGACGAGAGGTCCGCGCTGCTGTGGCACCCTTTGTGTGGAGCCCCTGAATTTCAAGACAGAGCCCACAACTCCAGTCATCTGCCGGATTCGACATCACATTCCGCTCGGTTCAATCGTCTACGAAACAAAAGGTTGCGGCCCCTGCCACTTCAACGGGAGGAACATCCACCGGCGAAGGAAAGAGAGCTTCGCGCCTGTCCAAGAGGACTGAGAACGAGAGGTCCCCGCCTTGGCAAATCAGGCCAGCTTCCAGTTCCCCCGGTATTCGGTATGCAACCAGCTTGAGTTGCCGGAACCCGTGACAAACCCGTTCTGGGTGGGATTCCACAGGAGTTTCTGGCCGTGGTAGTAGGCCAGACTGATCAGGTGGCAGCCGATGACGGTGCGCGCACCGGTCTCGACGTCCGCGACGGGTTGTTTCCGGGACTTGATCGCCGAGAGGAAGTCGGCCTTGTGGTCGGTGCTGGCGTAAAGACGCACCTTTGGATCCTTAAGGTACTCCTTCTCCACCGCGTCCAACTGTTCCTGCAAACCAGGCAGATCCTCCTTCGCCAGAAACGAGGCCTTGCCCTGTCCCCCCACCGTCAACTTGAACTTGCCGCGATTGACGTACAGCTCCCCGTCCGCGCCAAAGAAGGTCACCCCGTTTTGCGCCACATGGGTGACTTCGACTCCCCCGGGGTACAGCAACCGAGCGCCCGAACTTGCGGTCTTCCAGTCCTCCGGCGGCAGGATTTCCAGCGGCCCGCTCCGGTCCATCCCGAGTGCCCAATGGGCGATGTCCAAATGGTGCGCCCCCCAGTCCGTCACACCGCCTCCCCCGTACTCCCGGT
>JBILKV010000130.1:0-12118 GCA_044376515.1 Chthoniobacteraceae bacterium | reverse complement strand
AACAATTGGATTTGTTTCCTCGATAGACCCGCCGCACCGGGACAAGAAAAAATGGCAGGTTCACCAGAAGGTCCACTGTCGATGCCACCCCTGTGATCGCACAGGTTTTGAATCTGTCACCGGGTCCACCATGGTTTTTTGTCGGTCACTTCTTTTGATTACGCTGTGATACCAACGCTCAATGCTAACCGGAGTGTTTCCGCCCCGAAGGGGTAGGCCACTCGCAGCCCATGGCAACGCCGTGGGTTTGATCCGTTATCGAACATGAAGCCCTGAAAGGGCGCCCCATAAGGAAGCCACGCTTTCGGACGGACCGGGCAGGTGAGTGTGCCCTTTCAGGGCGTATTCTTTTTTGGGGGCGGTTTTCCAATGGCGTTGCCATGGGCTGGAAGAGAAGTGCCCCTTGCGGGGCGTCAGATTTGGCGAAAATCCGCGCCGCTTTTCTCAACAAGGCGGAACGATTTATTCACGGGGTTCCCATCGCTCATAATCCAGAAAACTCAGATACCTGGGATGACAGCGGCCACCGGGCAAACTGCGCCCCGGGAGAGTTCCAGAGATTGAAGCCGCCGTCACCTCTCTACCGGCACGGGAGTTACACCAGTTCGCGCTTTGGTTCACAGGGCTTTGGCACGCGAGCGCCCCGAGGGATTGCACTGGCTCTGGATCGGGAGTCCTGCGGACTACGAATGCATTCTGCGCTCCTAGCCAGTTCGCAGAATCTTTGCGCCAACCGCTGAGGGGAAAATTGCAAACCACACTTCCGCCTCAGCCTGAGGCACCAGCGGGGCAAACTCATCGCACCGATCAAGTGCGTGTAGCTTACTCCGACAGCGCGCTCCGCCACGAATCTTGGTAGAGTCCAATTTCAGCAAACGGAATCGGCTTAAATCCAAGGCGCCAAGCGGGCGAGTCTTTGGAAAGGCGCTTCGGGTCGCCGCCCTCGAACAAGGGGTCAGCAACAAGGGAGTGAGAATCCACGCCATTGGCCCGCCAACTATCCCATTCCGAACGCATCTCGACGCGGTGCAGCGAAATGTCAGCGACCTCCAGCCAACCGCCTTCCGAACGCCATTCAATTCTCGGCGAGAAACTCTCCATCTTTGGGTGCCATCCGGGACGCCCCTTGCTGGGCACGACGAAAACCCACTCCTTTTCTTCCCATTCTTGCGTCACGCGCACCTCGCTTTTGGGGTTGGTCCAGAAGTAAACACCACTGATGTAGGACTGCACCCCAACCGTTGCTTTTGCTTCGTAGCTTCCGCGGAGGCGGGCAGAAAGTCGATAGGCCGATCCGAGCTCCAAAGCCAATGAGCCACCGGAAACGACCGGACCAGGCTTTCCTCCGCCATAGACTCGGAGTGCAAAACCATCGGCCTGGGAACCGCTCAGGAACGCCCGGGCGCCGTCGGCCGGTTTGGTGATGAAACGCCAGCCTTGTGGCATCGTGTCCTGAACGCCCTTCCAGGGACCAATCAATTCCTCTCCGAGATTTTGGCCCGCCCCGATAAAACCGGTGAGTACCTTCCCGCCAGGCGCCCAGTATAAGTTGTAGTCAAAGTGGTTGTGTGAAAATGGAACCTGCCTGATGTCAATGACCGGCACCTCTGACTCCGTCGAGACCAGGATATTTCGCGTGATCCGATTCCCCCGCATGGTCAAGCCGTTTGGCAAAGGAGCATCCTTTGGGTGAAGCTCCATTCCGCGCATCTTCGCCCAAGCCGGATTTGAAGCCACCTTTTCATAACCCTCAATCATCCCCGGCAGTGTGCGCGTGTACCGGTCCATCACGGACCACCCGTGGACATCCATTTGCCACTGCAGGCTGCCGACCCACATGTTGTTCTCGACCACGCAATCTCTGGCGCCATGCATGTGCACACCACCTCGTCCGCACCGCTCCACCAAGTTGCCGACCACATCGACGCCCCCCGAATTGTCATCGAGATAAATGCCCCAAGAAAAGTGGGGGCTGATGAACTTACCATCATGCGAAGCCAGTCCCCAGATGTCGTGAATCCAGTTATGACGGATCACTGAGCCTCGCGGCGTGATCCAGTCGCGGCCGCCAGAGTAGATTGCCCCGGTGTCTTCGGTTTCCAGAGACAGATCGTGCAGGTGGTTGCCCTCAATCAAGTTCAGGTTTCCGCCATGCATCACCCCGAAGCGCGGACCATTGTGAATCCAGTTGCGGAGAACGCTGTTTCCCACCCCAGCGATCAATACGCCGACGCCCTGTTTGAAGTATACGCCGAAGTCGTGCAGGTGGTTGTTTTCCACCAAGTGGTCGGAACGTTCCAGCGTCTCTCGAACGCCACCTGACACGGAGATGGCATTGCGCCCGGCCCCTGCAATGGTGTTGCTGCGTAGTGCAACATTTTTGCCACCGGAAACGGATACTCCCGCTCCCGCCCAATGTCCTACAGAGCGCAGCATGTTGCCCGCAAACCGGCAGTCATTCGAATTCTCAAACGCAACCGCAGAACCGTGGCACCCGTCCCAGTCCATACTTTCTATGGAAATGTGACGTCCATTTTTCACCTTTAAAAGTCCGGCGGCCACGACTAACTCAACATCCCTCGCTTGAGAGTGAGACGGCGGGTTGAAAAACAGCGTCCTTGTTCGGCGATCCAGATGCCATTCACCCGGAGCGTCCATCTCTTCCAGCGGTCCCTGCACGAAATAACGGTTCCCAGAACGAATCGGGTAGCTGCAATCCTTTGCAAGTGTGATGTCGCCAGTATCGCGATTGTTTACGCTCACGGGAACCAGATCGTTCCACCAATTGAAGCGGGCGAAGACCGAAATCTCGGCATCCTCGGGATGTGCCCATGTGCGGCGGTCGGGCGGCCTGACCTTTAGCGTACGCTTGTCTTCTCCCGGGATATCGCTGTACATCGGCCACTCTTTACCGGCAGCGAACGCCCATCCTTTGGTTACCAAATCTGATTCATCCGCGTTGGGATACCGCGCAATTGGAAGCCGCTTTCCTCCGAGGAAAAGTTGACGGCAGAAGGTCAGATCTTGTTGATCTGGAAGCTTGATTTTGAGCGCATCCGGCTTCCCCTCCAAACCGGCGGGTTCCCAGTCCACAAGAGGCAATGTGCCTGTGACCCGCGGCCTCTCCTTTTGATAACCGCGCCAAGTAACCGGCGCACCGGCAGTTCCTGCATCCTTTTCTCCCAGCTCGAGCGGCCCCCTCAAGCGGTACGTCCCGGCGCGCACATTTACCACGTTGGCTTTCGTAGAATCTGCCGCCAGCTGTGAGCGAACCGCATCCCTCGCCCGCTCTAGGGAGGAGAAGGGTCCGTCAGTACCCGCGCTGTTGGGCTGCGCCAGAAGACCACTCCACGAGTCATTTCCGGCGGGGGCCACAAACCAGTCGCGACAAAAACCTGTAGCGCTTGCAGCAAAAAACCACAGGGCCAGCAGGCTCCATCCTCGAGGATAAATTGATGTCATCCCACAGTCTTTTTAAGAACGACGTGAAAGGCAAATTTCCTAGGGCCACCACCTTACTCTTTTTTAGGCGGCGAACCATGTGGCGCAGGCGATCTAGCGCGCCAGCTGAAAGCTGAAGAGAAAGTGAATCCGCCCCTTTTGGAGTAGTGGCAGCCTTGAGCTGGGCAAGGGGTCAGGCCGTTACTTCGAAAAGGTGGTGCTAAAATCCTTCTTTTGAGCCTGTTTAAGCGGAGACGCAGGGGACACGGGAGGCGAAGGGGCCAGGCCATTTGCACAAAAAGACTGTCCCCAACGCCTCTTGCCGCGAGGTGGGCTCATCGGACAGGACACAGCTGACGCCTCCCGGCCGACTCTCACCACTGAGCACGCACCGCACCCCATGGGGGCATCTCGCCAAGGGTCCAAGTCGCGTCAGAGAGCAAGACTCGCCCCTCGCCACGCGGGGGGTGCCTTGGAGAAATGACCAGCGCTCAAATACTCCACTGGCCACGGAAGTGCTCCCATTGTTGCGGCAGCGTCCAAAGTATCCGCATCGGATATTTATGATTTGGAAAGGACGGACGACAAAGGGTTGCGCGCATGACGCAGGTTCCATCCGCGGCGGCCTACAGCGGCTGGCCCGGGACGGGGAAGGTGCCGAGGATTTTAACCAGGGTGCAGCGGCCGCGCAGTGCGTTGAGGACCTCCTGCATGGCCGGCTCGGAGGCGTGTCCGTCGACGTCGAGGAAGAAGCAGTATTCCCACGCCCGCCGGCGGGAGGGGCGGCTTTCGATTTTGCCGATGTTGATTTTCTGGGAGCAAAAAGGTTCGAGGGCGCGGTAGAGGGCTCCGGGCTCGTGGGGGACGCTGAACATCAGGGAGGTGCGGTCGGTGCCGGAGGGAGGCGAGGGTCGCGGGCCGATCACCAGAAAGCGGGTGGTGTTGTCGGGGGAATCCTGAATGGCGGATTCCAATTCGGGGAGGCCGTGGAGTTCGCCGGCGAGGCGGCCGGCCACCGCGGCGGCGTGCTGTTCCCGAGAGGCGATTTCGGCAGCGCGGGTGGTGCTGGAAACCTCCACGTATTCGGCACCCGGCAGGTTGGCGCGCAACCAGCGGCGGGTTTGTCCGAAAGCTTGGGGATGGCTGTAGACCTTGCGCACCGCCTCGAGGGGGCCGTGCGCCAGGAGGTGGTGTTCGATCCGCAACAGGACCTGCGCGCAGACTTGCGCCTCGCTGTCGATGAACATGTCGAGGGTGTGGTTGACGGCCCCCTCCCAAGAGTTTTCCACGGGAACCACCCCGTAATCCGCCTGCCCGCGGACCACCGCGTCAAAGACATCGGTGATGCTGGGCTGCGGCTGGTATTTGACGCTGGCCCCGAACTTGGAGCGCGCGGCCTGGTGGGTAAAGGTCGCCTCGGGGCCAAGGTAGGCGATGCGCAAATCCTTCTCCAAGGCCAACGACGCCGACATGATCTCGCGGTAGACGGCGCGCACCGCCCCCTCGGGAAGCCTGCCGCCCAGCCGCTCGTTGCGCTCAACCAGAGAGCTGTAAACCTTCTCTTCCCGCTCCGGCGCGTAAATCTCCAAACCCTCCGCGCGCTTCAACTCCCCCACTTCGTGGACGCAATCGGCGCGGGCGTTGAGAAGGCGCAGGATCTGTTCGTCCAAGGAGTCGATGCGTTTGCGGATGTCGGGAAGGTTCATGGAAGTTCGAGGCCGGAGGCGGCCGGGGGCGGTTCCTCAATGGGGACGGGAGGGACGGGTTCGGAGGGCGGAGGAACGGGCTCGGGAGCCTGCGGGGGTGCGCCAGGATCCGGATCGATGACGGCGGCGGGATCGGGTGCCGGCATGTCCGCAGGGGCTGCGGCCGCCGGTGCGTCGAAGGGAAGTTCGGGGGCCGGGTCGGCGGCGGGGTCACCCGATTTCTTGCGGCGGCCGGGCTTTTCCTCGGCGGGCGGAGCGGATGGCAGGGGGATACGCCCGAGTTCGGCGGCGTTGGGGAGGTCACCCGTGGACTTGAGGCCGAAGTGCTCCAAAAAATAGTCGGTAGTCGAGTAAAGGAGCGGGCGTCCGGGCTGGTCGGCGCGCCCCGCGATGCGCACAAGGCTGCGGTCGAGCAGGACCTGCATGACCCCGTCGACCGCGACGCCGCGGACCGCCTCGATATCGGCGCGGGTGACCGGCTGGCGGTAGGCGATAATGGCCAGGGTTTCGAGGGCCGGTCCGCTCAGACGCGTGGGCTTGGCCTCAGGATAGAGCTGGCGCACCCAGGGCGCGTACTCGGGACGGGTCACAAAGCCCCAGCCGCTGGCCTGCTCGAGCAGACGGAAGGAGCGCGCGCCCGCCTCAAGAAGGGCGTCGAGTTGTGCGAGGGCCTCGAGCACCTGCGCCTCGGAGCTGGCCGCGAACGCCTGGGCGGCATCCGTTTCGGAGGACTCTCCCGCCCCCTTGAGTGCGGCCGCCAGTTCGGCGGTCGAAAGGGGTTTGGGGGAGGCGAAGATCAAGGCCTCCAGGATCTGTGGCAGCGAAGCATCCATGGCCTACACACGGCGCAGCATGATTTCGCCAAATGCCACCTCCTGCACCGCGCTGACCTGCTTGACCCGGATCAGCTCCAGAATGGCTAGGAAGGTCACCACGATTTCCGCCCGGGAGGCGACTCCTGAAAACAGCTCGGTAAAGAGCATGGGCACCCCGCTGGAGAGGAGTTTGAGTACCAGCTCAATCTTGTCGGAGACGGTGAAGTTTTCTTCAAAAATCTCCCGCAGATCCTCCTTTTGATTGAGGCGTTTGAGGATGCCGTTGAAGGCGTTGATGAGGTCGAAGACGCTCACCTCCCCGAGGGGCCGCTCGGGCAGGGCGTTTTGCGCCTCGGAGACCCGGCTGAAGAGGGCTTCGCGGGCCACCTCGCGATCGTGGAGTTGGGCGGCGGCGTCCTTGAACTTCTTGTACTCGATGAGCTGGCGGACGAGCTCCCAGCGGGGGTCCTCCTCCTCGGCCTCCTCCTCGGGCGGTTGGACGCTGACAGGCAGGAGGGTGCGGCTCTTGATGTAGATGAGGTTGGCGGCCATGACGATGAATTCGCCGGCCAGTTCGAGGTCCAGGGCTTTGAAGGCCTCCATGAACTCGAGGTACTGCTGGGTGATGCGTTCGAGGGAAACATCGTAGATGTCGACCTCTTCACGTTTGATGAGGTACCAGAGGAGATCGAGCGGCCCCTCAAACACCTCCAACTTCACCTTGTAATCCTGATTCGACATCGTGCCGCACCCTACACGGGACCCGAGGGTTTCCTCAACCCACCATTAGCGATTCCATGAAGCCACCCTGAACGGCGCCGTGGGCACGCCCCTTTTGGCGCCACAGACTTTTGAGAGGAACCCAGGTTTGAACGGCGCAGGGGAGAGGGGAGAGGGGCGGCTCCACGCTTTTGAGCGCAGAGGACGGACCCGCCGTGGGCGTCGCTCGGATCTCGACAGGCGGACGCAACCTTTCGGGTGCAAAGCCCACGGTTCTGAGGAAGGTTGCTGCGCGAGGCTTGCAAAACCGCCCACGCAGAGGCACGGGGGGAGGCGCCTGTGCGGGGATGCGGAAATTGACAAAACCCGAAAAATCGGAAGGCTTCGCTGGGACGTTGCGGCGTTCACTGGCGTGCCGCTGGCAGTCGGCGGCCGGAACCACAACCCCACCCCGTTTTGAGACCCTCTGTTCCCCAATCCCGCCGAAATTTTCTCAGGGCCGCCACCGCAGCCTCGGCCGCCACCTCCCTGCCGTTGAAGGGGGCAGACCCGGGCAGGCCGGATCGCACCGGGCGAACAATCGAGACAGACGTTCTAGTCTGTGGCGGCGGATGTGCGGGAAGCGCTGCCGCCCTTGCCTCCGCCCGTGCGGGGGCAAAGACCCTGCTGGTGGAAAAGGCGCCCTTCGCGGGGGGGATCATCACGAGCGTGGGACTTCCCTACTTCGATGGCATTGCCCACATCCACTCCAAGCGGATCGTCGTGCGAGGGATTCCGCTGGAGCTGCTTTCCAAATCGGGGGTGTGCGATCCGGACGCCCGAACCGTTGCCCGGCACAACCCGACCATCCCAAATACGTTCGAGTTCAAACTCCTGCTGGACGGCCTGTTTCAGGCACAGAGCCCGAGGCTGAAGGTTCTCTTTAACAGCTTTGTGTGCGACGCAAAGAGCGGCTCAGGACGGGTCGAGACAGTCACTGTGGCGAACAAGGACGGCCTCGTGATGGTGAAGCCCAAGGTCGTTATCGACTGCACCGGGGATGCGGATGTTGCGGCGTGGGCGGGCGCTCCCTTCGAGCAAAACGCGCAGGTCCAGCCCCTCACGCTCCATTTTCGCATCAACAACGTCTCCCCGGATTTGACCGTGGGAAGCGCCTGTCGCGCGGCCCTCAAGGCCGCACAGGAGCGGGGCGAACTTCCCTTGTACTACGGCCCAGGGGTGATGTTCCTTTTTGGAAAGAACGAGGTGTATGTGCACGGGGTGCGGGTACCTGCGGATCCAACCGATGCCGCGGACCTCACCCGCGCGGAAATACAGGGCCGCGCGGATGCGCACGCCATGTTCAACGCGTGGAAACGCGACGTGCCCGCCTTCAAGGACGCCTATTTCATGGAGGCCTACCCGTGGATCGGCGTGCGGGAGTCCCGCAGGATCGTCGGGCACCATGTGCTGAGCGAGGCGGACCTCTTGGAATCGCGCCGCTTTGACGACGCTATCGCCACCGGTTGCTGGTATCTGGACCTGCACCCAAACAAAACGGTGGCCGGCAGCGCCAACGACTTCGATCCACAAAAAGTGCAGCCCGAGCCCTACGACATTCCTTACCGCTCGCTGGTGCCGCAGAGGCTCGAAAACATGCTTGTCGCCGGTCGGTGCCACAGCGCCACGCGCGGGGCGCACGCATCGACAAGGGTCACTGTCACCGCGATGGCCATGGGGGAGGCGGCGGGCGTCGCAGCCGCGATGTCGCTTCGCTTGAACACGGGCGTTGCACAGCTCAACGGGGTCCGCGTTCGGGAAGCCCTGGCCTCCCTCGGGGCGGGCCCGTTCACGGACGCGTAGGCGCCGGACGAAGCCGTCGGTTTCGGCATAGCGGCCGGAAGTGAGGCGACAGACCCGGACGCGCCTCCAAAGGAAGCGGGCCACTGCCGGTGGTGGGGGGAATTCCGCGGCAGGGGTTTGTTACGCGGGCTCAGTGGTTAATACCCAGACCGGGTTTCCTCAGCGGCACGCTCCACAAACTACCACCCGCGGTGATGTAGAGTGTGCGGAGGTCGGGTCCGCCGAAAGCGCAGTTGGTGACCTCATCCGTCGGGATCGGGATGAATTCCCTGAGCCGACCTTCCCGGGTGAGCACGTAAATCCCCCCGGGGTAGGGCATGGCTGTTTCATGCGGCGGGTTGTCGGCGTTCAGGCCGGCGGCCACAAAGAGCAGGCCCGTGCTGTCGATTTTGAGGCCGTCCGGTCCGCGCGATGTTTTCCAGTCGAACACCAGCGTCCGGCTTGTTGAATCGACCGACCCATCCGGACGAAGGTCGAAGCGCCACAGTTTGCGGGTGCCGCCTTCAGTGTTGTTGTTGTCGGCGACATACAAGGTTTTCTCGTCTGGGCTGACGAGGATTCCGTTTGGACGGTCAACGGAATCGCGACCGAGGATGCGCGCCACCGAACCTTCGGGATCAATGCGGTACACCCCCTCGATGCGTTGGCCCGCGGCGTCACGCTGCTCCATGGTGCCGCGTTGTCCGTAGCGCGGATCGGTGAAGTAGAGGCGGCCTTTGGAGTCGATGGAAACGTCGTTTGGAGAGTTGAAAGGCTTTCCTGAAAACTGGCGCGCAAGCACTTGGATCGAACCGTCCGGGTTCGTCCGGGTGACGATACGGTTCCCCGCCTCCGTGCAGACGAGCCGGCCTTCCCTGTCGAGCAACAGGCCGTTTGCGCCCTTGACGGGGTTTCGCAAATCAGTGGACCCGGTGGTGGGATGGTACGAAGAAATGCGATTGTTTCCGACATAGAGCAGACGCCCCGTGGCCGCCACCCAGGCGGGGCCCTCGCCTGCGTTTGCCGCATCGAGTTTTACGGGCGGACCGGCGGTCACCGCCCCCTTCGCGCCCCCAACGATAGAGGCGGGCTGGGTTTTGCTTGAGAAGTTCGAAGAGCAACCCGCTGCGGCGAGCAGGAGCGCGGTGAGGAATAATCGGGGGGTGTTCATTGGGGGTTGGCAAAGGCTGACGGATCGGCGAAGGCGCCTCAAGACGCGGCACGACCGAATCGGCGGGGAAACAACCCGGCGGACCGCCCGTTGCCCCCAGCGGAAGAGGTGTGGTAATTTTCATGCGCTCCTCCCCCCTCCCCCATGAACCGACCCATCCACGCCCTCTCCGCCATCGCCCTTTTTTCTGCTGCCGCAACCGCTTTCGCGGCCCCCCTGCTTGAATCCGCGCAAGTCGGCGGTTTGGAATTCAAATCCCTGTCGTCCCTCGGGTTCGGTCCGGAGGGCCTCCTTCTGGTCGCCGAACCGGGCAGTGCGAGCGTTGTCGCCATTCAAACCGAAGACATTGGGCCACAGGGGGAGGTTTTAAAAAGCCCGTTGCAGGACGTGACCGGCGTGATCGCCGCCGGGTTGGGTACGCAGAAGGAAAACATCACAGTCAAAGACCTTGCGGTGAATCCGTCCAGCGGGCGCGTTTACCTGGCTGTCCAGCGGCGTCCCGACAACGCCGTGCTGATCGTCAGCGTGGACGGATCGGGCAAGCTCGCGCCCTTGGACACCTCCGCACTTTCCTGGGCCCGGATCACGCTTCCGGGCGGCACGGCCAGCAAGGTCACCAGCATCACCGACGTGGCCTTCGACGGCACACGCGTGTTCGCGACCGGCACGTGCAACGAGGAGTTTGCGTCCCGCATCTTTACCATACCGGTGCCGATCAAACACGGCGGCTCGGCCAGCGTCTTCAGTGCGGAGACCTACCACGTGGCCCATCGGAAGTGGGAAACCAAGGCGCCGATCCAGAGTTTCATCCCCTACTCCAACAAAGGGGAAACCTTTGTCATCGGGGCCTTTGCCTGCACGCCGGTGGCGAAGTTCAAAGTCGACGACCTCCAGAATGGTGCTCAGGTCAAAGGCGTGAGCATGGTCGAACTCGGCAGCGGCAACCGCCCGCTGGATCTCTTCAGCTACACAGACAAAAACGGCAAGGACTGGCTGGTGGTACACACCCAGCGCTTTGCGCAAAACACGTTTGGCCCGAGCAAAATGTGGGCGGCGCGCCTGAGCATGGACTATCTGGACGCGCCCGAAACCAACGAAAAGGCCGCGCGGCGTGATGCCAAACAGCACAACGGGCCGGAAGGCATCGAGATCGTCGACTCCCTCTTTGGTGCGCTTCAGGCGGACAAACTGGACAACTCCCGGGCGGTTGTGCTCAAGGACAACGAGGGCTCCCTGAGCCTCGAGGTCGTTCCACTGCCCTGACCCCTCCGAACTTCCACGGGCGACACCTACACCGTGTTCAAGCGCCTTCACTCGCTTGGGAGTGCCCTGGCGGGCATCCTTCCACTGGCGGTTTTTGGCTGGCCCGCCCACGCAGCGACCGGCCTGCAGGCTGAACTCAAAATCCTCATTTCGGAAAACGCCCTGACCGTGTCCGGTGCGGGGGCACACCCCGCTGAGGTGAAGGTGTTTACCAAGCACTCCAGCCTGCCACTCTTCGGATCCTTCGTGCCGCCGGTCTTTGTGCCGGCGGTGCGTTTTCTAGGCGACACGACCTACCGCGTGGAACTCCGCTTCCAGGACGGAACCGTTGTGTCCCGCGACGCAACATTGGAGGCCACGGGCGCCCCACGTCCCACGGTGGGACTCTCTCCAGATGTGGAGAGGATTCCTGAAAACACGCTGAGGCTGTATTTAAATTTTTCTGAACCTATGGAGCAGGGCGTCCTCCTTCAGCACCTTGTTTTGTACGAAAAGGGGGGCCGCGCGGTGCCCGGCGCCTTCCGCGAAACCGAGTTGTGGTCGCCCGACGGCCGGCGTCTGACGGTGATGCTTCACCCGGGACGCCAAAAAACAGGCGTCGGGCTGAATCAGGAGGAGGGTCCGGTCCTCGTGGCCGGACGACGGTACGCGCTGGCCGTGTCGCAACGGTGGCGGTCCGCGCAGGGAATCCCGCTTGGATCCCCGGCCGTCTTCGCTTTCGAGGCGACCGAAGCCGATCACCAACAACCGGATCCCAACCGCTGGCAAATTCGCGCACCACGCGGCGGCAGCCTTGACCCGCTTTGGCTGCTCACCGATGAAGTGTTTGAGCCCGATATATTTAGCCGCGCTCTCCGCGTGGAGGGTGTCGAGGGAACCGCCACCGCGCGGTTGTCGGGTGCGCAGGGCATTGAGTGGCGCTTCACGCCCGCCCAACCGTGGCGCAGGGGAGAACCACTGACGGTTTCCGTCGATCCCGCACTCGAGGATCTTGCGGGCAACACGACCTGGAAAACGTTTGAAGTGGACCTCTCCAGCCCCGCAGCACCCCAGCGGACAGACAGGCTGCGGATCACGCTGTCGCCGGAGAACTGGAAGAGCGAAAAGAGCGGGAGAAACTAGCCTTCAAGCGAAGCGGCGCAGCGGAGCGGTCGAAAGCAAGGTCTCGCGGCGTCTGCCCC
>JBILKV010000306.1:0-3923 GCA_044376515.1 Chthoniobacteraceae bacterium | reverse complement strand
CCGCTTTCGCCCGCAGTCAGGGCGTGGCATGCACAGGTTGGACTTACGTCCACAAGGCGGTTGGACACGACATCATCCTCGCAGGCTGCGATGAATCCGCTCCCGGCAGAGGAGCCCATCGTACCAACGGGTCTGCTTTTGATCGAATCGGCACGGCAAAGGCTGTGACCGATTTTTTGCAGAGCCATGTTGGCACCCGTTTTCTGTTTCCGGAGCAAGGGGGCTTTGTTCCGCTGGCCGGCGTTGCCAAAGTGGATCTGCTGAACACGCCTACCATCGAGTATCTGCCGACACCGAGAATCGCGGTGCCGCCGACTCTCGATGTGAAAAAGACACCCTCTCTGGAATTCGACATCACCTGGCCTCCCACGGTGAGCTTTTATCATCTCGCGCAGAATCGCTTTCCAAACATCGACTCCACCTTCGGCGGACACACCTGGCATCGCGCGGTCCCTTGCAGCGAAGCCGACTTTGCCAAGCATCCCGAGCGCTTCGCGCTGCTCGGCGGCAAGCGCCAACGCACCGGCAGCGAAGCCCAGATTCAGTTTTGTATCTCCAATCCCGACGTGCAGGAACTGCTCTATCAAGATCTCGTGAAGCATTTGAACATGGGGTTCCAAAACGTGGACATCGGCCAGCCCGACGGTTTTCGAGGCTGTGAATGCGAGGCCTGCGCCAAACTCTTCGGCACCGGCTCGGACTGGAGTGAGAAGGTCTGGATTCTCCATCGCAATCTTGCCGCACGCGCCCACGAGGCCTTTCCTGAGCGCACCGTCACCATCGCCGTGTATGCGGTCACCGAGGTCCTGCCCAAGACCTTCGACTCCTTCCCTCCCAACGTGCGGCTTGGGATGAGTGGCACTCGCGATCACGAATTGGCCGCGTGGCGGAACTTTGGCGCGCCCCGGGGATTCTCCACCTACCTCTACTACTGGTGCCCGAACATGATGCCGCGTTACCTCCCCATGAGGACTCCCTTATATGTGGAGAACGCCGCGAAGCGGCTGTTGGCGGCCAATGTGCACTCCATCGCCCGAGACGGCAATGGGGGCATCGCCTTTGGGCTCGAGGGGCCCACGTATTATACCCTGGGCCGGATGTTCGATGGACCCGGAGCGCACACGGCGAAGGAACTCGTCATCGAGTATGTGAGTGCTGCCTTCGGCAAGGCGGGGCCTGCGATGCTGGGCTTCTATGACCAGCTCTATAATTCGCTGGAAATTTACGCCCGCTACATGGCTACGCGTGAGAACGGCTGGAATTTTGTGGATATGTATGGGCGCGGTCACAAGCACCTTTCCACTCCCGAATCGATCATCGGCTTTCTGTATCCAGTGGAGTTGCTGCAAGGGATGGAAAAGCAGTTGGCTCTGGCGGAGAAAACCGACCTGAATCCGAAGGCGCTCACCCGGCTCGCGCTTGTCCGCGCAGAGTTTGAATACCTCAAGGGCTTGGTCAGAGCGGTGCACTTCTACAATGCCTACCAAATCTCGCCTGATGCCGCCTCGTTGGATCGTCTGCTCAACGCCATCGAAACCAGAAGAAGTGCCATCGACCAACTTTTCGCGAAAGGCAATGCTCTCAAGGGCTGGCCTTTGACGCTCTTCCCGCCCACCGGTCATAGCGCCGACTCATTGAAGCTAAAGCACGATGGCTATCAGGAACCTTACAAGAGCTCATTTCTCAACTGGGACACCGCCGCCAAGCGGAATGCGCCACTGCCCAACGCGAAGCGCATGATCGCAGACCTCGCAGAGGGGGCCGTGACCGTGGATTCACCCGGGTGGGACAAACCACAGCCACAGACGCTAGTCTCGTCTTCGACAGCCACGGAGGTCCGCGCCATGTATGATGACAGGCATGTCTATCTTCGGTTCGATTGCGACCTGCCAGCTGATGCAACCAGAGACGCGATCGAGAAGGAGCGGGTCGAAGTGTATCTCATGCCAGCCCCGGGCTCAAAAGTGACCTTCAGGTTCAGCGCGGGACTCCAGCCCGATTCGCGCACGCAGGCCGCGCGCGGCTTGCTCGAGGACATGATGAACCTCGGCTATGGAAATTTTGATTCCTTGTGGAAAGCCGAGTGGTCGCATGTGGCAAAGCACGATGCCAAAGCCAAACGCCTGACTGTGATGATGACCATCCCATTGCGTTCCATTCCACCTGCCGCCGTAAAGTCAGATCAGCACTGGTTCGTAAACTTCCAGCGGCTAAGTCCCGTGGGAGTGGGTATCTGGTCATCTGGAGGAGCCACCGACATTCAGGATCCCCGGAGTCACGGCGAGTTGTCATTTGGTCGCGCAGGAGCCTCCGTAGCGGCTCAGTCGCTGAAATTGCTCCGCGAGAAAATCTACAAGGAAACCTTTGAGATTCCCATCGAGTGGAAGGAACAGATCGCCAAGGGACCGACCGTTGCGTTGACCAACTGGCGATTTCGGGCCGACCCCACGCAGGTGGGAACAAAGGACGAGTGGTTTAAACCGGCGAACTATGCGGAGTCCGACTGGCTGCCGATTCAGACGCCCGCGTTTTGGGAGGAAACCGAGGCGGTTGGCAAACTTCTGGGCGACGGCTGGTATCGGGTTGCCTTGACCATTCCCGCTGCCTCACAAGGCAAGGCGCTGCGGTTCCTGTTCGCCGGAGTCGACGAGCAAGCATGGGTTTATCTCGATGGACGACAGATTGGCGAACACTCCGAGAAGTCGGAGAAAAAAGCCTACACCGCCTTGTATGATGAGCCTTTCATCGTCGAAGTGCCGGCGGATCAACTCAGGGCCGGCACGCAAACCGTGTTGCATGTGCGCGTGCACAATCAGGTCGGTGCCGGTGGCATCTGGCGTCCGGTTTATGCGCTTGAAACCGCTCCCAATGGCGAAGCATCGATCAAGTGAACCGACCCCCGAACCGCCATGAAACGCCGTCAATTCATCCGATCCGCGGCACTGTCACCGTTTCTGCTCGCTCAAATAAAGACCTTAGTCGCCCGGGAGGTGAACAAGGACTACCTGCACACCATTGGGTTGCAGCTTTACTCTGTCAGGCATCCGTTGGGAAGAGATCGCAAGGGCACATTGAAAGCGATCAAGGAGATGGGCTACGTCCAAGTCGAGCCGTATGAGTTCCCGAGATACAAGGTGCTCATCGATGACGCGAAGGCCCTCGGCCTGCAGGTGAACTCGACTCACATCCAATGGAACTCCGTGCTCAATCCCGGTGCGCCTGACACACCGGCCTTTGCGACGGTGCTCGAAGAAGCGCAGGCATTTGGGATCATACCACGTATCTGAGTTTTCTGGATTATTAGCGATGGGAACCCCGTGAATTAATCGTTCCGCCTTGTTCAGAAAACCGGCCCAGACTTTAGCCAAATCTGATGCCCCGCAAGGGGCACTTCTCTTTCAGCCCATGGCAACGCCATGGGAAAACCGTCCCCAAAAAAGAATACGCCCTGAAAGGGCACCCTAACATGCCCGGTCCATCCGAAAGCGTGGCTTCATCATGGGGCGCCCCTTGTAGGCGGAAAAACTCCGCTTATCATTGAGAGTTGGTATCAAACACCTGATCATTCCCACCATAGACCCCAAAGCCCGCCAAACCCTCGATGGCTACATGCTGGCTGCCGAGAAGATGAACCGCGCCGCTGCGACTGCAAAATCCGCTGACAACTCGCCTATCACAATCACGCTTTTGAGTTTGACCTGCTGGACGGCATACGAACCGGCTACGATGTGCTGGCTGAGGAGTTCAGCGCCGACATGCTTTTTGAGGTTGATGCTTTCTGGGTGCAGCTCGGCAGACGCGATCCAGCGAGTCTGATCCGCTCTCTGAAAGGACGCGTCACGCAGGTGCATCTGAAAGACCTTTCTGCAGGTGTCAGACTGCCGGAGAAGATCGAAGGCTGGTGGAGTCTGCCCGTCGAAGCT
>JBILKV010000029.1:0-34304 GCA_044376515.1 Chthoniobacteraceae bacterium | reverse complement strand
TAGGCAACCCATAGGCAACCCATAGGCAACCCATAGGCAACCCATAGGCAACCCATAGGCAACCCATAGGCAACCCAAAGGGCAACCCAAAGCGGGTTGGTAAAAGCGATCTGCCTGTCTTGCGGTCAACGGCCAGGGGACCGGCAATTTTTTGATTTCCTTGCGCGCGATTACTGCGTCAGCGCGGAAGGGTCGACGCCTTGGGCCGGCACTCGGGATTCCTCACGCATTTTAGAGCTCAGACGGTTCCACTGGGCTTCCATCTCGCCGAGGCGCTCTGGGTTGGCTGCAGCGAGGTCCCGGCACTCGGCGCGGTCTCCTCTGAGATAATAAAGTTCCGCCGGCTTTCCCCTCAGGGCGACCCATTTCCAGTCGCCCAACCGGAAAGCCCGGTGTCCCTCGTGGGCCCACCACAGGGGCCTGTTGGGAGCCGGTTTGTTGTCGCGGATGATGCTGGAAATGTCGGCCCCGTCCGGGGGGGGGACCGGTTGCTCCCCTGCCTTCTTTGGCCAGGACGCACCGGCCAGTTTCAACAGGGTGGGAGCGATGTCCACGACGTGGACCGGTTGGTCGCGAATTTCCCCCCTGCCCTTGATCCCGACGGGCCAGCGGACAATCAAGGGGGTGGAGATCCCCCCCTCGTGCACAAACGCCTTTGAATACCGTAACGGCGTGTTTGCCAAGCTTGCCCCCTGCGCTTCCAGACACAGGTACGACTGGGCGGACCCTGGCGATGCCCCGGGTTGGTTGCCGTCCCCGCGCACCAGACTCTCCGCGCTGGCCCCGTTGTCGCTCAGAAACAGAACCACCGTGTTTTCCAACATGCCCGCGGAACGCAGTTCCTCCAGAATTCGCCCAATCTCCCGGTCCATCCGGTCGACCATGGCGGCATGCAACTCCATGCGCACCGCAAATGCGGCGCGTTCGGATTCGGAGAGCGCCAACCAGTCTTTCGCGGGTGAAGCTGGTTCGGGAAGTTCGGCATTCGAGAGCATGCCCCGCTCCCAGAGCCTCTGCAGGCGCGCCTCGCGGAGGGCATCCGCCCCGTCCGCATAGCGGCCCTTATACTTTTCAATGTCCTCCGCGGGCGCATGCAGGGGGAAATGCGGGGAGGTGAAGGCGACGAAACCAAAAAACGGCTTCTTGGGCGTCTGGGCCGCGTGCGCCTTCAGGAACTCGATCGCGCGGTCGGCGATCGCGGTGGTTGCGTAAAAATCCGCCGCAGCGGGAGGCAGTTTCCCGCCGTCGATCAGATGGTTTTTCGGGCTGAAATACCGGTCCTGATCCAGAAGCGTGTAGGAACGGTCGAACCCTCCCTCCTGCGGGGTCCCGTCGACGTGCCATTTGCCGGAATGGTAGGTTGCGTAGCCGGCCTGCTTGAGGAGGGCGGGCAGCAAACGGGCCCACCCGGGGCGCACGCCTTTGGTACCAACGGCGTGAGGTTCGTCAGGGAAGGCGTCACGGCGGATGTGTTGGGCGTAGAAGCCGGTCAGCAACGCCCCCCGGGTCGGCCAACAGCGGGCGGTGTTATAGGCCTGGGTGAAACGCACCCCCTCCTGGGCCAGTCGATCCAGATTTGGCGTAGAAATCTCGCCCCCGTAACAGCCAGCGTCTGAAAAGCCCATGTCATCGGCCAGCAGGATCAAGAAGTTGGGGACGCGGGAGGGGGCTGCCGGCGGGGCGGCAACAACCGAAACTGCGGCGGCACTGAGGCACGCAAAAAAAAGGGGAAACCTGAACATTTGGGGGGGTGGGAATCTCGCACTTCAGTCTACCTTCGGATACCACCTGTCATAGCCTGAAAAACAGAAAGTCCGGGCCCGCTCATTCATCCACATCAGCCGGCAAGCGGAACGCTCCCGACAAAACGCCGCAGCCTTCCCGCCACCGCGACTCTCCGATCGATTTTGAGGCCAAGCGCGGCTGGGCTCGGGACAGGGCATATCTGGGTGAACGCTCCCCATGGCTCAAGCGTGCTGCGGATTTCGGTGCGCCAACGCGGGTCTGGTCCCCCCAACTTGGGGTCAGGCCCGCGGATCATTCGGCGGAGACTTTGCAGACGGTCCGCGCCGCGCTGAGGGGTATGCAGTTGTCCTGCGCCTCAATGGTGAGCGAACGGGAGGGACTTCCCCCCTTTTTCCGCAGAGTGAGCACGCCCGTGCGGGAGTGAATTTCAAAGGCCTCGTCCTCGTTTCCATCAACGATGCGGTAGCTGAAAACCGTGCCTGGGTCGGGATCCCTGCCGGCGAAGGTTGCAAGTGGCGAGCCTGACGGAGCACCCGCCGGTACCACAACCTTGGCCGGCCCGGATACCCCCTCCATCGGCCGGTTGCCATCCCACACCGGCAAGTCCACCACGCGGGCTCGCACCGCCTCGCCCAAGGAGAATTCGCCGCTGCCCAGTCCGTACTTTTGGAAGAAGGGCAAAAGGTTGAAACCAGACCCCTCGCAAAAACACACAAAAAACCGGTCCCGTTTCGCGGACGGTGAACCCTCGGGAATCGCGTCCAGCGCCGGATCGGCCCCCGGTTGCTGGAGCCAGTTCATGAGCCTGCCAAAGGCCCGGGCGTACAGCTCCCAGCCGTGGCATTCCGCCAGCGTGAAATAGAAGTCATAGGCCACGTTCATCTTGCAGGCTTGCTCCCAGGTTCGCTCCTGAGCGGGCAGCGCCCTCCATTTTTCCCAGTCGGCCAGCCTGCTTTTGGCGTCAAAGGTGCCGTGGGAAATGTTGTCGTGGGAAACGCGGCCGTGCAGCCGTTGCAGGACAAGCGCAGGCACGAGGTTGACGTCCACCTCGCCGTGGGTGGCGATCGTGTAATTGCCGTCGAAGCTGTCCTGAAACGTGTGGCCCAGCTCATGCAGAAAACCCCAGTCCCCCTCCCGCGGACCACGCCCGAGCAACGCATCGGGACCCTCCCCCTTTTCGGCGCCGTACATCATCAGCACTGGGTACCCCGCATGGCCGTACCCGACGTAGATGTCGCGGTCGACGAGCATCGATTCGCCGCGTTTGCGCCACGGAGCGTACCCAAGCAGCTGGTCGGCCGTCTGCACCGCGCGATGCCAGTAACTGGCTACCCGTGCCGGATTCTCCATCGTGCAGAGTTGCTCGCGCGAAAAATATCCGGTCCACAAAGGGGTCTCCAGATAGCCCCACGCGCCGGGCGCCGTCCGCAGCGTCTTCCACTCGGCAGGCTGCGTTTGGTTCCACTTAAAGACCGGCGCGGCCACGGCGCCCTCCACCAAAACGCGCACCTCTCCAAGCGTACACCCCGCGGGAACCAGCAGGCTCACCAATCCGCCAAAGGCATTGGCCGCCAGCGTTTCCTCCTGCACGAGCGGGGTCAGGGTGCTGATCTCCGGAAAACGCCTCCAAGAACTCAGGTTCCAGTTTTTGTCCCCATGGATGCCCAGCTCAAGCTTGAGTCCGGCAGCCACCGCATCTTTGGGGAGGGTCACCCGCACCGGGACACCCGGGCGCGCGTACAGCCCGGTGGCAATCCGAGTGCGGTTTCCATGGTTGATGAGCCGGTCGGGGCCGGTGGTCGCCTTGAACACCAGCTCGCGGCGCTCTGCGGGCCCAGGTGCAGGCAGCCCGGGATAATCCGCGGCTAGCGGATGGACCGGCGTGTTTTCAGGCGGTTGACGGCTCAGCCACCACGCTTCAAATCGGGCCATCAGCGCCTCGACGGGTTGCAGATTGCGGCGCAGCGGCTTGTTCGCGCTCCACTGGCTCCAGCCCTTTTTCTCGTGCAGAATAGTGAGCGCCTGCTCGAGGGCTTTAGGAACAAAATCCGCGGCGATGCAGTCCTCCAGCGTGGCGGCCGCAGTCTGGCGTTCGGACAGGGACAGCTGGAACGTTCCCTCCTGCGCCCCCTGCAGCGCCCCGATCGCGCGCAGGCCGCTTGCGTAGGGCGAGGGCAGCGCGGCCAGCGGATAGCGCGAATCACTGGGACCTGGTTTCAAAAACGCGATCCCCGCTGGTTCCATGAGCCGGGAGGCGAATTCCAACTGCTCCGCCTTCGCAGCCCAGGGCGTTGAGGCGATCACGAGGCCACCGCCCGCCTTCGAAAACTCCATCAAATCCGGCAGCGCGGCCCGCGCCATTTCGGGGGAAAGCGCGTGCAAGTTCACGTAAACGCAGCCCACGTTGTGGAGTGCAGCGGAATTCCACGGCCTGGGGGCCTCCACCATGCGGACGCCCGCAGCCGTCCACTCCTTGCCAGAGCCCGCGAGAATCAGGACCTCGGGCTGTGGGCCGCGGGCCGTCCAGCCCGCTAGATTGGCAAGCCACTGCTGCATCCCTGGCGAGGAAGCCGAAACAAGGCTGGTGTGCGCCAGCGCCACCACCCTTCCTCCCCCCGGCGAATCCCCGAAGTATCCGCACCCAACGACCGCCCGCCGCTGCACGGACTGCGCCAAGGGAAAGGCCATGTTCCCTATCACCGCAACGCTCCCAGCGGTCCCGCCCATTTCGAGCGTTTCCACCCCGGTAGCGAGTTCCGCGTAATCCGACTTCCAATCGGCCAGTGCTGGAGGGATGCAAACAAATGCTACGGCGGCAGCAAGGGCCTTCGTGGGGGCTTTCATCCCTCGGACAAAGGAGGCCCGAACCAAACGCCCGGGCTCCATGCGAAAAGTGGAGTACCGCAGCGCTAGCGGCTGATGGTACGTCCCTGGGGGCCGACCAACATGCGGACGCGCTCCCCGGGCTGGAAGTGTTCCCCATGGTCCCTCTGTACGACGCTCCAGGTTTGGCCAGAAAGCGTGCGCACCATAATCTCCACCCCTCGGGAGGAGGTTGCCTTGCGCTCGATAGCGTCTCCGGCCAGGCCGCCCGCCAATGCACCGCCGACGGCAGTCAGCGCGGACGCCCTGCCCTGTCCAATCATGGATCCGGCGATCCCTCCCGCCACCGCACCCGCCCCGACTCCCACAAACGAGGACTCGCCACGCAGGGCGACCGGTTGCACGGAAACGATCACCACCTCAAACACCTGCATCGCCTGCCCACGGGCGGAGGCGGGATAAGAGGGCAGGTCGGACGACTCCGTGACGCAACCAGACAGCGTGAGGGATACGAAGCAGAGCAGAAGGAAGGGCAAGCCGACGAAAGGGGACTTTTGCATGTTTTTTCAAAGTAGCTACGAACGTTGGGATCGTTTGTCAACCCGGCCCCTTTAACGTACCACGCCCGGAACGCATCGCTGTGATTCTCGAACTGATTGAACATTGCCTGACCCCCTGCACCTGGACTGCGCGTTCGATGGGTTTCCTGACTTCGACCATTCAAGTCCGGTCCCGCTACAAGCGCTGTAAACAGGCGTGGCAGCCCCACTTGGATCGCACCCGCGCGGCGATTCTGGAAGCTGCCGGGCGGGCGCCCAGCCGTCGCATGGCTCTCCTCTTCGGAGCCGGACTCCTGCACGACATCCCGCTCCGTGAACTTGCAGCCGAATTTGAAGAGGTGGTTCTCGCAGACATCGTTCATTCGCTGCCCTGCCGCGTCGCGGCCCTGCGTTTCCCAAACGTTCGGCTTCGGACCATCGACGTCACCGGCGTGATGGCCCGACTGCCGCGGGTCCGCCGGAGGCCGTCCATACCGCTGCCGGCCTCAGCGCCCGAGTGGTTTCTGGACGAGGCGCGTCTGGACTTTACCGTTTCCGTCAATGTGCTTTCCCAGCTTGGTTGGGTTCCGGGACTTTTTCTGGAGGGTAAAGTTCCTGCTGCACCGCTGGCTACCTTCCAGCGGAGCCTTGTTTTGGCACATTTGGAGTACCTGAGCCGCCTACCGGGGCACAGCGCCCTCATTACCGACGTGAGCTGGTCCGCCCGCCCACGGGGAACTGGGGCGGCAACGCGGGAATGGGGTGTTTTGCAGGGGGTGGCGCTTCCGAAGGCCGACTGCGCATGGGAGTGGGCGATTGCACCGGCGCCGGAGCGGGAGCGCGCGGCGGATTATGCGGCGAAGGTGCAGTGCTATCTGGACTGGAAGCGGGCGGCCGCGTTGGGGGGGGGCGGGATTTGCGCGGGGGGCACGGGCTGAGGAAGTGGCAGCAAAAGACTGGTGGCAGATAAGGGACATTAAGGTTTGCCAACCGAATGGATCGGGGATAATTCTGAGGGGTCAGTTAAGCAGAGCCTCGGCAACGGGGAGTGCACAGGAGGCGACGACGCCTCGCTGGACGCTTGAGATCCGACGACCGGAAACCTTACCGAAATCTTTGCTTGGCAGTTAATTAAGATAACGGAATGGGTACCAAATTGTATGTCGGCAATCTCGCGTTCACGATGACTGAAGGCGAACTGGAGGATTTGTTCCGCCAGGTCGGTGAAGTCTCTGAAGTGCAGATTATTTTCGACAAGTTCACCAATAAGTCGCGTGGCTTCGCTTTTGTGACCATGGCGACCGACGCTGCAGCCCAGGAGGCGGTCAACCGTTTCCACGGCCAGGCGGTAGAAGGGCGCCCTCTAACAGTGAACGAAGCCCGGCCCCGCGAAGCACGCGGCCCGGGTGGCGGTGGCGGCGGCGGTTTTGAACGCCGCGGCGGTGGCGGTGGCGGCGGTTTTGAGCGTCGCGGCGGTGGTGGCGGCGGCGGACGCGACGACCGCGGCGGTGGCCGTGACCGTGGCGACCGCAGTTTCCGAGGCGGCGGCCGGTTCTAGACCGGAACGATCCGACTCTAAGCCATGAAAAGCCGCCCCAAGCGGGCGGCCTCAGGCGGGGCATCCTCTGGGATGCCCCGTTTTTTTGTGCTTTTTTGCTTTCTGCACCGCAAGGCGTCCCCTCGGAAACGGTCAACAATGCCCCCGCTGCCCCCCGGACAGTGGGGATCAAACGCATCTCATGCGGAATCACGCAGTGCGCGGAGAGTTTTTAAGGAAAAGGGAGGCAGCTCTTTTTCCTGTCTTCCAACCCTCTTCCACGGCTGCGCGCGAATCTCCCCTCCGAGAACAATCCGGTAGCATCCATTGGGCGACGGGAAACCCTTGTTGCCCGTGAAAACAGCGGGCGACTTTGCCTGTGAGCGGGGTCTCCTCAAAGCGATCCGCGCCCGGGGCGCAACAGGTGCCCCCAAATTCGCCCGACTCACTTTCCAAATCTTTGTTATCTGTTAAGGTCCACCAGAACTTTATGGCCCAAAGCATCATTGATCCCGCACGTCTCGAGCGCATCGAATTTTCCAACGACGAAATTGCGCGGTATTCGCGGCATCTCATCATGCCGGAAGTCACCCTCGAGGGGCAGAAAAGGCTCAAGGCCGCCAGCATCCTCTGCATCGGAACGGGCGGACTCGGCTCCCCGATCGCCATGTACCTGGCCGCCGCGGGAATCGGGCGCATCGGCCTCGTCGACGGAGACACCGTGGATTTTTCCAACCTCCAGCGGCAGATCCTCCACAGCACCAAGGACGTCGGCCGGAAAAAACTTAATTCGGCGAAGGAAACGATCCGGGAGATCAACCCCAACGTGCAGGTCGACCTTTACGACACCTTCTTCAACGCCTCCAACGCCCGGGAGATTGCGCAGCCTTACGATGTCATCATCGACGGGACGGACAATTTCCCCACCCGGTACTGTTCCAACGACATCGCGGTGTTTCTGAAGAAACCCAACGTTTACGGCTCCATTTTCCGGTTCGACGGTCAATGCACCGTATTCGCCCCCCATCTGGGCGGACCGTGTTACCGCTGCATGTTCCCGGAACCTCCCCCCCCGGGAATGGTCCCCAGCTGCGCGGAGGGCGGTGTGCTGGGAGTGCTGCCCGGCGTCATCGGCGTGCTGCAGGCCATCGAGGCGATCAAACTCATCGTAGGGATTGGCGAAGGCCTCATGGGGCGTTTGCTTCACTTCGACGCCCTCAAGCTTAAATTCCGCGAATTCAAACTCAGACGCGATCCCAAGTGTCCGGTGTGCGGGACCAACCCGTCCATCACCGATCTGGTCGACTACGAACAGTTCTGCGGCATTCCGCAGGCGCAGGCAGCCGAGGCGGAGGAAAGCCTCGTCCCCTCGATCAGCCCGGCGGAGCTCAAGGCCAAGATGGACCGAGGCGACGCCTTTGTGCTGGTCGATGTCCGCGAACCCTTTGAGCACGACATCTGCCGGATCGCGTCGGCCCGCCTCATTCCACTGGGCCAACTGCCCTCCCGCATGAGCGAACTCGACAGTGCCGATGAAATCGTCCTCCAGTGCAAGTCGGGAGTCCGTTCCGCCCGGGCGCTTAAGCTCCTGCAGGAGGCGGGCTTCGCCAAGCTCCTCAATCTGGAGGGCGGCATCCTGGCCTGGGCGGACTCCGTGGATTCCTCCGTGGCCAAATACTAAGCGACGCTCCAACCTCTGCGGCGAACCACCCATGCCCGTTCTGGACTCTCGGTTTGTCGGCCTGCTGCGCTGTCCGGCGAGCCAGTTGCCGCTTCGCGAGGCGTCTCTGGATGAGCTTACCGCCCTTGGGCTTACACCGGACCGGCGCGACGGCTGGGACGGAGGCCTGCTCCGGGCGGATGGCAGGGGCGCCTATCCCCTGCGCCGAGGCATCCCGGTGTTGCTCGTGGAGGAACTGGTGCCGTTGAAAAACGCCTCGGACCCGTCCGCTGCGGCCCCTTAGTGAAATTTCATGCACACCCAAATCCATTCACTCAAGTGGAGCAAAGGACTGCACCTTGACGGCCTGAACCATGCCTCCGTCGGCGAGGAAGACTACAAGCCGGCCCTCAAGCAGGCGCAGCTCCAACTGCTCACCTACCAGCACTCCCTCGCCAACTCCAAGCGCTCCCTCGTGATCCTGTTCGAGGGGCCGGATGCGGCAGGAAAAGGGGGCGCCATCCGGCGGATGGTCGAACGACTGGACCCGCGGCTGCTGCGGGTGCACTCGATTGTAAAGCCCTCCGAGGAAGAGTATTGCCACCACTACATGTGGCGGTTTTGGAACAAGCTTCCGCGCTACGGTCAAACCGCGGTCTTTGACCGCTCCTGGTACGGCCGCGTGCTGGTGGAGCGGGTGGAGGGCTTTGCCAGCGAGCGCGAATGGAAGCGGGCCTACGACGAGATCAACCACTTTGAGAAAAGCCTGGCCGACGACGGTGCCGTGTTCGCGAAAATCTACCTGCACATTTCAAAGGACGAACAGTTGTCACGCTTCAAACGCCGCGAGGCGGATCCATACAAACACTGGAAAATCACCGATGAGGACTGGCGCAACCGCCGGAAATGGGACGAACACAACGCCGCCGCCGAGGCGATGTTCGAGAAGACCAGCACTCCCTTCTCCGAGTGGACGATCCTCCCTGCCAACTTCAAGTGGCATGCACGCATCGAGGTGATCCGGGCCGTCAACCAAGCCCTCGCCGGCGCCGGCATCAAGGGCTGACTCAAGGACTGAGTCCCTCCCTCCCTTCCTTCCTCTCAGTTGCTCCACACGCCGCCACTCCCATGGAAAAGCGCCTCCTCCTGATCTGGCTGTCGGCGGCCGTCCTCCTGTTTCCCGGGTGCGACCGGCGCGGAGAAGCGCGCTTCCACGCCGGCCTTACCGAAGCCGAAAAACGCCTTGCCGCGGAGGACACCGAAGGCGCCGTCCGCGTTTTTGAATCTCTCATCGACGGCACCCCGCGCACCGTCGAGGCGCACTACCGCCTAGGCCACCTCTACGCCGACCGGATCAAGGAACCCCTCGGGGCCCTCTACCATTTTTCCAGATACGTGGCCATCGCCCCCGACGGGGTTTACGCCAAGGAAATTAAGGCCTTCGAAAAGGAGGGCGAACTGCGGCTGCTCTCCCAGTTGAGCCGCGGTGCTCCCCTGACCCAGGAGGAGGCCGCCCGGCTCAAAAACGAAAATCTCAAGCTGCGCAAGACCGTCGAGGAACTCAAAACCATCAAAACCCCGCCGCCCGGAGTCGCCTCTGCAGGGGGCAAGCCCGGAGAACCGGTACTCAAACCCATTCCCGCCGGGGTTCGCACCCACAAGGTCGCCCCAGGCGAGACCTTCGGTTCCATCGCCGCCAAATACTACAAAAACAAGGGCCGCTGGAAGGACATCCAGAACGCCAACTACTACCCGACCGACACCGTCCCGAAACTCAAACTGGGACAGGAACTCTACATCCCCTGAGCAACGCTCCGGTGCCCTCCACACTTTGTTCGCCGCCGGTTGCGGGAGGACGTGGCCACGTGCGCTCTTCTCTGCCAGCCTTGCCTCCATGACATCCGACGGACTGATCCCGGTTTCGCCCTCACACCAAGTCCGCCTGACACCGGAGTACCACCACCTCATCCGCAACCCGCCCGGCAGCGACTTTGTGGTGCGCACCATCGCCCTCCGGAAGGCGGGGGACATGCCGCTCATGTCGGCCCAATTGGTCATCGCCGGTGCGGAAACCCGCCGTGAATTCCCAGCCGCGGAAACCTACCCGCTGCATTTCCGCAAAACTTATTTTCCAGCCAGCCTCCACGGGGACCCGCAGGTGGAGTACGAGCGCCAGATGAGGGCCTCCGAGTTGCTGCCGCTTCCTCCCCCGATCGGGTGGACGCCGCTGACCTTCCGCAGTTGTTACCTGCCCGGGCTACCCTTCCACAGGCTGAGCGCCTTTGGAATCGATCCGGAGGAAGCCAACATCCAGATCGCGCTCGAGCTTCCCATGGCGACGGTGGCAGGTCTGTGGTTGCTGCTGGAACAGGCGTTCCGGCACGTCACCACCCTACACGAGGCTGATTTCGTCCACGGGGATTTGGAACTCCACAATATGGTGGTGTGTCCCTCCCCACTCCAGGTGCACCTGATCGATTTTGAAAACGCCCTGGACCGCGGGGACACGCCGGACGCCCAGTGGTCCGCACTCCGCGCCAAGGATCTGCGCCTGATCTTGCGGGAGGCCATCTACCTCCAGTGCGCGCTGGGCGAGCAAACCGGCCCGCTTGCCGCAGCGTCCCTCGTGCAGCTGGACTCCCTGTTTCAGCATCCCAGCCGGTTCAAACGGGCCATCCAGCGTCAGGCCGGCCTGTAGCCTGTGGCGGCTGAGCCACCCGGCCACCCGTTGCCCGGCGAGGGTTTATCCAACCCGATGCATCGCGGCGAAAATCTCGCCGGTGAGCGCCGCGGCCTCCTCCACCGTCATCGCAGTCGCGCCCTCGGCCTCCAGACTGGTCATCCGCACGCCCGCAAGTCCGCAGGGGGTGATGTGTTCAAACCCCTCCAGTGGCCCGCAAACATTGATCGCAAACCCATGCAAACTGATCCACCGGCGCACCCCCACCCCGATGGAGGCCAGCTTGCGTTCCCCCACCCACACTCCCGTGAGCCCCTCCCTCGTGGCGGCTGCCACCCCCACCCTCCGGCTCAACTCCACCAGGACCGCCTCCAAAAGCCGCAGATGCCTGTGCAGATCCTGCCCGCGCCCCCTCAAATCCAGCAGCGGATACCCCACCAGTTGACCCGGACCGTGAAACGTAATCTTCCCGCCACGGCTCACCTGCACCAGCGGGTGCGGCAAGCCAGCGGCGGAAGCCTCCTCCACCGAAACGGAACGCCCCACCGTGTACACGGGCTCGTGCTCCAGAAGAAACAGGTGGTCCGGCACGGTGGGATCCAAAATCTTGCGCTCCAGACAGGCCTCCTGCACGCGGATCCCCTCCGCGTAGGAAACCCGCCCCAGCCACTCTGCATGGAGGATTGCCGGCATTAGATCCTCTCCATTTCGCCCACCTGCCATCGGAGCCGGTCGGCCGCCTGAAAGTGAGTCAACCCCACGGCGAGGGCATCCGCCGCGTCCGCGGAGGGGGTCTCGGTGAGGCCAAGGAGCGCCCGCACCATGAAGGCAACCTGCTCCTTTTCTGCCCCTCCGCGTCCCACAACCGCCTGCTTCACCCGGCGCGGGGCATACTCGTAGATCGGCAGGCCGGAGTGCGCCGCTGCCAAAAGGGCGGCCCCCCGGGCGCAGCCGAGCACGATGGCCGTCTTGTAGCTTTGGACAAAGATGACGGCCTCAAAAGCCGCTGCCGTGGGCCGGTACTCCTCCACCAGTTCCCGGATCCGGGAGTGAATGGCCAACAGACACCCCGACTGCAGCAACTCCGGCTTGTTTTTCACCACCCCCCAGACCAGTGCCCGGGGAGGCGGACTTCCCTGCGAACCAGTGGCCACAGCTCGTTCCAGCACCGCGTAGCCGGTCGAACGCAGGGAGGGGTCGACGGCGAGAATTCGTTCGGGCGCGCTGTCACTGGAATGCATCGGACCAATCAAAGCAGCACGGCGCGGGGCTGCAACCTGCAAGCGGCACCCCGATCTTTTCAAACCGGGATTCTTCCCTATGGTGTCCTTCGAAATGAAAGTCATCGCGGTGGCCAACCAGAAAGGCGGCGTGGGCAAGACCACGACATCGGTGAATCTTGCAGCCGGCCTCGCCGAACTCGGTGCCACCGTGCTGCTGATCGACCTGGACCCGCAGGCCAACGCCACGAGCGCCCTCGGCCACGAACCCATCGAGGGTTGCAGCGCCTACGACGCCCTCCTGGAGGGTGGCAACCTCGCCGATGCCATCGTACCCACCCGCCGCGCCGGACTCTGGCTGATCCCGGGCGACATCAACCTTGCAGGAGCCGAGGTGATGGTCGCCAGGCAGGACGACCATCTCACCCGCCTCAGGGAGGCCCTTGCACCGCTCAAAGCGGCCGCCCCCTTCGACTTCGTCTTTCTCGACTGCCCCCCTTCGCTGGGCATCCTCATGACCAACGCCCTCGCTGCAGCCGACGAACTACTCGTCCCGATCCAGTGCGAATACTTCGCCCTGGAAGGCCTTTCCAAGATCGACAACATCGTCGAACAAATCCGCGACTGCGGTGCAAATCCCCAACTGCACATCGGCGGCATCCTGATGACGATGTTCATGCGCAACAACCTCGCCCAACAGGTGGTCACCGAGGTCCAGAAACACTTCGGAAAAGTCGTCTACCGGACGATCATCCCGCGCACGGTGCGTCTAGGCGAGGCGCCCAGCCACGGCAAAACCATCATGGAATACGAGTCCAACGGCCTGGGCGCGACCGCCTACCGCGCCCTTGCCCGCGAGTTTCTCAAAAATCAGGCTCCGCTCCCGAAGCGCTGAACCCGGGCGCCGATTCAACCGGGCCGCGGGCAATCCGGGCTATCCGGGCTGTCGGTTCCCGGGGAGGTGCTCCATGCAGTACTCTTCCCCGTCCCGCCCCACACGGAACTCCAGTTCGGGAGCGCCAACTTCGGTCCGACCG
Organism: Chthoniobacteraceae bacterium; assembly: GCA_044376515.1. GTDB lineage: Bacteria > Verrucomicrobiota > Verrucomicrobiia > Chthoniobacterales > Chthoniobacteraceae > Chth-196. Next base: position 21,062 of record JBILKV010000029.1, on the reverse strand, counting down.
CAGCGCGCGCACTTGTGGAGGGTCTCCGCCTCCGAGAGGGTTGCCACAAACTTGGCAAACCGTTGTTCCTGTTCCTGCCGGCGTCTGCGCGCGCTCAGAAGCGAAGGGCCAAAGAACACGATAAAGTTGGCAAACGACGCCACCACCCCGGCGCGCACCCCCCAGCCCGAACTCAACACCAGAATCGCCAGCATCACCAAATCAAACCACGCCAGCCACTTCATCCGTACCGGTATCACAAAGAACACCAGAATCTGACGGTCCGGAAAAAACATGGCGTACGCAAAAAAAAGGGAGTTGGTCAAAAATGCGCCGCCGACTCCCTCCCCGGCAAGGAAGGCGGCTGCGGCCGTCCCCGCCAGTCCGATGAAGTAGTAAAGCGTGGTCCGGAAGGAACCCATGGCCTCCTCCAAGCCGTCCCCGAGCCACACCAGCAGGAGCAGATAGAAGCCGGCTCCAATCCAGTCGGGCAGCAACCCGCCTATGCTGGGCACAAAGATGTGGGAGACCAGCCGCCAGAACTGCCCTTGCAACACGGCGTTTGCATCCAGTTGGAGCATGCCCAGAAAGCCGGGCTTGAGCTTCGAGAGCAAAAACGCAAGTCCATTGAGGAGCGCCACATACCGCAGCAGGTGCGGAATGGCGAACCGCTCGTAACGTTTCTCCAAAAAATCAATCCAGCTCATGATGGGATGTCAGACGGCACGGAACCGTTTCTGTTCCAGCATCCGCCACACACAGACAACAGCACCCGCACGCCGGTGCGCAAGGCTGCAGCTTCCCTGCATTGACACATGCACCCCGGCCCCTAGCCTCGGAGGCCGTCCATGGAACCCGCTCCCAAACGCACACCTCTGGCCGCTATCCACGAATCGCTGGGTGCCCGCATGATCGATTTTGGCGGCTGGTGGATGCCGGTCCATTATCAGGGAATTCTTGAAGAACACCGGGCAGTGCGTGCGCAGGCCGGGCTCTTTGACATCTCCCACATGGGGGAGATTTTCATCACCGGTCCGGGTGCGGAACCCTGGCTGAACCGGATGCTCACCAACGACGTATCGCGCCTCTCCGACGGGGAGGGGCAGTACACCCTGCTGCTCAACGAGCGGGGCGGCGTTATCGACGACCTTCTCTGCTACCGGCTTGAGCCCGACCACTACCTGCTGCTGGTCAACGCCTCTAAAATCGAAGAGAATCTCGCTTGGCTTCAGTCGCACGCCGCCCCCGGAGTGCACGTCGACGACCAGAGCGCCCTCTGGGCAGGACTGGCCATCCAGGGACCCAACGCCCCCGCCGTGCTCGAGGCCCTCCTCGGCCCGGAAATCTTCCTGCCAGCACGCAACCGCGTCGAATCGCTCGGCATCCCCAACGGTCCTGTGCTCGTCGCGCGGACGGGTTACACGGGCGAGGATGGATTTGAATGGTTTTGCCCCGCCCAGACCGCACCGATCTGGTGGAACAAACTGCTCGAGGCCGGACACCCCTATGGTCTGGTCCCCTGCGGCCTCGGCGCCCGTGACACCCTGCGTCTGGAAGCCGGTTTCTCCCTCAACGGGGCCGATCTCTCCCCGGAACACACCCCGCTGGAGGCCGGCCTCGCCGCCTTCGTTAAAATGGACAAACCCGGTTTCACCGGCCGGAACGCGCTTGCGGCGCAACAAGCCGCCGGCCCCGTCCGCCGGCTCGTCGCCCTCTTGATGGAAGGCAAGACACCACCGCCGCGCCCCCACTACCCCGTCTTCGACGGCGACACCCTGGTGGGTGAAACCACCAGCGGCACCCACTCCCCCACTCTCGGTCAGGGCATTGCGATGGCCTACCTGCCCTCTTCCCTCTGCGCCCCGGGCACCCGTGTGGAGGTAGAGATCCGCGGCCGGCGTTTCCTCGCCGTGGTTTCCAAACGGCCGCTCTACCGCCGCCCGTCCGCGCCCTGATCCGACACAGCTCCCCCGTCCAACCCGATACGCTCATGAACGTTCCTGAAGACCTCCTCTACGCCCAGACCCACGAATGGCTCCGCGCGGCCGGCGCCGGCGCCACCGTGGGCATCACCGACCACGCCCAGCACGAATTGACCGACGTGGTGTATGTGGAACTCCCCGCTCCCGGCACCCGCGTTTCCGCCGGCCAGCAAATCTGCGTGGTGGAGTCGGTCAAGGCGGCCAGCGACATCTATTCCCCCGCTTCAGGCACTGTGGAGAGTGTCAACGAGGCCCTCTCCTCGGACCCCTCCCTCATCAACACCGATCCCTACGGCAAAGGTTGGATCTTCACCCTCCGCCTCGACGCCGAGGTGGACCTCTCCTCCCTCAAAACACCCGCTGCCTACGCACAACAACTCGCCGGCTGAGGCGGACTCCGCGGCCAGGCGGTGCAGCACCCGGTTCCGTCTTTTGAAGACCGCCCCACTGTCCGCCCCGGGAAACAGATGCCGCCCAACACGATGGAACCCAAAGGATTGGTGCTGGCCTCCTCCTCGCCTCGAAGGAGAAGCCTGCTTTTGAAACACGGCTACACGTTTGCGGTGTACACTGCGGACGTCGAGGAAGTGCAGGAAGCCTCCATGACTCCGACGGAAATTGTGGAGTGGAACGCTCGCCTCAAGACCCTTCCGGTTGCCGACGCTTATCCCGATTGCGTCGTGGTGGGGGCCGACACCATCGTCGCTCTGGGCCCTAAAATTTTCGGTAAACCGGCTTCGCTCGAAGAGGCCGTTCTCATGCTGGAGCAACTCAACGGCCGCCAGCATACGGTCTACTCGGGGGTGTGCCTCGTCCACAAATCCGCGACTAGGGAACGGGTGTTTGTGGAACGCACCGTCGTCCGTTTTTTCGACCTAACTCCGGAACAGCGTCTCGCGTATCTGAAACGGATTCACCCTCTTGACAAAGCAGGGGCCTACGCCGCGCAGGACGACCGGGGCGAATTGATCGCGGGCTACGAGGGCTCCTTTTCCAACGTGATCGGACTGCCTATGGAGTCTCTGGCTTCCCTGTTGGCCGCCTTTGGCGTGCACCCCGACCAGCCTACTTTGCGGGCCAGTCCGCAGAGCACGACCTGACGCTCCGGGACTCGGCTTCAAGCCGGGGCGCCAACTACTTGCGTTACCGCATCCCACTGTCGCTCCGCGGCGCGCTCTTGCCACGGGACGAAGCCTCGGCGCAGGAATCGGCCACCCGCTCGAGCAACTCCAAAAACAGGGCGGCCTCCGCGCGCGAAAGCGGCGAGAGAACCGTCTTCTGGAGTTCCAACGCGATTCCTTGCGCCTCCAAAAAAACGCGGGCGCCCTCGGGCAGAATAGTAACCCGCTTGGCACGACGATCGGTTTCGTGGGGCGTGCGCCGGAGCAGTCCGGCACCCTCCATGCGGCGCACGGTAGCGGTGATCGTATTCGGATCGCTGGCCATGCACTGGGTCAGATCGCTCTGAGTCAGTCCCTCCCCGTCAGACTCCGACAGCCAGCGGAGGATCGTGAACTGGTCGGGGGTGATCCCAAGCGGCGCTATCCTCTGCCGAAACCCTTGGTTGAGTGAAAACCAGGCACGGCGCAGGAGGGGCGGCAGACGGCGCATTGGTCTGAAACAGGCTTGAACAGGTGGCGGTGCCGGGCGGACCTCCGACGGACAGGAGAAAAAACCAGACCGCCTAGATCTTAGGCACCGGAATGTCGTGGTAGTGGAGCGCCCATTCCCGCATGAAACGAATCCGCGTCGGACGCACCTTGTAGATGATCAGTGAGGGGTTGTCCGACTGGCCGAGGTAGCGGCGCAGCAGAGGGTTGTCACGCCAGATGGATTCCAACAGGTCGGGGTCCGCAAGGATTTCGGCGACCCCGGTGATGCGCACCTGGTCGTGGGCCTCGTCCATGTAGCACAACTCCACCTTGGGATTCACCGCGATCTGGTTGGTCTTTCCGTAGGCGCGGAGGTTGGCGATGTACACGATGAAACCGTCGGTCAGCACCGGCGACACCGGACGCAGGTGGGGCTGACCTTCGCTGGTGTCCACCGTGGCTAGCATCGGGAACTTGGCCCGCTGCATCACCTGCAGCGCGAGCTTGGGTGCGTCCTCCGCCTGGAAAGGCTCGGGGGCGGGGGGCTGGTTTCGATTGGGCATAGGTCAGTTGGTTTTGAGCACCTGAATAAAGGCTTCCTGCGGAATGTTCACCCGGCCGATAGCCTTCATCCGCTTCTTCCCCTCCTTCTGCTTCTCCAGCAGCTTGCGCTTGCGGCTGATGTCGCCTCCGTAACATTTAGCGGTCACGTTCTTGCGTTGGGCGGACACCGTTTCCCGCGCCACGATCTTCCCGCCAATGGCCGCCTGAATGGGCACGGTGAACATCTGCGTGGGGATCACCTCCTTGAGCTTGGCGGCCAAGGCGCGCCCGCGGTTCTCCGCCTTGTCCCGGTGGACGATGCTCGAGAACGCGTCCACCGGTTCGCCGTTCACCAGGATGTCGAGCTTGACGAGTTTTGCAGGGCGGTGGTCGGCGTGTTCATAGTCCATCGAGCCGTAACCGCGGGTGATCGATTTGATCTTGTCGACGAAGTCCACGAGGATCTCGTTGAGTGGCAGCTCGGTGGTGAGCATCACGCGCCGGGTGTCGAGCGACTCAGTGTGTTTGACCTCGCCTCGCTTGTCCATGATCAGCTGCATGATCGGAGAGATGTTCTCGTTGGGGATCATCAGGAAACAGCGCACCATCGGTTCGCGGATCTCGGCGACCACGCTCATGTCGGGAAGATGCTCCGGGTTGTCGACGCTTACCACCTCGCCGTTGGTCTTGTGCACCTCGTAGATGACCGAGGGGTAGGTGGCGATGATGTCCATGTTGAACTCCCGCCGAAGCCGCTCCTGAATGATCTCCATGTGCAGCAGTCCCAGAAAACCACACCGGAAACCGAACCCCAGCGCGACGGAACTTTCGGCCTGAAACACGAAGGCTGCGTCGTTGAGTTGCAGCTTGGCCATCGCCATTTTGAGGTGCTCGAAGTCCGCGGTGTTGATCGGGTAGATCCCGCTGAAGACCATCGGCTGCACCTCCTGAAACCCCGGTAGCGGCGCCTCGGCCGGTTGGCGCGAACTGGTGAGCGTGTCGCCCACCTTCACCTCGGTGCTCGCCTTGATGTTCGCGATCACGTACCCGACATAGCCCGAAGGAAGCTCCGGCAGCGCCACGAACTTCGGGTTGGTCGGCCGAAAGATCCCCACTTCCTTGACCTCATAGGGTTTGTTGGTCGCCATGAGCTTGACTAGGTCCCCCGGCTTGATCGAGCCGTCCACCACGCGCACGTAGATCACAACGCCGCGGTAGGTGTCGAAGGTCGAGTCAAACACCAGCGCCCGCAACCGATGGCTGGGAACACCCCGCGGCGGCGGCATCCGGGTAACCACCGCCTCAAGGATGTCCACGATGCCGATGCCCGCCTTTGCGCTAGCCAGCACCGCCTCCTCGGCGGGGATCGAAAGAATGTCCTCCAACTGTTTGCGCACCGTCGGCAGGTCCGAGTTGGGCAGGTCGATCTTGTTGATCACCGGAACAATGGTGAGTCCCTGCTTGTTGGCCAGATGCAGGTTGGCGACCGTCTGGGCCTCCACTCCCTGAGCCGCGTCCACCACGAGGATCGCTCCCTCGCACGCCGCCAGCGAACGGGACACCTCGTAGGAGAAGTCCACGTGGCCGGGGGTGTCCATCAGGTTCAGTTTGTACTCCAGTCCGTCCTTGGCCGTGTAGGTCATGGCGATCGGATGCGCTTTGATCGTGATGCCTCTCTCACGCTCGAGGTCCATTGCATCCAGAAGCTGGTCCTGCGATTCCCGCTTTTCAATGGTGCCGGTGAACTCCAGCAACCGGTCGGAAAGCGTCGTCTTTCCGTGGTCGATGTGTGCGATGATGCAAAAGTTGCGGATGCGGGATTCGGACATAGAAAAGCGTGGGCGGCCTGGCCGGGCACCCTTGTTCGGAGCCCGCCCCAGTACCTTACTATGGAGCGGCGCGGGCGGGGGGTCAACCGGTGAGGCCGCCCGCAACCGCAGCCGCGGGTAGACGCACCGCCCAAAGCGGGCTATGAATCTTCACAATGCAAACGGCCGGCACCCCAGCGGAGGAACTGATCAATGACCTGGTCGACAAGGTGCTCGGGGGCGCGCGCATCTCCCAAGCTGACGCGCTGCAACTCTACCGCCTGCCCCTGCAGATGCTCGGCAGCCTCGCCGACCACCGGCGCAACCTCGCCAAGGCCGCCGCTTACGGGGGCCGCGGCGAGGATGTCGTCACCTACATCGTCGACCGGAACGTCAACTACACCAACGTCTGCAACGTATACTGCAAGTTCTGCGCCTTCTACCGGACGGAGCGGGATGCGGACCACTACGTGCTCAGCCTTCCCGAGTTGGAACAGAAACTGGAGGAACTCAGCGCCATCGGCGGCGTTCAGGTGCTCCTGCAGGGGGGGCACCACCCGAAGCTCGGCATTTCGCACTATCTGGAAATGCTCTCCTTCATCCGGGAACGTTTCCCGCACATCAACATCCACGGCTTTTCGCCCCCTGAGTTTCACCACTTTTCAGAGGTGTTCGGCCTGCCCGTGGCCGAGGTGCTGCGGCTCTTCAAAGAGGCGGGTCTGGGCTCCATCCCGGGGGGGGGCGGAGAGATTCTGGTGGACCGGGTGCGCAACCGGATCGCCCCGCTCAAGGCCAACAGCGACCAGTGGCTCGGGGTCATGGAGACCGCCCATGCCCTCGGGCTCAAATCGAGCGCGACGATGATGTTCGGCCATGTGGAGACGGTGGAAGACCGCGTCGAACACCTCGAAAGGCTGCGCGCCGTTCAGGACCGCACCGGGGGGTTCACGGCTTTCATCTGCTGGACCTTTCAGCCGGAGAACACCGTCCTCAAGGCGGAACCGGTGGGCTCCTCGGAGTACCTGCGCATGCAGGCTCTCTCCCGCATCTACCTCGACAACATCGAAAACCTTCAGAGCAGTTGGGTGACGCAGGGACCCAAGATCGGCCAGATGGCACTCCGCTACGGTGCCAATGATTTCGGCTCCGTGATGATGGAGGAAAACGTCGTTTCAAAGGCTGGCACCAGCTACCGGCTGCGGGCGGACGAAATCGAACGGCTTGTCCGCGAGGCCGGCTATGAACCACGGCGCCGCTCCACCTGGTACGATCTGCTGGACTGAGCGAGCTTGGGAGGGGAAGAGGCGGACGCACAGGAGTGTCCTCCCTCGGGTGGGCGAGGATTTGCGGTAGAAAAGCCCCTGCCCTCTGCTAGATTTGCACCGACATGGATTTGGCTAATAAACCGTTGACCATCGCAGGACGCACTTTTGAATCCCGACTGCTGCTCGGAACAGGAAAGTTCTCCTCCAATGAGGCAATGGCCACGGCCTTGGAAGCCAGCGGCACACAGATCGTCACCGTGGCACTTCGCCGCGCCGATCTTTCCGGACGCAACGATCCGTACGCCAACATTCTCGAGTTCATCGACCCGAAGAAATACCTTCTGCTGCCCAACACCAGCGGAGCAATGAACGCGGAGGAGGCGGTCCGCCTGGCGCGCTTGGCGCGGGCCGCCGGCATCTCCGACTGGGTGAAGCTGGAAATCCATCCGGATCCCCGCTACCTGCTCCCCGACCCGATTGAAACCCTCAAGGCCGCGGAAATTTTAGTGAAGGAGGGCTTCGTGGTCCTTCCCTACATCAACGCCGATCCCGTCCTCGCAAAACGGCTGGAGGAAGCGGGTACCGCCACGGTGATGCCCCTGGGTGCTCCGATCGGCAGCAACCGCGGCCTGCGCACCCGCGACCAGATCGAAATCATCCTCGAACAATGCAGCGTCCCAGTGGTGGTGGACGCGGGAATCGGCGCGCCCAGCCAGGCCGCCGAGGCTCTCGAAATGGGGGCGGCCGCCGTGTTGGTCAACACCGCCATCGCCATCGCCGCCGACCCGGCTCGCATGGCACACGCCTTTCGTTACGCCGTGGAAGCGGGCCGCGCCGCTTACGAGGTGGGCCTAGGCGAAACCGCGCTCACCGCCTCCCCGACCAGCCCACTGACTGCATTCCTCCAGCAGACGCACGCGTAGATTTCTCCCAGCCCCTCCCCTCCGTTCCGTCTCCGCGCGGAGCCCACCCCCCACGCTTCCATGGCTCTCCTCGAAGTCCGCAACCTCAAGACTTATTTTCCCGTTCGCTCCAGCGTGTTGCGCCGGCACGTCGACGACATCAAGGCCGTGGACGACGTGAGCTTCACGGTCGAGGCGGGCACGACGGTTGGTTTGGTGGGCGAAAGCGGTTCGGGCAAGTCCACCATTGGAAAAACTCTGCTCAAGCTGATTCCCGCAACGGCGGGGGAGGTGCTTTACGAGGGGCGCGACGTCTTGCCGCTCAGCGAAACCCAGTTCCGGCCCCTGCGCCGGCAACTGCAGATGATCTTTCAAGACCCCTTCGGATCCCTCAACCCGCGCCACTCTATTCTAGAGATCATCGGGGAAGCGCTCGAGATCCATTTCCCGGCGCTGGGCCGCCGTGAACGGGCGGACCGCGTGGCGGACCTGCTCAGACAGGTAGGACTGCAACCCGAGATGGCGGGCCGTTATCCGCACGAGTTCTCCGGAGGGCAGCGGCAGCGGATCGGGATCGCGCGCGCGCTCGCCGTCGAACCGCGGTTCATCGTGTGCGACGAACCGGTAAGCGCGCTGGACGTGAGCGTGCAGGCGCAAATCGTCAATCTCCTGCAGGATTTGCAGGAGCAACTCGGCTTGTCCTACCTCTTCATCGCGCATGATCTGGCGGTGGTGGAACACATCAGCGACCACGTGCTCGTCATGTACCGCGGCCACATCGTGGAGTCCGCCCCAGCCGAACGGATCTACGCTGATCCGCAGCACGAATACACGCGGAAGCTACTGGCCGCGGTTCCCAAGTTTGCTTAGGGAACCCAGGAAGAGATGACGCCGCTGCTTCGCAAATTGCTGGGGATTAACTGGCTGATCGCCGGGATCACCATTCTTCTCTCCCTCTTCGGCGTCGTCGCCGTCTACAGCGCCACCTATTTCCGGACCGGCGAGTACTGGGAAAAACAGCTCGTCTGGGCGTGCGGCGGGATTCTGGTGTTTTTCACGGTGAGCGTGATGCACTACCGCTGGGTGAAGTGGGCAGCCCTTCCAATGTACGTGATGGGCATCCTTCTGACCGCGCTCACCTACACGTCCCTCGGCCAGGAGCATGGCGGGGCGAAATGCTGGCTGAGGCTGCCGGGCATCGGAACCTTCCAGCCCTCGCAGCTCGCCCTGATGGCGGGCATCCTCACGGTCGCCCTGTTTCTCGGCCAGTTCAAGGGGATGCACCCGTTTTTGAAGCTCCTTTCGGTGGGGAGCATCATCGGGGTGCCCATCCTGCTGACCATCAAACAACCGGACTTCGGGATGACCCTCGTCTGGATTCCGGTGATCCTCGCGACCTTGTTCGCCGCCGGCCTGCCCAAGCGGTACCTGCTGGCGATCCTACTCTCGGGCATGGCGCTGTTGCCGCTGGTCATCAACTTCGGGCTCAAGCCCTACCAGCGGCAGCGACTCGTGACGTTCATTGATCCGCAGATTGACCCGCAGGGAGCCAGCTATGCCATCAACCAGGCGCTGATTGCCATCGGATCCGGGGGCTTTGCGGGGAAGGGTTTCAAGGCGACCGGCACCCAGGTTGAACAGGGGTTCATTCCCGGCACGACGGTGCACACAGACTATATTTTCACGGCGATCAGCGAACAGTGGGGGTTCGTGGGGAATCTCATCCTTATCAGCGCTTTTGGCGTGCTGCTGTTGACCTGCCTGTTTGTAGCGCACAAATCAGCCGACGAGTTCGGACTGGTGATCACCGCAGGGTTTGCCGCGCAGATTTTTTTCCACGTGTACCAAAACATCGGCATGACCATCGCCATCATGCCCATCACCGGCCTCCCATTGCCCTTGATTTCCTACGGCGGCACCTTCCTGCTGATGAATACCATCTCGCTGGGACTGGTGAACTCCGTTTGGATTCACCGCAAAGATATCGTCTAGTCGATCCTCAACCGGTATCCCCTTACACCCTATCCCAAAAATTAATCTCACTTTTCGGACTTGGTGTTTGCGCGACAACGCAAGGTCATGCCCACAAAAACTGCGAAAATCCAAAAAGCCAAAGCCTTCGGCTACCACAGCTCCGCCGGACTTTTTGCAGACGGAACGCCATTCTCTTATCAACCTGATCCATCTTCTGCTCATCCCAGCCGAAGCGTTCATCCGGGACTTTTAAACCGCAGCTTCAACCCTCATGCCGCGCCCGTCATGGGAGCTCCAAGCACCAAAATCCAATGATGGTCTCCCTTCATTTTTTGAAGCGGCAACAAGACCGAAGCGATGAGGAGGTCGTCACAAAGTGGGTGAAAAATTCTTTCCGGCATTCTTTTAGCGTCATACGGTTTTCATCGCATCAGGCTTCGATCGACTCCTCGAGCATGACCGGGTGGAGAACTCGTCTTGGGCAGAGCGGTTCTAGGTCGCTCAACGCAACGATTCGAGCCGGACTGAAACTTCAAGCGATCCTGTCTTCAGACTTGTCGCGGATGAATGTGGCTACAACGTTGCGGCCCAAGGCCATTCGTTATCCAACACATGACCACCTTTACGTGAGGATGCGTCAGCGTCTTGTAAAAGCGACTCGCAACGAGAGACTTCGTATTCACCAAAGTGACGCCAGTTTTGGAAAACGGTTGGTGATGAACCAGAACCGCCACACGTTGCAGAGCGCCGCTGCGATGAGATTTGGAATGTTGCTCAAGTGTGTCGGGCAATTTCGGCTCTTTTTCCGCCCCACTGAGAATGATTTTTTCGGTAGATGCTCCCCTCGGAGCCGCTTACCGGGTACTTTCCAGAATTGACACTATTACTTTTTGGGGCGAGCGGCCCACCCGCCGGTGTTCAAAGTAGCGGAACTCACCGTTCCTCCCGAGTCACCCCTTCAATCTTTAAAGCTTCTTACAACAATGCCTAACGCCCTCTCGGAGAATCTGCAAGCGTGCAGACTGTGCGAAACCTCCAGCATGGAGGACATTTTGGACGTTACCACCCAACCGCCTGCAAATAGTTTAAGGCGGTCCGGCGAGCCCGCACCACCCAAGATTCCTTTGATGCTGTGCAGGTGTACCGCCTGTGGGACGGTGCAACTCACAGAGACCGTCGATCCGGAATATCTTTTCTCCCACTACGTGTGGGTGACTGGCACCTCGGCGGCGGCCCATGGCTACGCCAGAGAGTTCGCGCAAAAAATCCTTTCCCGTGTCCCCGCGGGGCGGCGAAAGGTACTCGAGGTTGCGAGCAATGACGGCACGTTTCTCAAACCCTTTCTATCTCAGGGCCACGAGGTGGTTGGCGTGGATCCAGCCGCAAACATTGCGAAAACAGCCAACGATGCGGGGATATTGACCTACCCTAGGTTTTTCGGTGCAGACACGGCGGGTGATGTAGTGGGGAAACACGGCCTTTTTGACGTAGTGTTCGCCCGCAACGTGTTGCCCCACGTGAAAGATCCGAACAGCGTGGTCGCCGGGATGGTGGCCGCCTTGGACCCGGCGGGCCTGCTGGCCATCGAATTCCACAGGGCGGATATCATTCTTGAGGAACTGCACTACGACTCCATCTATCACGAGCACCTTTTTTATCACTCGCTTGCCTCCATGGAGCGCCTGACGGGTTCCCACGGGCTTCACGTCTTCGATGTGACCACCAGTCCCATCAGCGGGGGTTCCTACGTGGCTTACTTTTCGAGACAACCGCGCGATCCTTCGGCGGCATTGCTGCAGGCGAGGAAGCACGAGGAGCGGTTGGGAATCCAGTCTTCCGACGCGTGGCGGCGCTTTGCCCGACGGTGCACGGAGCACAGGGATTCCCTCCGGAGCGTGGTCCTTGAGCTGGCCGCCGAAGGTAAGAAGATCATCGGTTTTGGGGCGTCGGCTCGGAGTTCGACGCTGCTGAACTTTACGGGGCTGGATGGGAAGGTGATCACGTGCATCGCCGATAACAATCCCTTGAAGGAGAGCCGGCTGACCCCCGGCACCGACATTCCGATCGTGAAGAGCCGGGACGCCTTCGGCACCAAACCCGACGTGGTGCTCCTGCTGGCGTGGAACTTTGAGAAGGAGATCCTTGAGGAGATTAAAACCGTCCACGGTTGGACGGGCATCGTAGTGGCACCGCTTCCAGGGCCGCCGCGGCGGATCCAGATTTGAGCCATGAAATTTAAGCAGCTTTCGGTCGATGGTTTGTGGCTGCTGACACCGCAGCTGCTCCGGGATGAACGCGGTTTTTTCAGGCGGTCCTTTTGTGCGGATGAATTTGCGGCACACGGTCTTGACCCGGCGTCCCCTCAGGGGAACATTTCGGTCAATCCAGTGAAGGGGACGCTCCGCGGGTTCCATTATCAGGAACCGCCGTATGGGGAGGCGAAAACGCTCACCTGCGTGACAGGATCGATCTTCAACGTGACGGTGGACATCCGTCCGGAATCACCGACGTTCCTGAAGTGGGAGGCGGTGGAACTGGACGACCAGGATTGCAAAAGCATCCATGTGCCAAAGGGCTGTGCTAACGCTTATCTCACCACTTCCGAAAACACTGTGATCCACTATTACATGAGCGAGCGGTTTGTTCCGCTGGCGGCAAAAGGTTTCCGCTACGACGACCCGTATTTCGCCATCCCATGGCCCTCCGTGCCGGCATTGATCTCACAGAAGGACCTTTCTTATTCAGACTTTCGTCCGTTCGAACCACAGGCTTAACCTCTCCATCCAGCCCTTGAGAGCCCCCGGGGAGAGGTCAGTCAGAGGTGGCCCGGACGGCGGGCTCAATTGGACAACAGATCCGGAGTCCTGCTGCGCGTGAAAACGCGCCGCGTCTCGCCGGCACGCTTTTTTTGCGAAATGCCCGCGGGAATGACAGGGAGCGCACAAAAAACGAGTTGTCAGCGCTTTATGAATTAACAGGCGGCGGCCTGTTTTTGCTCCGCCGTATTTTTTGATGCCGGTGTACGGGCGGCAACGCGTTCCGGAACGAACCAGAAAGCAGCACCATGGAGGCGGGTCTTGGATGGCCCGATGCGGTTGGAGGGTTGGGCGGGGGGGGTGTTCTGGGGGGGCGGCAAGGGTCCGGAAACGGACCGGTGTCCGCCCCCCCAATCGGCCGACCTGTCGTTGCCGGCACCGGACCTGAGCGGACCGGACGCCGCCGCCTCCCGAGCCCGCTTCCTCCGATGGTAGAGACACTAAATTGGGAGGATTTATGGCTGCAAATATACGACAAACAATGGGACTGGCCGCCGCATGCTTACTGGCGAACGCTCCCGGTGCGAAGGCTGCGGGGGCGTTGCTTATCAAGGACACCTTTACGGCGGGTACGCCTTCGCTGCGTCCCTACAACTATGACTACGCGAGCACCCTCGCGGTAGACGGCAGGGCGTTTTTTCAGGCCAGGACATTTCTTCAGTTCGACATCCGCGTGGCCCTTCCACCCGACGCCAGCGCGCAACATCTCGCGAAGGCCACCCTCTCGGTATTTGTGTGGAGCGTGGGAGCACCGGGTATGGTCAACGTGCTGGCGGTCAACGGGAGCTGGCTCGAGAACGCGATCACCGGGTTGAATGCTCCGCCCTTGCTAAACGCGCCGGACACCCAAAAGCCCTACGCATCGGCACGCGTTGATGCGTTTAAAACCTGGGTGAGCTTTGATGTTACTGAACTGGTTCGCGACTGGATGGACGGCACCCAGCCAAACTACGGCATCGCCTTGGTCGCTGCGGATGAAAAAACCAGCGTGTTCTTTACCTCCAGAGAGCCCGGCAGCCTGCGGATCCCTGCGGAACTGGAACTGGTGTACGGCGGGGGTATCGGGCCTGCAGGACCTCAGGGCCCCGTGGGACCTGCCGGAACAGCGGGGAAACAGGGCGCCACCGGCGCACAGGGACCGGCGGGATTCAACGGGCTCCAAGGACCAGCGGGACCCGTGGGCGCCGCCGGACCGGCGGGCCCGGCAGGGGAGCGGGGTGCGCAGGGAGAACGCGGTGAGGCGGGGCCCGCCGGACCTCCCGGGTCGCCAACGGGCTCGGGTCTTTCCTCATTCCGCATTCTGCCCCGGGGAGACATTTCGATGGGGCAGTTCACCCAGGGAGAAAAACCGTAACCGGAGTTGGAAATGATTAACTTACGGAAGAAGAGCACGCGCCGCGTGCTGGGGGTCGGGCTTGTTTCGATTGCTGCCGCTGGCGTGCTCTCGGGTTTGGTGCTGAGGGCGCAGCCGCCCGCGTGGTGGAACCAGCGCTCGATCCTCCTTGCCGGGGCGGCCGTCGACGACTTCGCCATCCTCAACCAGGGGCAGCTCAAACAGTTTGCGCTGGCCGGTCTTGCGGAACTCGAGGAGCGCCTCACGAGCGGGGCCGGACCGGATCTACATGCACTTCTCAACCTCTGGAGCAAGGTGGATGCGTCAGGACAGCGCGTCCCGATCGCCTCCCCGCTTGCCGACGACTACGCCGCGGTGAACGTAGGCCAGCTCAGGGCAGTCGCCCTCCCTTTCCGAGAACGACTGGCCGAGTCGGGCATTTTCCTGCCCGATCCCTTCGACTCAACCGCGCCGGACGACTACGCTCTGGCAAACATCGGTCAGGCCAAGCAGTTCTTTCAGGTCGACCTTTCCGCACAGAAGGTCGAGGAACTGAGCGCCAAACAGGACGCCGACGCCGTCACCCTGACCTGGACTTCCAACAACCCTTTGGACACTTACACCGTCTACGGGGTTGACGGCTATTCAGACAGGAAAAGCCTCGTGATCCTTCATGCCGATTTGACCTCCCGAATCGCGCGGATCTCCAACGACATCGCCGCCAAATTCGAAAACCTCGCTGTTCAAATCCGGCGAAACAATGTCTGGGGCGAGCTGAAGTTGACTTGGGAAGCCAACACCAACGCCGGTCTGATGCCCGATCCGATTCCGGCCGACCCGGACGAGGATAGCGATGGGGATGGCGTTCCGGACAAACGCGACGGTTGGCCCACGGACGGCGATCTCGCGCCGCCGCGCGCCGCCAGACCCGGCTATGCGATCCTGTCCCTGCCCGATGACGTGGACTGGGTGACGCTCAATGAAAAGGCCAGTGTCGCGGGCAATTCGCAGAGCGGTGCGGAGTTCTGGAAAAAAGGCAGACGCACCTTGATCCGCGAAAACGCCACCGTGGTTGCGATGAACGATCTCGATCAGGTGCTGATCCAGTACGAACGCGAAGCCTCCCCCAGTGAGTACGACCTCAATGTCGCACGCGCCGTCGGGTGGAATTTGGACGGTACCGGGCAAAGCGCCAGCGACTGGTATCCTGAGTGGTATGCGCAACCCCAGGAGGGAGAATTCGGCGAATGGATTCCGCCGCGGGTCCGTGTGACCGGAGTCTGGAGTCCCGAGGCGGGCCTGCGCGAACTGAGCGAGGTGCGGGAGGTCGCCCAAGCGGCGCGCTGGCCGCGCTGGAGCAACGGCAGCCGCCTTTTCACGATAAGCGGCGGCTGGATTGACAATGCAGGAGTGGTTTACGGCCAGGCAAGGTTGGCGCTCCTGTTCGAGCCGGGTTCGCCGGGTCCGATTGGGACTGGCGCCTCCCACCGGGGCGAGACCTCCGCGGATCAGGACAGCCCGCAGGAGCAGCCTTGGTACGATCAACCGCGATGGATGAGTGGCGCGGCGATGAACAAGTGGGACACCCGCAAGGGCGGCTTTGTGCTGCCGCTCGCTCCGGACGGCCGGGGAATCGGTCAGGGCAACGATGGCTGGTATCAAAGCGTCTCTTCCTCGGGTCAGGAACTGGTAGCCTATTGGAATCCTGCACAGGGGGGCACCCGTTTTGAGCTCAACGGTGTGCCAATCGGCGTGGACGGTTATTTTTCCCAGGTGCACAACCCGGTGACCCCCGCCGGGAGTCCGATCTTGCTCGAATCCATGGGCGCCTGGCAACGGGCGCTCTGGGTTCGGACGGACAGAGGCTGGACTGCAAAGCTGGTGGGAGTTGGAGACGTCTGCTGGGCGTCCCTTGGTTCATTGGCCAGCAGAATCCAGCGCTCCGATGCGGTTGTGCCAAAAGACCGGAGGCTGGAGGTGCGGGCGATCACCGACTCCGGCATCGCCCTCGGCACGGCATTTCACTTGGATGAGCACGGAGAGTTGCTCGAACCCCTCGTTTACGAGCAGGCTCTTTTTGTTCCCGTGGCGCCAAGCGCCTCGGAGGTGTACATGTTCTCAGGCCACGACGGGGATGTGTTGAAGCTGTCCGCGGCGGAGGGCTCGGACCTGCGCTGTGAGTGGCGGTTGAAGGATCCGGGGACCCCGCTGGGGCAGTTTGCCGCGGTGGATTCGGTGGCGTGGTCCGGCTCGACCGAGGGCACGACTGCCCGGTTCAGGACCGGCAGGCAGGGGCGTCCGGACATTTCTGGAAGTAGCCGCGCGCAATATCCCGGGCGTAACCATCTGGAGCTTTGGATTGAAGGGGGCCGCGTCTGGGAGAAACCGGTCGAGGTGATTGAAATCAAGCCGCGTGCATTCTGGGGTGCCGTACCGGCCAAAGTCGAAAAGCTTGAGGGCATGAGCTCCGTCAAATGCGTGACGCTGCACCACACGGCAAACAACAGTTTCGGGGTCAAGGAAGTCTTCAGCATTCAAAAACGTCACACGGCGTGGGGGTTTTACTTCCTCGGGGGGAGGAGCTGGGGCGACATCGGGTATCACTTTCTCCTCGACCCGTCCGATCCTGATCCGCAGGCACCGGTGGCACTTTACGAGGGCAGGCAACTCGAGGGGCTCGGCCTCAGCGGCGGGCCTTGGACCAAGGCTTCCGCGGTGCTCATGAAGAATACCAACGCCGGCATCAACCTCACCATGCTTGGAGATTATCACACTCTGAAGGAGACGTTTACGGAGCTCCGCGCCAAGCGGGCCGAAAAGGTGCTGACCGCGCTCTTTCTGCGCTACGCCATTTCTGGCGAGATGCTGCGCACCCACCGCGGGCTGGCTTCTACACAACCCGTGCTCGAACCGACGGTTTGTCCGGGATGGCAGGTCATCACCTACCTGACGCCAAACGGGATGCGAAAGACGATTCGGGAGAATCTGGAGTAGGCGCGAAACAACAAAAAGGAGACATCGGATGAAGGGTAAAATTGCAGTCGGGGTGTTGGTTCTGAGCGTGGCGGCGGGCTATGTCAGTGTGCAGGGGTGGCTCGCTCGACAGCCCTCCCTGCCCACGACATTTACCCTCGAAGAGAAGGCCGCTCCGGACCCTCAGAATGCCCCGCGGGAAGACCCTCCCAAGCCGCCACCGGCTTCAGCGGTGCCAAGGTTCAACATCTCCGCCTCCCGTCTCCGCGAGGTCACCGAAGAAAGTGCGGTGGAGGACCTCCTCAAGCAGACGATGGAAATGGCGGTTGGCGAAAAGCGGGATCTGGGCGGCAAGCGTGAGAGCCTCGTTCTCAATGGGAGGGTCCTCTTTGAGGGGTTTCAACTCGGTCCTGCGCGGATATCCGATTCTGGGCGGGTGACGCTTGCCTCGCTCGAATCGGAGCTGCCCGCCCTGGAAGATGCGGACTTGGCGCTTCACTTCAAAAACGGAAAGCTCGAGGCCAGCGCGTCGGCGGTGTGGTTGATCTGGGATGGCAAAAAAGAGCGGATCAGTCTCCCTGAATTGCATGCGCAACACCCCTGCATCTCGCCTGACGGAACCCAGATCGCCTACAGCGGGCAGCCATTGGACGAGCGCAAGTTGCCGGGCGCCTTCGGTCTTTACTTGTACGATATCCCCTCGGGGAGGACGCTGACCGTTCGGTACAAAAAGCCGCAGAGGGCGATCCCGCTTTTTTGGCAGGAGGGAACGCTGGCTGTTTTTGAGGGCGGCATGGAGTCCCAGACCAATCAGGTCACCTTCTTGAAATTGGTTCTCTAGGGCTGGGCGGCCCGGGCGAAACTTTGTGCCGGCTTGGGATGTTTTTCTTGTTTCAAAACGGTGCCCATTGCGTTGACGCGGGCTGCATGGTGGGCTGCAAGATGTCTGTCGCTTCGGGACGGGCGCCGACGTTTGGTTCCTGCCTGCACTCAAAAGGGGCTCGTCCTGCGCTTTTAAGGAGAAGGGGCTGCGAGTCAAAACAGTGTGCTGAAGCTTGATCGTTGAAATCTGTCTGAATTTCAGGGAATAAAAGAGGCCCCACCCTGAATGAAACCCGCCGTCCTGTTCGCAACTCTTGCATTCATCGCCACCCCTCTTTGGCACGCGGTCTCTCAGCAGGTGGAGTTGGGGGGCGGCTCTGCTGTGTCCTTCGAGGGAATTCTGACCCAACCGGAGGATGCCATCGACAGCCAGGTTGGGGAGGGACACGGTGCAGTCCATCGGGGGGCGGTGACGCTGACGATCACCCGTCGGGGTACCGTATCCGGCAGGATTCGATACAACGAGATTTTACTGGCTGAGGGCGCGCTTTCACCAGTGTACAAACCCGTGGCACGCTCCTTTTCAGGCGCCCTTCAGCCCGCCGGCGAGGCTGTGGGCCGGTACGCTTTGTCCGTCCAGTTGGGAAGCGGAACTGCGACTGGCAGGCAACGGCTCGTCGTTGAGGCGGACTATTCCGGGGTGCAGCCTACCCTGATAGCGTTCGTCACTGACAGCGTGTCATCCAACGCCGGCGGCGGGAACGGTTTCTCGAGTCAGACCCCTGTGCTTACCGCAATCAAGGGCGGCCCGTTGCCGGAGGGAGCGCCGGGACGTTACGTACTCAACACGGAGGGTGCCTATGTGTTGCTGCAGCTGCTTCCTGCCGGCAGGCTATTGTGGAGTACAAGAATGCCCGGCTATTCCAACTCCGGAAGCGCACTGGCTGCGGCGGGAGCCTCGGGATTTTCCTCCGCGTTTTACGAGGCCAAAAACACCAGGGGCGCCGCCGCCTCCGGAGTGAACAGCCTTCTCGGTACGGTTCGGTTTTTACGGCCCGAAACGACCTCCTCCCCTTGGCAGGCCCGTGCGGGAGACGCTTTTTTTCCAGAGGGGTTGGACTGGCAAAGTTCCCTTTCCCCGGATTTGTCCGGTTCATCGCCCCAGTTGACTGGAACCGCCGGCGGCTCTTCCTCTGGAGCAACGGCAGGAGCCGGTTCCGATGCCGAACGTGGATTACTTCATTTCAGCCCGGAACACGGAGGGCGGTGGTCCACGAAGGAACTGGCCTCCCGCATCAATCGGTCCAGCGCCATTGTTTCCAGTCCCAGCCTTCTCGTGCTTCGGGGTGTTGGTTTCCCTGGTGGATCCGGCGCTCAGGTCCTTTACGCGTGGAATGTCTATCACTCAGGGAGCGGTTTTCGCGTCGAGGGTCTGCCGACAAACGGGACCCTGCCTCCCGTTTTGTCGCTCAGGCTGGCCAGGGATCGGGGGGAGGTGACAGGCTCTTACTTGGACGCTTCTGCGCGGCGGCGTGGCCTTAAGGGGGCGGCTCTTTTCTCCTCCTCCGCCGGGTTTTTAGCAGAGGGTTGGGTTGAACCTGTCGAGTCTGAAGGCGCGGCTTTGTTGGTTTGGGAACTTCGGTCGGCTGCCGCCTCGGCGTCTCAGGCTGCTGAAGTTTCTGCAGCCGCATCTCCTGCGCCGGCGTCCGAAGCGGCGCCGTGCCCGTGTGGCAGCCCGGGTCCAAGCGCCGGCGCTGCCTCCGCGCCACTGGCAGCCGCAGCCGCTGCAGCTGCAGCTGACACCGTTTCGGGTGGTACGGTTGCAGCGGCAGTGCACGATTGTTTACCGTCCCTCATCGACCCTCCCCCGCTGATCTTGCCTCCCACGCTGATCTTGCCCCCAGCGTTGATCGCGCCACCCGAGTTGATTAATCCGCCCGAGTTGATCGATCCCCCGGCACTGATGCAGCCGCCGCCGCTGATTGACCCGCCTCCTTTGATTCTACCGCCTGAATTAATCGCGCCGCCCTCCTTGATCGATCCGCCCCCGCTCATTACTCCACCGCAGTTGATCCAGCCGCCCGGGTTGATCGCTCCCCCTGATCTAATCGCCCCGCCTCCTCTGTGCTGATCCTGTGTTCAGCGGCGTCTTGCTGTCTCCGTTTTAGCCTCCCTGCATCCCCTTTCACGCGGGCACCCAGGGGAGAATCCTCCGCAGGGACCGCGCATTCAAGCCTCGCGCCGTGGACCTCGGAGCGATGCGTCCGCCCTCGGGCGATGCGATTTTCAAACCGGCCACCGAGCGGCGAATGTCCCTTGAATCCGGTTCGATAATTGAATGGGGAGTGGAGGAGCTTGTGAGCTAGTCCTGACTTTTTTTGTGACTATTTTCAGCGCCCCTCGCGTCTCCGGCGCCCCTGTCTCCGGCGCCCCTGTCTCTGGTGCCCCTGTCTCTGGTGCCCCTGTCTCTGGTGCCCCAAGGTTCAGCTTCAATCGTGGCGGAGCGCCTTCACCGGTTCCAACCGGGCCGCAACCAGAGCCGGGAACAGGGCGGCGAGCGAACAGATCACAAAAGCGCTCAAACAGATGACGGTCAGATCGGAAGGCAGCAATTCGGCTGGGATTTCGCGGAACTGGTAGATGCCCGGAGGAAAAATTTCAAAACCCAGTCGGGTCGCCAGCCAGTCCTTGAACTCATTGCGCCAGTGGAGGACTGCCAAGCCAAGCCCGACCCCAGTGAGATTTCCAAACACGCCGACAGCCATGCCCTGCAGCAGAAACACCCAAACGATCTGGTGGCGGGTGGCACCGATGGCTTTCATGACACCGATTTCCCGGGTTTTGAGCACTGTCACCGTAATCAGGGTGTTCATGATGCTGAATGCAGCAACAATCACAATGAAGAGAAGCAGGAAGAACATAGTGTTCCGCTCCAACCGGATCGCATCGAAGATCTCGCGGTTCAGGTCGATCCAGGTCAGTGCGTCGATGTTGGGAAAAGCGGGGTAGAGTTTCGAACGGATTCGGTCCGCATATGCAGGCGCCGAATAGGGCTCCCGAAGCCAGACGCTGA
>JBILKV010000129.1:0-12368 GCA_044376515.1 Chthoniobacteraceae bacterium | reverse complement strand
ATAGAAGCCGTTGTCGGAGGTGTAGAGGACGAGGGTGTTTTCCGAAAGCCCCTCGGCCTTCAGCCAATCGAGGAAACGGCCGACGTTGTCGTCCACGCCCTGCACGCAGGCGAGGTAGTCCTGCATGTAACGCTGGAACTTCCAGCGTTGGAGTTCCTCGCCCTTGAGGACGCGCTTTGTGCCGGCCTCTTCGATCTCGACTTCCTCCGGCTTTGCGGAGAGCCACTGGTTCCGCGCGGGTCCTGTCAGTTCGGACGGCGGCTCCAGCTTGAGGTCGCGCCGGGTCAGGTCCTTGAAAACGGTTTGCGCGTTTTCAGGAAGCGCCGCCGGTCGCGTGGTGTAGTCGTCCCGCAGGGTGGCGGGTTCCGGAATGGTGCGCTTTGCGAAAAGGGCGCGGTTTTTTTCATCCGGCTCCCATTCGCGGTGCGGCGCCTTGTGATGAAGCATCAGGAAAAACGGGCGGTCCTTGGGCCGGGACCTGAGCGCGGCGATGCCCAGGTCGGTGATGACGTCCGTGGCGTAGCCCTCGTAAACTTTGGCTCCCTCGGCGTCGTAGAGAATGGGGTCCCGGTAGCGGCCCTGTCCCGGGAGGATCTTCCAGTGGTCAAAGCCCGTGGGTGCGCTCCCCAGATGCCATTTGCCCACCATGGCCGTGTGGTAACCGCCTGCCTGTAACAGTTTGGCCACGGTTTGTTGCGTTCCATCGAACAGGTTGAACACTGGGGTGCCATTGGCGTGGGAATATTTTCCAGTGAGCAACGTCGCCCGGCTCGGGGTGCAAATCGAGTTGGTGACGAAGGCGTTGGAGAAACGCGCGCCGCTCGCCGCGAAGCGGTCCAGGTGCGGGGTCTGGTTGACCCGGGAACCGTAGCACGACATCGCGTGCGAAGCGTGGTCGTCCGTCATGATAAAGATGATGTTCGGCCGGTGCGCCGCCCGGCAGACGGCGGGCACGAGGAGGGTGAACGCGAGGGCGGCTCGCGTGAGCAATCGCGGGAGGTTGGCGGGAAATGGCATGGGTCAGGGGGGATGGAGTGGCAGTCCGGTTTGTGACGCAAAACTGCGGCGGGCGGGTCAAAGTTCCGTGGTGCCTTCGAAGACGAAGTCCGCGGGACCGGTAAGCGTGACGTTCTGGAAGGTTTCAGCGGCGCGTTCGAAATGTACCGAGAGGGTGTCGCCTCCGCGTACTTTGACGGCGACGGGGGAAGTGGCCTTGTGCAGCAGGTGGTGCAGGAGAGCGGAGGCGACCACGCCGGTGCCGCAGGCAAGGGTCTCGTCCTCGACCCCGCGTTCGTAGGTGCGCAGTTCCAGAGAACCGTCCGGCAGGATGGCGGCGAAGTTCGCGTTGGTGCCCTTTGGAGCAAAGTGCGCGTGGTAGCGCAGCGCCGCGCCGAGTTGGCGGACGTTGGTTGACGCCAGATCGTCGCGGAACACCACGGCGTGGGGAACCCCGGTGTTGAGGAAGTGCACGACGAGTGCCTCGCCCGCCGCGGAGAGGTTTGTTCCGAGCGCGGTCCCGTGCGGGGTGCTCATGGCCAGTTGCACGCGGTCGCCGTGGAGGTTGGCGGTCAGCGTGCCGGCGAGAGTTTCAAAGACAAGCGAGTCCGAAACACCCAGCAGACGCGCGCCGAACCGGGCGAAGCAGCGGGCCCCGTTGCCGCACATTTCCGCTTCGCCACCGTCGGCGTTGAAGTAACGCATTCTGAGGTGGGCGGCCGAGCCGGCGGGGGACTCTGCGGCGATGAGGCCGTCGGCGCCTACGCCGCGGTGTCTGTCGCAGAGGCGCGCGATCCGGTCGCCCGGGAGGGCCAGTTTGCCGGAGCGGTTGTCGACCATGACAAAGTCGTTTCCGGCGCCATTCATTTTGGTGAAGCTTAACATCTGTGAAACGCTAACAAATGAAGCTTGCGGGAATCCAGCGCCGCCTTGAAGTGGCGTAACGCAGGAAACTCAAACCAGTACTGGGAATGCCGCTTGGGGAAGGCTAAACATGCGGGCATGCACGTTGAGCGCTTGAAGTACATCATCTGGGCGGTGGACATGGCCAGGGCAGTCCGGTTTTACCGCGACGTCTTTGATGGGGAGGTGCTCCGCGAAAGCGACGTGGTGAGCGAGGTGCGCATTGCCGGTTCGGTGATCGGAATTCACGGGGGAGGCGAGGGGGGACGCACCTGGACGGGTCTGGCGTTCCAAGTGGCGGATTTGTTCGAGGGCTGCGCGCTGGTGCGTGCCCACGGCGGCCTGGTGGAAAAGGAGCCCGTCGACACCCCCGAGGAACCGGCGCATCTGGCGATGTGCGTGGATTCCGAAGGAAACGAAATCATGCTCACCAAGGCCCGTCACCGCTGACAGCGCTGCGAACGCTTCGGCGATTTCCGCCGGAAAACACCATGGAACACAAAAACCACGAGGAACACGGGGAACATTGCGCGGAGGCGCATGTGGCTGAATCTCTTGCCGTGTTGAAGGAGGCTGGACACCGGATAACGGCGCCTCGGCGGGCTTTGTTGGAATTACTGCACCGGGAGCACGGTCCTTTCAGCGCCGAGGAGTTACACCGCCGGTTGCCCGCGGGGCTGTGTGATCCGGTGACCGTCTACCGCTGCCTGAGCACTCTTGAGGAAACCAATCTGGTGCGGCGTTGTGATTTTGGCGACGGCGTGTACCGCTACGAGTTCAACACGGGAGAGCACCACCACCACCACATCATCTGCCGTAGCTGCGCAAGCGTCAAAACCCTCGATGTGTGTTTTGCGGACGGCTTGGAGCGGTTGGTCCGCCAGATGGGTTACTCCAACGTGACCCACACCCTCGAAATCTTCGGCACCTGCGTCGAGTGCCAGAAAAAGCGACGGGCCGCCTCCGTTTAAGGGTCGACGCCGGAAGCTTCCGGAGGGTAATCCGCCGCGTCAGGGAACGAGGGCGCGCGGCGTCGTGGGCCGCTGAAACGGGGGCCGCCTCAGCGTGTTTCCTTTGCGTAGGCCTCGAAGGCTTCCTGAATCCGGGCCGCTTTTTCGTCGCCCGCATGGAAGACAAAGCGGTGTCTCAGTTTGAGGCGGTCGCCCTTTTTGAGGTTGATCGTGTTCTCCGGAAGCTCCTTGTCGAACTGTTTGTGCGCAAACGGATTGGCGGTGAAAAGCCCGTAGGTGCGCACGTGCCAGCGGGTCGGGAAACGGAGGCTGGAGGGGTGGTTGAGCATCGCCACGCCGACGGTTTCGCCGTCGACGGGCCCGCTGTAGTCGCACCACTTGGCGGCGGTGGACCAGGCCTCCTTGTCGGTGGCGCCTTCGCTGGTGACAATCCGGCCGCCCTGCTTGGTGTCGACCGCCATGCTCGTGGGCACCCGGATCGAGAGCCCCGCGTCTTTGCGGTCGTCAAAACGCACATCGCCGTCGGTCGCGATGAAATCCTGATCGAAATCAATGATCCGGGTGCCGGCCGTGGCATGGAAGCGGAGGCGACGTTCCTCGGTTAGGAAGCGTTTGGAGGCGGAATCCTGATGCTCGCAAACCTCGAGTATCACGGCCGCGTTTTCCTTCACCCCGAACTCCTTGTACTCGATGTGGGCGATGCGGCCCAATTCCTCTGTCCGCTTCAGTGCGGCCGCGGAGGGTTTCGGATTGGCCGCGGTTCCGGCGAAGGTTTTGCTCTCCGCCCAGGTATCGCCGCCGCTGGTGACCTTCCCGGTGGCACCGGTTTCGCGCCATCCCGGGAAGCCGGTGCTCTCGTGGCCGTAGGTGAGGCCACGGTGGTGGGGGTGATCGTGTTGTTCACCCTCGAGGATCTGCATGGGGTAGGCCCGTGTCATGGATTTTCCCGTGGGGCCGTAGATGGGCCAGAGGTAGGGTTTGTTGGCCTCTGTAACGACGTAAGTTGCGAAAGGTTTGCCGTCGGCTTTCACCTCGAAGCCGCCGGAGGAGGTCTTCTCGAGGGTCAGAACGGGATCGGCGGCCAACGCGGTTGAGGCAAGCGCGGCGAGGAAGCTGGGGAGGAGTAATCGGGGGACCATGGGGTGTTGTGTTGGGGGGATGGAAGACTTTGAGTGGATCACGCTCCGAGGGGAAATCCTAGAGTGATCTAGTTTGAAAAGGCATGCGCCTTGAGGTCGGCAAGGTCGACGAACTCGAGCGCGGAGATGTGGCAGGCTTCGAGCACCACGCTGGGGGCGCAGCCAGCGTCGAGCGCCTCCTTCCAGCGCTCCACGCACAGGCACCATTTGTCGCCATTCTTCAGTCCGGGGAACTCGTACTCGGGACGCGGGGTGCTGAGGTCGTTCCCGCGCGCCTTGGAAAATCTCAGGAAGGAATCCGAAACTACCGCGCAGACAGTGTGCAATCCCAAGTCTTCTGCGCCCGTGCGGCAGTAACCGTCCCGGTAAAAACCTGTCATCGGGCTGGTGCAACAGCATTCAAGCGGGCTTCCAAGGACGTTGGTGCGCATACCGAAGATCATTTAATGCGCCCAAAGGGAGGGCAAGGAACAAAAAACTGCGCCGGTTTCCGCCCCTTGGAAAGGCCTCGTATGCCGGCGCTTCTCTGGCTGAGCCTAGTGTTGGGGAAGGACTTTGAGGATGCCTCGTGGAGTATTTGTCTGATTCGGAGCGGTGCTCACGTACTCGTAGTCACCGGGTTTCGTTGGGGCCTGAAGGTGGAGGATTTGTTGTTCGCCTGGCGCCAGCAGGCGGGAGGCGGCCAGCACGCGCGGATCTGCGGGGACATCCTGTTTTGGACTTGAGGATGTCCTTTGAAGGGCCTCCGCCAGGATGGCTTTGGCCTCGCCCGGGGCCGTCAGCACGAGGTTTTGCGGCCGGACATCGTGGTTCTCAAACACGATGTGGATGGGGCGGCCAAACGGGACGCTCAACTGCGGCGCGTCATAGCGCGACTGGTCGCAGACCGTCCGGATGACCAGAACCGGTGTGGTCTGTTTTTGCAGGGTCTCCACGGTTGCGCGCACCTGCGCCTCCCAAACGGTTGCGAGGGTTTGGGCGAGTTGGAGTGTTTGGGCGAAGGGCACGGTTTCGCGTGCGGCTCCGGACTGTGTCCCGAGCCACGCGTTGAGCGCCTCAAGCAGTTTGTCCAAGGCGGCTTTGCGCAGGGTGGCCTCAGGGAGTTGGGCGAGTCCCTGCACCGCTTCGGGAAGCACCTCGCCCTCCAGCAGCGGGGCGCAAAGCAGTTCCAGGTTTTCGTCGCTGAACTGCGCGCCGGTCAGGGGCAGCACCGCAAGTGCGGCACGGTGGACCTTGGTGCTTCCGCGCTTTTCCGTTCGGAGTACGCTTGAAACAATGGGATGAAAGGCCGCGCGAATCGCGCTGTCAGCGACTTGAATGAGGCTTTGGAGCATTTCGGCTTGGCGGTCCGGGGCGTCCTGCACTTCCGCCCAGACTTCGGCGGGCGGGGCTGACTGTAGCCACGCAGCGTGGGCCGATGTCCGGAGTCGTCCGGGGTTGGCGGACGCCGCGAGCTTTTGGAGTGCGGGGCGCGCCCGCGCCAATTCGGAGGGCTGTTGGGAGGCAAGGAGTTCAAGGAGTGGCGCGACCAGCGGAGCGTTGGAGTCGCCAGAGTCGATCCGCGCGAGGGCCGTGGCGAGTTCGGTGACAAAACTGGTCTCCCGTTTTTTGGCGAGCGAGCGGAGCGCGCCTTCCTTTGCCGCGGCGGAAATCCCGGGCCGTTCGAGTTGTGCGAGCCAGACGGGTTCCGCCTGAGGCGCCTTGGCAAGTTCTGCGTCGGAGAGGCGTGCGAGGACAAACCGGAGCACGCCAGGGTCCGCTGGGAGAAGCATCCGGCCCGGGTCGGGTTCGAGCTGGCGGAGGGTTTCCTTTGCAACCCGTTCAAGAGCGTCATCGAGCGGGCCGAGCAGGACGCGGTGAACGAGGCGGATGGCGGCTTGGGGGTCAGTGCGCGCAAAAGAACCGGTGGCCGCGAGAACTTCGAGGCGGACGCGTTCATGGGCGTCGGTGGCCATGAGTTCGAGGCGGCGCATGGCATTCGGGAGCTGGGAGCGCGCCTCGGTCACGATGCGAACGGCTTGCGCACGGACCTTGGGTTCGCGGGAGGCAAGGGCCTGTTCCAGAAGCGGGGACTCCAACGCTCCGAACCAGCGACTCATCCAGAGCGCCTCGAGGCGGTGAAGCTCGAACCGCGGGTCGGAGGGGCTGAGCCGGGCAACCCAGTTTTTGAGTGCCTCAAGCGTCGCGGCGGCCGGGAGCGAACCCAGCCGGTGGCGGGCCTTCTCCCGGACGCCTTCCCCTGCCGACTTGAGCGCATCAAGCAGTTGATCCACAGAGGCATCCGCCGGGAGGGTCACGTCGGAAAGTGCCCTGTCCTCCGCGGTAATGCGGTAAATCCGCGCGCCCTTCGGCCCGCCGTCCGCGAAGAAAAGCGAACCATCCTGGCCGACGCTCAAAGCGCGCGGGTGGAAGGAGGAAGCGTCCGAGGAGAGTAACATCTCCGGGGAGCCTTTTGCAGGCGATGCGTGCCGGATGCCCGCGGGCTGCACCGAGGTTGTGGCGAGCAGGGCGTCTTGCAGTGCCGGAGGAAAGTGGGCGCCGCGAACGAAGGCCGCTCCAGTGCAGGGTGCGGGCGCTTTTTCCCAGAGCAGCGGCCATTTGACCTGCTTGGGAAGAGGCTCGGCTCTCCCGTACATCTCGGAACCGGAGTGCCAGAACTGTGCCTTTGGGTCGGCGAAGAAGATGTCGCCCCAGGAGGCGAGCAGGGTCCCGGGAGCCGAATCGAGCCCGCTGTTCAGGAGGGGCTCAATCTTTCCGCTGGCCGGCTCAAAGCGCAGCACCAGACCGCGGGCCCCCTGGAGAAGCTGGGTGCCGGTCTCTACCCGGGAGCGGTGGGGGCCGGGATCACTCCAGTACACGGCGCCGCGCGGATCACTGAGAAGCCGGCTCGGGGCGGGGGGGGTGTCCGCCACGCCGAAGCCCATCAAAACGCGTTCCCTGGAGGTGGCCTTGCCCGTGTGGTTGGGGTCCCTGAGCAGCCAAAGGTCGCCGGCCTGTTCGACGAGAACCCCGTCCCGGTGAAAGGTGAAGGCACCGGCGTGGTTGAGGTGCTCCGCGAACACATTGGCGCGGTCCGCCGTCCCATCGCCATCGGTGTCCTCAAGGAGCAGGAACCGGTCGGCCGAAGCGGGCGGGGGACCCTGCTCGGCGTGGGCCGGCCGGCAAAGCACGCCGAGCCGCCCCAGGCTGTCCCATCCCATTTGGATGGGGTTGGCCAACTCTGGAAAGCGCGCGCTGTCGGCGAATGTCTGGACGCGCAAGCCCGCCTGCACCTTAAGGGACGGCTCTGACGGTGCTGTGTCCGGCGGCGAGGGTGGGGAGGCAGGTTTTGCCTCTGCGACGGGGGGGTCGCCTTTGGCCAGCGCCCAGATGGCGGCATCGTGCCTGTCAAAACGGGGTTGAATCTGGGGCCAGTCCTTCGAAGGGGAGGCGCCGGCCGCTGGCCGGTAGGTGGCGAGCCATGCCGCCTGACGTGCTGTCACCAGGGCGCGGAGGCCTCCGGAGGGGGTGTCGGCTGATTCCGCAGGGAGATTCGGCGGCTGTTCATTCAAGAGCGCTTGGAAAAGCTTCGGAGCGAGCAGGCGGTGTGCCTCCTGGGTCAGAAGGCCTGTGGCGGTCTGAAGGGCGTTTGCGGGAGCGCCCCACAACGGAGGGAGGAGGGCGGAGCGTTGGGGGTTGGTGGCAAAAACCTCCTGCGTCAGGGTGAACAGGTCGACAAAAGGGACACCGGCTTCCGCGGCGACGGCTGCAGCCGCCTCGGAGTAGAGTTTCCGGTTCGCGTTGAGTGCCTTCGCCTCGGGAGCATCGTCACTGGCGTCAACGGCGATGGGACTGCATACGGCGAGTCGCAATGGCGCCTTCCCCGCTCGCTCTAGTGCGGCGGCCTTTTTGAGAAGGGCCGCCATTTCGAGGCGGAAGGCTGCGAGGCCCGGTTCGCCGGTGAAAGATTCTGCGCCCCCGTAGAGAACCAACAGGACGTCCGGCGTGGCCAGTTTGAGCCATTGTTCGCGGGCGGACGGGGTGCCGAGGCCCTTGGCGGTGTCGCCGGGGAAAGCCAGGTTCCGAATCTGGAGCCGGTGGTCGGGAAAGCGCAGATGCAGGAGGGTTTCGAAGTATCCGTCCTGAAAGAAGGCGTCGGCAGCGGCGTTTCCGAGGACGACAATCCGGTCGTTTGGTTGGAGCCGCAGGGCTGCGGCGGGTGCGTCGCCCGGGGCAGAGCAGAGAATGGGGGGGGTGGCAAGCAGGGCGGCACACCAGATGGGGAAAAAGAGACGCATACCTCGGGAGTGGGAAGCACCTAGTGCGCCAGCCTTGGGTTGCCCTGCAGGGGAAAGGAAAAAGGAGCACCAGTCCTTGACCCGCGTCCCCTCCTGCCCCAAGCCTCCCGAATGCAACGCGCCCTTGGAATTGACACTGGCGATGCCCGGATCGGGCTCGCGCTTTCGGATGAACTCCGGATGCTGGCGCACCCTTTTGAAAGTGTGCCGGCGGGCAAGGGGGCCGTGGAGCGGATTGCCTCGGTGGTGCGGGAGAAGACGGTCGACACCATCGTTGTGGGACTCCCCAAGAACATGAACGGGACCAAGGGGCCGGCCGCCGCCAAGGCGGAAGCCTTTGCCGAGGCGGTGCGTGTCGCGGTGCCCGGGGTGAGGATCGTCCTGTGGGACGAGCGGTTGACGACGGTTGCGGCGCAGCGAGCCCTGCACGAGGCGGGACGCAATACCAAGCAAAGCCGGGCCGTGATCGACCAGGTGGCCGCACAGCTGATCCTGCAGGGCTGGCTGGATTCCCAGGGGTTCCTGGCCCTGTGAGCCGGCAGCGTTCCAACGAAGGGCCGGCGCCGGGCTTCATCCGCCTGCGCCTGTTGGTTGCTTACGAGGGCAGCGGGTTTGATGGCTGGCAGAGTCAGGCGTCCGGAAAGGCGGTTCAGGATCATTTGGAACGGGCGGTCGCCCATCTTGCAGGGGGACGCAGGGTGGTGCATGGCTCGGGGCGCACCGATTCGGGGGTGCACGCCCTGGGGCAGGTGGCGCACGTGGACGTGCCCGAGGGAAGGCTGTCCACGGAGGCCTGGGAGGGGGCACTCAACGCGCAACTCCCGCCGGGGGTGCGCGTGCTGGAGGTGCGCCATGCGGCGGGTGGTTTCCACGCCCGGTTTGGCGCGGTCGGCAAGGAGTACGTGTACCGCATGTGGAATGCGCGTTTCCTGCACCCCCTCGAGATTGGCCGGGTCTGGCACCTGCCAACTCCGGTGGACAGGGAGGTTTTGCGCCGGTGCGCCCGAGTCTTGCAGGGGAGCCACGACTTCGCGGGGTTTGCGGCCAACCGGGGACGGCCGGAGACCAACACGGAGCGGACCATTTACGCGCTCACCCTCAAGACCGCGGGGCCCCTCCTCACGCTCCGGTTTGCAGGCAACGGGTTCCTGTACCGGATGGTGCGCATGCTGGCGGGCTCCATGGTGCGGGTGGCCCAGGGCAAGGCCGACATCGCTTGGTTGGAGGAGCTGCTGCACAGACCTGCCGGAAGGCGGACCTCCTTCTGCGCGCCGGCCGAGGGACTTTTTCTCAAAAGCGTCCGCTACCGCTGAGGGCCCGGAGGAGGGCGCAGAGGCGAAGGGCGCAGGATAGGGGAACTCCCGATCAAGGGGAGGTTGTCGTGGCAGTGGATCGGTGGCTAGGATGTCGGCTCTTCATGCATCATCCAGTTTCTCTCTCCGTCAGCGACGCCGAACGAACCATCGAATTTGAGTTTGTCAGGGCTACTGAAAACGCGGCGCTTAACTCCCTCGCCTGGCTGGGGCGCGGCGAAAAGGAAAAGGCCGACGAGGCCGCCTGCGACGCCATTTACGGGGTGTTTGATCTGGTGGACGTTTGCGGGGAGGTGGTCATCGGCGAAGGCATCAAGGACAACGCCCCCGGGATTTTTCTGGGCGAGCATCTCGGAACCTGGAAGCCGGGCGCGCCCAGTTTTGACATCGCCCTGGATCCGATCGACGGGACCTCCAACATCGCAAACGGGCTTCCGAATTCCATTTCGGTGATGGCCGCCAGCCAGACGCACTCCGGCAATACGCGGGCGATGAGGAACCTGCCCTCCTTTTACTCCATGAAACTCGCTTATGGACCGGCCGTCGTGCAGGCCATCGCACACGGGATGGAGCCGCTCCGTCTGGACGCGCCGCTGGAACACACGCTTGGTTTGGTGGCGGAAGCGCTCGGCAAGCGCGTGCCCGAACTCGTGGTGATGACCATGAACCGCCCGCGTCACGCCGAAATCATCCGGCAGGTGCGCCGTTCCGGAGCGGCTTTGCGCCTGATCACGGACGGGGACATCACCGCGGCAGTCTCGCCTTCGCTCACGGATTCCGGGGTGGACCTGTACTACGGGGTGGGCGGCTCTCCGGAGGGCATCCTCACCGCGGCCGCGCTCAAGGCAATGGGCGGCGGCATGCTGCTTCAGATGTGGCCGAGGGATGCAGCGGAAGCCGAGAGCGTCGCCGCGGAGGTGGGCGAGGCCGAACTGAAACGCATCTACGAGGTGGAGGATCTGGTGAGCGGAGACAG
This sequence comes from Chthoniobacteraceae bacterium, assembly GCA_044376515.1. Classification (GTDB taxonomy): domain Bacteria; phylum Verrucomicrobiota; class Verrucomicrobiia; order Chthoniobacterales; family Chthoniobacteraceae; genus Chth-196. The sequence goes on along the minus strand of JBILKV010000129.1, from coordinate 1,793 downwards.
CGCCATTTTCTGCGCGACGGGTATCAGCGACAGCCCGCTGCTGCCCGGCGTGAAGGTCACCGGCAAGAAGGCGACCACCACCTCCATCCTGATGCGTGCCCGCAGCCGCACCGTGCGCTACATCCGGGCGATCCATGATTTGGAGCACAAGACAATCCACCTGCGCAGCGCCCGTAGCGACAAAAAGCTCTGACCCCCCTCCCGTTCATCCCCAGATCGACTTCCCAGCCTGCGAAACCACAAGAAACGCAGAGGAAGCAAAAAAGAAATCACAAAAATACCTGAAAATCAGGATTTTACTAAATACCTGATCGCTGTGTTCGCCGTGTGCTTCGCGGTCGGATCCCGGGCGCGACGGTTTTGTGGATTTATCCGGGGTGGCGTGCGGTGATTTGTTCCACTGCCCACTGTGCATGTTCGGCGATGAGGGGTTCGGGGTCGTGCACTACTTTCTGGAGGGACTCCAAATCGGCACGCGTGCCCGTGTTGCCGAGCGCGACGCAGACGTTGCGGAGGAATCCGCGGCGCTTGATCCGCTTGATGGGCGACCCCTTGAAGAGTGCGCGGAAAGCGGTGTCGTCAAGGCTGAGAAAATCGCGTAGTTGCCACTGGAGCGCGAAGGGGCGGGCGGCAAAGCGCGCCTCGGAGGAGGCTTTCGCGAAACGATTCCACGGACAGACGGCGGCGCAGTCGTCACAACCGTAAATGCGGTTTCCCAACAAGGGCCGCAGTTCGACGGGGATGGAGCCCTTGAGCTCGATGGTCAGGTAGGAGACGCAGCGCCGCGCGTCGAGGGTGTAGGGGGCTGTGATCGCGGCCGTCGGGCAGACGTCGATGCAACGGGTGCAGCGTCCGCAGCGGTCCGGAACGGGGGCGTCGGGTGGGATCTCCAGGGTGGTCAGAAGTGCGCCTAAAAAAAAGAAGGCGCCCAAGCGCTGGGAGATCAGCATCGTGCTTTTGCCCTGCCAGCCCAGACCCGAAAGTGCCGCAAAGTCGCGTTCCAAGACGGGCCCCGTGTCGACGTAGCTGCGCTGTTTTCCGCCGTGGGCGGCAAGGATTTCCTCCAACGCCCGGAGACGCGGGGTGAGCACTTCGTGGTAATCGTCCCCAAGGGCGTACTGGGCGACCTGGGCGACCTGGGCGACCTGATGGGCCGCCGGTTCTGCCGGGGTTTGCGGGGGGCGGGCCGGTGGCGACTGGCCGTAGCTTTTGGCAAGCATGACCACGGTGCGTGCGCCGGGGAGCACGAGTTGGGGGTCTGTGCGGCGGTCTGCGTTTTTGGCGAGCCAGGCCATTTCGCCGGCCTTTCCCTGCTGGATCCACGCGAGGAAAGCATCCGCATGGGGCGGGCGCACGGCGGGCGCGAAGTGGCACGCGTCAAAGCCGAGTTGCTCCGCCTGCTCCCGGACCGCCTGCTTCAGGGAAACGGTTTCCACGTAAAGGCCTGCCTTGCGGCGCTGACGAGCGCCTCCACTGCAGCGGATTGCGTTAGCAGCGAGGTGTCGAGGGTGTGGTGGGCCGCTTCCCGATAGAGGCTGTCGCGGTCTTGGATCAGCTTTGAGAGCGTTGCGCGCGGATTCTCGGTTTGGAGGAGTGGGCGCTTGGAGTTGCGCGACACCCGTTCGAAGAGAACTTCCTCGGAGGCGGTCAGGCAGACCACAAATCCGAGTGCCCGAAGAAGTTGCCTGTTGTGTGAGGAAAGGATGGCTCCGCCGCCGGTGGAAACCACGCAGCGGTTGAGGTGGGCGAGCGATTCGATGGACTCGGTCTCCATGGCGCGGAAAGCGGCCTCG
>JBILKV010000128.1:0-12423 GCA_044376515.1 Chthoniobacteraceae bacterium | reverse complement strand
AGTTTTGGTTCAATGTGCAATTTTGTCAGCGGTCGGTCAAAGTGTACCACCTCCGGTCGAATTAACCGGGTTCAAAGTGTACCACCTTTGAGGGGCGGAAACGGCTCCATCTGAGCGCATCCGGGCGCTTGGACTGGGGCATGTCCAACGTCCTAAAAGTGAGTTTACAAGAAGCAATACGCTGCCTGCATGAGAAGGGATGGGGCCAGCGACGCATCGCGCGCGAGCTGGGAGTCCACCGTAACACGGTCAAGGGGTACAGCGAAGGGGGCTCAAAGTGTACCACCCAATCGACCGCCGGCCCCATCGCCGTAGCCGATCCAAAGTGTACCAGTATTTCGACCGCCGGCTCTGGAGGTGGTGCTGGGCAGCTCCGCGAGGTTGAAGTCGTGGACGCCAAGCGCGGGCGCCAGAGCCTGTGCGAGCCGTTTCGGGCGGTTGTGGAGTCGAAGGTGCATGCCGGATTGAGCGCCCAGTGTGTTTACCAAGATCTGGTGACCGAGTACGGGTTCAAGGACTCTTATGAGTCTGTGAAGCGCTATGTGCGCAAGCTCAAGGCCAAGGAGCCAACCCGGGTGTGGCGCATGGAGTGTCATCCGGGCGAGGAGGCGCAGGTGGATTTCGGTCTCGGGGCGCCTATTGTGGATGAGCAGGGCAAGCGTACCCGAACCTGGGTGCTTCGCATGGTGCTGAGCCATTCGCGAAAGGGCTACAGCGAGGCGGTGCTGCGCCAAGACACCGAGACGTTCCTGCGGGTGTTGGAGAACGCGATCCGCAGCTTTGGAGGGGCACCCCTGACCTTGAATGTGGACAACCTGAAGGCGGCCGTCACCAAGGCCGATTGGTATGATCCGGAGATTAACCCAAAGCTGGCGGAGTTTTGCAGGCACTATGGCATGAGCGTGTTGCCGTGCCGTCCCTACACGCCGCAGCACAAGGGCAAGGTGGAGCGCGGTGTGGGATATGTGAAGGACAACGCCTTGAAGGGGCGCTCCTTCAGGGGCCTGCGGGAGCTCAACGAGCATCTGCGTCATTGGGAAGCCACGGTGGCTGACAAGCGCATCCATGGCACCACGCGCCAGCAGGTGGCGGCATGCTTTGAAAAGGAACGTCCCCACCTGCTACCCCTTGCCGAAAGCCTCTTTCCTTGTTTTACCGAGGCGCAGCGCAACGTCGGCCGGGATAGCTTTGTGGAGGTGGCAAAGGCCTACTACGAGGCACCGCCGGAACTCATTGGGCGCAAGGTCTGGGTGCGTTGGGATGGCCGCTGTGTGCGCATCCTCAATGAGCGGATGGAACAGGTAGCGCTGCACACGCGGCTTGAACCCGGTCGGTTCAGTCGCAGCCTTGGCGCGGGCGGGTGGAGCACGCCGGTGCGGAGCACGTGCAAGCACTGGGTATCGCGGGCGTTGGTGCTTGGAGAGCACTGCGGCCAGTGGGCCCAGGCGGCTGCCGATGCACGCGGGCCGGAGGCGATACGGGCCATCATGGGGGTGTGCGGGCTCATCGAAAAGCACTCGGCCATCGCCTTGGACGCCGCCTGCGCAAAAGCCCTGCAAAACGGGTGCCACAGCTACAGGGGGATCAAGGCGCTCTTGGGCCGGGAGACAGAGCAGGCCCACTTTGGCTTCGCGGAAAGCCATCCTTTGATCCGCAACCTTGGCACCTACACCGACTTCATCACCCAAACCCAAAACGACAACCAGACCCATGACACCAGTAACCAACACCCTTAAACGTGACGCCCTGAAGCTGCGCCTCTCCGGGCTACTTGGCAGCCTTGAACTGCGCCTGCGAGAGGCCGAGTCCCACCGTCTGCCCTACGCGGAGTTCCTTGAGCTCATCTTCCAAGACGAACTCAACGTGCGCAGCCAGCGCCTGATCGCGCGCCGCAACAAGGTGGCCGACTTCCGGGAGGCACGCTCCCTGGAGAACTTCGACTTCGCCTTCAATACGACCATCAACCGTGGACAGGTCTACCAACTGGCCACCTGCCAGTTCGTGCGCGAGAAGCGGGACGTGCTTCTTGTGGGACCTCCCGGTGTGGGCAAAAGCCACATCGCGCAGTCGGTGGGCCGGGAAGCGGTGAAGGCTGGCTTCACGGTGCTTTACCGCTCGGTCTTCGACCTTGTGCGGGAACTGCTGGAACCGGAGACACAGGCAGCGGAGTCGCGCCTGCTCAAGCGTTACCTAAAGCCCGACCTGCTGATCATCGACGACATGGGCCTCAAAATCCTGCCTGCCAAGAGTGGCGAGATCCTGCTGGAGCTCATCATGCGCCGGTACGAGAACCGCTCGACGATGATGACCTCCAACCGTCCGGTGGAGGAGTGGGGCAAGCTGCTGTGCGACGTGCCGGCGGCCAGTGCAATCCTCGACCGCCTACTGCACCACGCCGAGATCATTGCCATCAACGGGCGCAGTTACCGGCTCAAGGAGGGAGCCGCCGAACAAAACCAGCGCCAGGCAAGCCAGTCAAAGAGGGAGAAAAGCGCCGCCTCGCCACGCGAATAAATCGGGGAACCACGGTTCCCCGAACCCCTCCTCTAGGGGGAACAGCAGGAGCATGCCGCTGCTGCATCCCACCAGAAAAACACCCGACCAGTCCTTGCCAAGAGCAACCGACCCAGCCTAGAAAACCAACGCCCCGGGGTGGTACACTTTGATTCGACCGCGGGTGGTACACTTTGAAGTGACCGGTGACAGCTGGGCTAAAAGCAGCAAGGGCAAGAGGAAGATTCGGAGGTCGACCTAAAACGATGGATCAGAAAAAGTTGTCGACAGCTGAGTCTCTCTACAAGGACGGTAAAAGCAACGTCTCAGAAATCTGTAAGACGTTGGGAATTAGCAGAGCAACCTTCTGTCGGAACATTTCGGCCAAAGCTGCCTAGTCATCGAGTCATTCGAGCTAAGTTAGCCTCTTCGAGAGTCGGAGAGGACTCTTTGAGCAGTGGAACGCTGCGTATATAGTTAGGATGGTGGAACTAACGCGGTAAAAGACCGCGAAGGGAAAGCGTTTCATCAAAGCCTTCCGATAATTCTTGAAGGCAATCGGAGCAATCTCGGGATGAAGCCGTATCAAACGGATGCAATCATCCAAAGCACCCAAGAAGTCATTCCCTAAGCCTACTTCGCGAGATTCGTACCAATCGAAGGAATCAGCTACCTCCTGTCGAGCCGTTGGGTTGAACTCAACGTGTTCTATCATCACGGTTTAACACCCATTTCTTCACATCTTCCCAAGGGATGCCTAGATTAGGATTGGCATCCATCTCAGCACTTCTGCGTTCAATTTCAGCAATCTGCCATTCAGGTACAGGCAGTTCCGCATCCTCGTTGGTAATGCTCTCCCAAATCACATTCACGATTTCCAGCCTTTCCGTCACGCTCAGACCGAGTATTGGGGCAAGTTGGGCATTCACAGATGGAACTTACCACAGGAGCCGTCAGTCTTCAACACGCGGATCGGGTTCAAGACCTCTCCGTACTTCAGAAAGGCAAATGGGGGGCACCAACCAAAGTCAGTAGCCACCCTCCGACCAAGTAAACTCGGTCCACTTGATCGATAGCAGTGTGGGACTGCTTGTCAAAAGCGAGGTATGGAGTGGTAAACGTCGGCCCGATTAGCGGCAATGCTTCACGCTCAATATTCTGAGGGCTGTGAATAGGCAATTAGATATTGACGCTCATTGCTGGTTCTCAATTGCTTACGTCAACCCATGCCTTGTTTGGGTGTTTGCATAAAAGCTGCATATAAGATTTTTTAGGGCTTTCTCCACTGTATAGGGAGGTTTTCAATTCCCCTCCTCGGCACTTCCCAAATTCCACGCAAACCGGCTGTATACCCCTTAGGAAATTACGTCTGCGGGTGACATCTGTGATAGCGGCGTGAGCGCCCGTTTCTGAAGTACCCGATTCTGCATCGACCTGCACATCAGGGAGAAATTCTCGATCGCGGTCCGCGCGCAAGTTTTCTCCTCTAGCAAACATAAGCCCAAGCGGGTTAGCTGAAGCGTCATGTTTAAGAAACACCCGGCGGCCTCAGGCGAAAACGCTCTGGCGGAGGTGCACCCCCCGCTGCCCGAGGGCATCACGAGACGCTGCCTTATGAAACGCGGTGCGCGCAGCTTCGTAGGGCTCGGGCTCGGCGGCGTCCTCGGGGCGCTCGGCGGCGGGTCGCTGCTGGCGACCGGAACCGGCAGCGGACACGGCAGGCACTTTGGACGGGCCAGACGGGTGCTGGTCATTCTCGAGCAGGGCGGGCTTTCCCACATGGACACCTGGGATCCCAAGCCCAACGCCCCTTCCGAGCACCGGAGCGTCTTTAAGCCGATTGGCACCAAGGTGCCCGGGATGCAATTCACCGAACTGCTGGCAAAGACGGCAAAGATCGCCGACAAACTCGCCGTGGTACGCTCCATGTGCCACAAAATCAAGGTGGACGACCACCCGCGGGGCACCCAGTATGTCCTGTCGGGGGAGGTTCCCGGCGGCCCGGTGGAGATGCCGGACATCGGCAGCGTGGTGGCCTTCCGTTCGGGAAGCGACTGCGGGTTCCTGCCCCCCTACGTCATGGTTCCCGGAAACCACGAGCAGGCCGCGATGACCCGCACCGGCTACCTGCCACCGAGCTTTGCCGCATTCAAGACGACCGGTTCCAACCTCGCCGACCCGAACTGGAAGGTGCCCAACCTCAGTTTCACCACCGGCATTGACCAGCGCCGCTTCAAGGACCGCCGGGACCTGCTCAGCAGTCTGGACATCGGTCTGGCGACCGAGGCCACGCCCGCCTCGGACGCGATGAAGTCCTTCTACGACCAAGCCGAAAACCTCCTCACCAATCCCAAGACCATGGGATCCTTCGACCTCAACAGCGAGCCGAACGGCATCCGGGAGCGCTACGGGCGCGGCCACCGCGGCCAGTGCTATCTGGTGGGCCGCAAACTGATTGAGGCGGGCGTCCGTTTTGTGACCGTCGACGTCCGGGAACCCCAGAGCGACAAGACCCCGGGCGGCAGCAACCTCAACTGGGACCACCACGACTACATCTACGCCAACGGCACCTGCAACCTCGCCGGAGCACAGGGCGGCGTGGGCCGTTACGGCATCGGGACCTGGTGGATGATGGGATCCACCGACCAGGCCTTCAGCGCGCTCATCGAGGACATGGACCAACGCGGACTGCTCCACGACACGCTGGTGTGTTTCGTCACGGAGTTCGGCCGCACACCGCGCCTCAACAAGACCAAGGGCCGCGACCACTGGCCCAACGCCTATTCGATCGTTTTTGCCGGCGCCGGCGTCCCCGGTGGCCAGATCATTGGGGAAACCGACAGCGAAGGTGGGTATGTAACGGAAAAGCCTTATACTCCAGAGGATTACGCCGCAACGGTTTACGAGTTTCTGGGAATCGACCGCGAAAAACCGCTCTTCACCCCAGACGGGCGTCCCATCTTCCTGGCCAAAAAAGGCGAAGTCATCCGTGGCCTCGTCTAAGTCGTCCAAGGCGGCGGGCTACCCCGCCGCGCAAAACCCGTTCCATCGGAAACCAACCCCTCTCCCGATGTCGCGCAACCTCCATAGAGTTCTGCCTGCCCTGCCGGGACTGGTTGCGTTGCTGCTTGCCGCAACCGCCCCTGCCCAGTCCCCGGAACTCAGCAGAGTGCTCCCCTTTTCGGCGAGGCCGGGAGAGACGATTTCGCTCACTCTGCACGGAAAAGACCTGCTCAAGCCCGAGAAAATCTGGACCAGCTTTGATTCCACCACGGTCTGGGACAATCCGGCCGAGGACAACGGCGGAAAGGCCCCCAAGCCCGACGGCAAAAGCCTCACCGCCAGACTTTCCCTTGCCGACAACGCGCCGCTTGGCGTCGCCTTCCTACGTCTCCCAACCGCAACCGGCTTCTCCGGGCCACTTCTTTTTTTGGTGGACGACCTTGCGCTGACAGCGAGGTCGCCCAAGAACGGTTCTGTCGAAAACGCGCAACCGCTCGCATTGCCCACCGCGCTGGAAAGCGCCGCGGATACCGGCGGCTCGCATTTCTACCGACTCTCGCCCCGGCGAGGGGAAGGCATTTCCGTCGAAGTCTACGCGGGGCGGCTTGGCTCCAAGCTGGACCCCCTGCTGCGCCTCCTCGACTCACGCGGTAGGGAAATCGCAATTGCCGACGATACCCAAGGCCTCGTCGGCGACTGCCGCCTGCGCTACACCTCCCCCGACGGCGAGCCGATTGTGCTCGAAATCAGGGACGCCACCTTCGCCGGCGGAGTGGAGCGTTTCTACCACCTGCGCATCGGAGACTTTCCCTTGCCGGCGCCCTTGTATCCGCCCGTAGCGGAAGCCGGTGCCACGGCTTCGCTGGAACTCGCCGGTCTCGGGGACAGGGACGGCTCGCGCATTGAGGTGCGGACTCCGGACGACCCGCGGGCAGTTCTCTCGGTACCGGTGCGCTCCGCCCCGGGCAAGCCCGCCGCATTTGCCTTCCTGCGCATCGAACGGGGACCGGTGGTTTTGGAGGAGGAAAGGCGGGAGCTCCAGCCCTTGCAGCGGCCCCCTGTCCCCTGCGTCTTCACCGGGCGTTTGACCCGGGCCGGAGAGCGGGATGTCTTTCTCATCGATGCAAAAAAAGACGACCGCTTCACCGTGAAACCTCTGACGCGGGAAGTGGGTTCGCCGGCGGTTCTCTACCTCGCAGCCACCGACGAAAAGGGCGCAATCCTTGCGGAAAACGACGCGGGAGCCAACGGGGTGCAATCCGACGTGGCATTGAATTTCCGGGCACCTCGCGACGGCGCTTTCTCCATTTGCATCGAGGACTTTGCGCGCCGGGGCGGGCCCGGGTTTGTGTACGGACTCCGCGTGGAAAAGGAGGGCTCCCTCGGTTTTGAGCTGGCCGCCGCGTCGGACCGTTTCCTCGCTCCGAAGGGGGGCTCCTTCACGACAAAGGTGACCGCACAGCGCCGCGGTGTCACCGGCCCCATCACGCTGGCAGTGGAAAGCGGCGACGGCAGGCCGCTCCCTCCCGAGGTCCGACTCGAACAGCACGTCATCGAGAAAGGCAAGAACGACACCATGCTCAGGGTCTCGGTTCCCGGCGGAGTGCCTTCCGGCACGCTCTACCATGTGCGCCTCACGGGCAGTGCGCAGGAAGGCGGGCAACTCCTGAGCGCCGTGGTCTCGGGACCGAAGCCGGAACCCAACAAGGCACCGAAGGACCAGGTTTACGCCGCGCTTCTCTCGATGCCGTTTCCTCCGCGGTTGCTGCGGGAAACCTTTCCGGTCTGCGTGGGGCCGGAGGCTCCGGACTTCTTCAAAATCGAGCTGACCTCAAAGGGAGTGGACCTGCCCCTCCTCGTCGGCAAGCACTCCTTCGTTGTGCGGCAGACCGCCATCGACGAAGCCTTCGACGGGAACGCTCAGCTGAGGTTCGAGGGCCTGCCTGAGGGCGTCGCCATCCGAAGCGAAGCCGGGCGGGGAGGCCGCATCAAGGGGCAGGTGGATTTCATCTGCGAAATCACGGGGCCGGGGACCCTCGCGGCCGGCACCCACGCCTTTGAGGTCCTTGCGAGTGCCGACTTCAAGGGAGTTCACAAGGAGGTCCGGCTTCCCCGGGTGCCGCTGCGGGTTGTCCAACCGCTGGGCATCGCCGGCGTGATGGGCGGGCCCTTGGCTCCGGGCGGCAGCCAGAAGCTCAAGATCGTCGCCAAGCGCTACGCCGAAGACGACCAACAGCCCATCACGGTGCGACTGAACAACCTGCCCGCAGGCGTATCGGGGCCTGACTCCCTCGAGATTCCCGCGGGCCAAACCGAGCTCACAGTCGAACTCCGAGCGGTCGCTGATCTTGCCGAGCTTTGTTCCGATTCGTTGCTCCTTTCCGGCGTCACCCGCTTCAGGAACACCGAGGTCTCCTCCGAAGCAGCTGCCGTCCGTGTGGAGGTGAAAAAATGAAAATGTTCCGCGCCATGTTTTGCCTGTTTTCGTTCGCGGCGGTTCCCGTGCTGTGCGCGGAACAGGCCGAACTCGAAAAGCCTGCCGTTGCGCTGGAACCGGTCCAAGTCGGGCGCCCGGTAAGGATCGAGGTTGTCCCGGAGGCGGTGAAAATCGGCGCGCCGCTGCACAAGGCGCAACTCGTCGTCACGGGCGTCTACGCAGACGGAACGGTGCAGGACCTCACCCGGGTCGCGCAGATCAAAGCCGGCACGGAGGGAATCCTGCGGACCGAGGGCGCAATGGTGCTTCCCGTAGCGGATGGCACCACCGAGCTTACCGTGCAGGTGGGGGAACTGCGGGAGAAGCTGCCCGTACTGGTTTCCGGCCAGGGCAAGCCCGAGCAGGTTTCGTTTCATTACGGAGCATTGGCGGCGCTCTCCAAGAGCGGATGCAACTCCGGTGGATGCCACGGCGCCCCGAGCGGCAAAGGAGGCTTCGCGCTTTCAATGGTCGCATTCGATCCGGAGGCCGACAAGATCACGCTCACACGAGATTTCCTCAACCGGCGGATCAACCTCCCGGAGCCCGAATCCAGCCTGCTTTTGCGCAAGCCGCTCATGCAGGTCGCCCACCGTGGGGGCCTCAAGCTCCGGCGGGACGACGAGTCGCATCGCCTGCTACTCAACTGGATCCAACAGGGCTGTAATTTCGATGCGGACACCGCCCCAAAACTCACCGGCATCAAGGTGGGCCCCGCGGTCCACCGCACCCTGAAATGGCCGGCCCACACCCAGCAACTCCGGGTGACCGCGGCTTTCAGCGACGGTTCGCAAAAGGACATCACCCGGCTGGCGATGTACTCCAGTTCTGAGGAGGCGCTTGCCTCGGTCGACGCCAACGGACTCGTGGTGGCAAGCGGCCGAGGCCAGGTCGGCATCTCGGTACGCTTCTTGGACACCGTGGAGACCTGCTACCTGACATTCGTGCGGGACATGCCGGGCTTCGAATGGAGAGCGCCTGCACCCGCCAACTACGTCGACGAGCTCGTCTTCAAACGGCTCAAGCTGCTCCACCACCTACCGTCGGCCACCTGCACCGACGAGGAGTTCCTGCGCCGCGCATCGCAGGACGTCACCGGCCGACTCCCTGGCGTCGAGACCACCCGGGCTTTCCTCGCCGACCCCCGGCCGGATAAGCGGGCGGCCCTGATTGATTCGCTGCTGGGGGGGCCGGATTTCCCGCGCTTCTGGGCCTTCAAATGGGGCGACCTGCTGCGGCTCAGTCCGACTGCGGTTTCGGAACCCGGCGTGCACAAGTACCACGCCTGGCTGGTCAAGGCCTGGGAAGAGAACCTTCCCTACGACCAGTTCGCGAGGGAGCTTCTCACCACCGAGGGAAGCACCTTGGAGAAGCCGCAGGCCGGCTTTTTCCGGACCACGGCAAACACCTCCGAAGCAACCGAAATGGCTGCGCAGATCTTTCTCGGGGCACGCGTCCAATGCGCCAAGTGCCACAACCACCCCTTTGAACGGTGGACCCAGGACAACTATTACGGCCTGGGTGCTTTCTTCGAACGGGTCCAGCGCAGAAAGGGCCCGCGCGCGGACGAAACCCTCGTTTTCCTTGCGCGTCGGGGTGAGATCACCCAGCCGCGTACCGGCCGCACCATGCCCCCCTGGGCGCCGGGCACCGGTGAAATCCAACTTCCCCCCGATGCCAACCGGCTTGTCGCCTTCGCCGACTGGCTCACCGCGCCGCAAAACCCCTTCTTCGCAAAGGTCGAGGTCAACCGGATTTGGTGGCAGCTCCTCGGACGGGGCATCGTCGAACCGATCGACGATTTTCGTGACTCCAATCCGCCCACGAATCCGGAACTTCTCGAGGCTCTGGCCGCTGACTTTGTCGCGCACCAATTCGACCGCCGCCACATCCTGCGGACCATCCTCAACAGCCGCACCTACCAGGCCAGCTCTCTGCCCAACGACTTCAACCGGACCGACGAAAAAAACTTCTCCCATGCGCAGCAAAAGATCCTCACTGCCGAACAGCTCCTCGACGCGGTCTGCCAGGTGACAGGCACGCCTGAACGCTTCGGAAACCTGCCGCTTGGCACTCCGGCAACGCAACTGCCGGCGCCACAGCCCACCAACACCTTCCTCAGCGCCTTCGGGCAGCCCGCGCGGCAGAGCTCCTGCGCCTGCGAACGCCAGAGCCAGCCGAGCCTCACGCAGGCCCTGCAGCTTTCCAACAGCCAAACCGTGGAGTCCCGCCTCAAGAGCGGAGGCGGCAAGTTCCTGCAGGAAATGGCAGCGCAGAAAAAGACGGACAATGAAATCATCACGCACCTCTACCTTGCCGCCCTCTGCCGCTACCCGAGGGAAATCGAGCTGAACCGGGCCGGAGCATACCTTGCCGGGAGCGCCGACCGGGGCAGCGGTATCGAAGACATCGCCTGGTCGATTCTGAACCTGCGCGAATTCGTGTTCCGTCACTAGGCGGATACCCCCCGCACCCACCCCCTGAAATGCCCCGGTCCATGCCTCCGCGCGTTCCCCAGAAAAGCAGACGCTCACTCCTCCTGCTGCCCTTGCTGTCAGCCGGCTTCGGCGGCACCGTGGCGGCAGCTCCGCCCGTGAGCTTCCGCGCCCAGATCGCTCCCATTTTTCTCGAGCAGTGTCAGACCTGCCACGGTGCAGCGGAGCAAAAGGGCGGCTACCGCCTCGACACCTTCGAGTTTCTCTCACGCAACGAGGACCCATCAGATCCGGTGCTCGTCGCGGGAAAGCCCGAAATGAGTAGGCTCTACACGAGCCTGGTCGCCGCGGAACCGGACGAACGCATGCCCAAAAAGGCCCCCCCCCTTGCCTCCGCGCAGGCGGATTTGGTGAGGCGCTGGATAGCCGAGGGCGCCGCGTTTGACGGTACAGATGCAACCGCCTCCCTCGTCGAGATCATCCCGGCGCGGACCCATCCGAAGGCACCCGAAGTGTACGCGCAACCCCTTCCCGTCACGGCGCTCTGCTTCAGCCCGGACGGCTCCGAGTTGTTTGCAGGCGGTCTCCGGGAACTGACCGTCTGGGACCCTTCCTCCGGCGCGCTTCTGCGCCGCATCGGCAATGTCGCGCCACGCACCTTCGCGATTGCCTTCGCACCGGACGGCCGGAAACTCGCCGTCGCGGGTGGTGCGCCCGGGGAGTACGGTGAGGTGCGTCTCTTTGCCCCGGAAACAGGAACGCTCCTTTCGCAGATTTCCAGCAGCACCGATGCGGTGCTCGGCCTCGACTTCAGTCCTTCCGGCGAACTCCTCGCCACCGCAGGGGCGGACCGCTCGCTGTCGGTGTTTGAAACAGCCTCCGGCCTCCGGCGCCACCGACTCAACGCCCATTCCGAAGCGGTCACTGCGGTGGCTTTCAGCCCGGACGGCACCCGGTTCGCGTCCGTCGGGCTTGACCGGGGTGCGAAGGTCTTTGATGCGGCAACGGGAAAGCTGGCCGGGATTTACCGCGGACATCAGGCCCCACTTTACGCGGTAGCGTTTACGCCGGACGGCACCCATGTGCTGAGCGGCGGCAGGGACAAGGGGTTGCACCAGTGGGACGTTGCGGACGGGAAAAAGGCGCGGGAACTGACCGGTCAGGGCGACGTGCTTAGGATGGTGGTGTCCGGTGGCCAGACCTACCTTGCCGGCAGCGGAGCAAAGCTGATACAGGCGGCCGTCACGGATCTCAAACTTTCACGGAGCCTCGAGGGCGCACCCGACTGGATTTATTCCGTCGCGATTCATCCCGCCACCCAAAGGATCGCCGCGGGTTGTTACGACGGCACGGTCTCCGTGTGGAACCTTGCGGATGGAAAACCGCTGACCAGTTTCTGCGCCTCTCCGGGATGCAGCACAAAGACTGCCGCAGTGAAGTGAAAGCACTTCGGATTGATCCGAATGTTTGAAAAAGAGCCCCTTCGCGCCTCGACGAAGCACTGTCGTGTCTCGGAAGGGGCGCCGCCTGTTCCTGTCCGCCGCAAGGCCCCCTCCCAACCCAAGGCGAGGAGGGTTGGAAAACACGCCCTACAATCACGTACACTTTTCCGAGTTGGCCCTGCTTCGCGGACTCGGGCCGAAAAATGGCTGTTTTCGGGCACTTTGAATGCGTAAATATCTGATGCCAGCTCTCAATGATAACCGGAGTGTTTCCGCCCCGAAGGGGGAGGCCACTCGCAGCCCATGGCAACCCCGTGGGTTTGATCCTTTACCAAACATGAAGCCCTGAAAGGGCGCCCCATGCGGAAGCCACGCTTTCGGATGGACCGGGCAGGTGAGGGTGCCCTTTCAGGGCGTATTCTTTTTTGGCGACGGTTTTCCCATGGCGTTGCCATGGGCTGGAAGAGAAATGCCCCTTGCGGGGCGTCAGATTTGGCGAAAATCCGCGCCGCTTTTCTCAACAAGGCGGAACGATCAATTCACGGGGTTCCCATCGCTCATAATCCAGAAAACT
>JBILKV010000305.1:0-4055 GCA_044376515.1 Chthoniobacteraceae bacterium | reverse complement strand
CGCCTCCGCGATGGACGTCCTGCCCACCGTGGCTGGTATCACCGGAGCGCAGACTCCGCAGGACCGGATCATCGATGGTAAGGACATTCTCCCGCTGATGACCAAGCCCGGTGCGCCGAGTCCTCACAACGCGTTCTTCTACTACTACGCAGAGAAACTAGAGGCGGTCCGCAGCGCGAACTGGAAGCTCGTCTTCCCGCGCACTGCAATGGACGATACCCCGTATGAGCGGAAGCCGGGAGCCGCGAAGGAGGCACTTCTGCCCAAGGCGCTCTACGATCTCACGGCGGACGTGGGCGAGACAACGGACGTGATTGGAAAACACCCTGAGGTTGCGGCGCGCCTGCGCGCCCTGGCGGAGCGGATGCGCGAGGATATTGGAGACTCCGCCACCAACCAGAAGGGCAAGAACCGCCGCCCCGTGGGCCGCGTGCCTGCTGCGGTCCAGTGATGCCGCGCTCACGATAACCAAACCAAGAACGAACCGATGAGATCGATACTCCGCTTACTCACGGCAGGCATCGTTGCCCTGATACTCGCAGGAGTTTCCGCGTCGGCCGAGCAACGTCCCAACATCCTCTTTTGTATTTCGGATGATCAGTCATGGGCTTACACGGGGGCCAATGGCGATCCGATCGTGAAGACTCCGGCCTTTGACCGGATCGCAGCGGAGGGGCTTAGGTTTGTTCATTCATTTTGCAACGCTCCGACTTGCGGCCCTTCCCGGAGCGCCATCCTGACGGGTCAACCGATCTGGCGACTGGAGGTGAGGAGACGCAGGGGACAGACACTTTTGGCTCCAGAACGATACGGTTGCCGTGTTCAACGTCTCCCTCAAGCAGGGGCAGATCTTGCTCTGCGCTACCTTCCTCGACGATCAGGGCAAGGAGATCTGCGGCGCCTATTACGTGAGTGTCCGGCGGTTTGATTGAATGCCATCAAAAAAATGTAATCATGAAACACAGTTTCACACTCCTCACGACCCTGCTGCTGACTCCCCTGGCAGTGCTAACCGCCGCTGAGAAGAAAAACGACAGGCCAAACATCGTATTCATCCTCGCCGACGACCTTGGCGCGCATGATCTCGGCTGCTTCGGCAGCACGTTCTACGAGACGCCGAACATCGACCGCCTCTCCAAGCGCGGCACCCGTTTCACACAAGCCTACGCCGCAAGCCCGCTCTGCTCTCCGACTCGATCCAGCATCCTCGTGGGGCAATACCCAGCCCGCACTGGCATCACGGCGCCAGTCTGCCATCTGCCGACGGTGCAGCTCGAGAAAAGCCTCTCCAAGAACGAGAACGGTAAAGTCCGCCTACTCGATGCCAACAGCCTGACGCGTCTGAAGCCAGAATACTTCACCTTGGCTGAAGCCTTCAAGGAAGCCGGCTACGCCACCGCGCACTTCGGTAAGTGGCACCTCGGCCACAACCTCAAGCCTGGCGAGCACTACGAACCGATGGACCAAGGGTTCGACTCGGACTTCCCTCACGCTCCAAATGTGTCAGGCCCTGGCGGCGGCGGCTATCTTGCCCCTTGGAAGTTCATCAAAGATCCCACGATCACGGACACGGTCGGAATGCACATCGAAGACCGCATGTCCAAGGAGGCTGCCAAGTATATTCAGGCGCACAAGGACCAGCCCTTCTACCTCAACTACTGGGCTTATTCCGTGCACTCCCCGTGGAATGCGCGCGCTGATTACATCGAGCACTTTAAGGCCAAGGCCGACCCGAAGAATCCGCAGCACAACGCCCTCTACGCTGCGATGGTGAAAAGCCTCGATGACGGCGTCGGTCGGATCCTGCAGGCAGTCGACGACGCAGGTATCGCCGACAACACGATCATCGTCTTCTATTCCGACAACGGCGGCTACGCTTACCCCCCCGGGAAGACCGATCCGGAAGGTTACAGCGACATCCCGGCGACCAGTAATCGCCCGTTGCGCAGCGGCAAGGCCTCACTCTACGAAGGTGGCACACGCGAGCCGTTCATCTTCGCCTGGCCGGGCAAGGCCAAAGCCGGCGCCACCAGCGACATCCTCTTCCAGTCGGTCGACTTCTACCCGACGCTACTCTCATGCGTCGGCCTCAAGCCGCACGCCGATCTCAAGCTCGACGGCCTTGACCAGTCTCAGGCTCTGCTCGGCGGCGATTCGGCCCGCGACCGCATCTTCTGTCATTTCCCGCACGGCGATGCCAAACAAGCCTCGGTTATGGACGGTTTCTACGCCGGCACCTACGTCCGCAAGGGCGACTGGAAGCTCATCCGGTTCTACGCACGCCATGACGACGGTTCTGACGCCCTCGAACTCTACGACCTGAAGAACGATCTCGGCGAACAACATAATCTTGCGGGAGAAAAACGAGAACTCGTCCGTGAACTGAACGATCTCATCAGTGGGTTTCTAAAGGACACAGAAGCCGTGGTTCCAAAGCTGAATCCCAATCATGGCAAAGCTCCGGTCACTAGAGACGAGCCGCTTGCGGGTTGGAAAAACCGCAATTGCGCTGCGGTTATGAAGGACGGAATTCTCACTGCCAACGGTACAGGAACCGCACCTTTTCTTGGCATTGGAGCAAATCTCAATGGCCCGGCGAAAATCAGCTTTCGAATGAAAGCCGCAAGCGGCGGGGAAGGCTCTATTGAACTTGTACCGAAGGCTAACGCCAAACCGGAGGAACTGCTTAAATTTGCCTACACCCTCAAAGGCGGTGACTGGCAGGACATCAACGTGGACCTCCCAAACAAAAGCGGAGCGGCTATCCTGCGCATTTATTTGCCGCACGCGAGTGAGCCCGTGGATATTGACTGGATCAACGTGAAACCTGAACCCGGCAAGTCCACTCGCTGGGATTTTTAAGCATCACCCTTCGTTGGCCCCACGCCCCGGAGCAGGAGCGGTAAACCTGTTCGTGTTCCTCTAAAGCTTCCTCGGGGGGGATGGTGAGGAGACGCAGGGGAAAGACACTTTTGGCCTCACATTCCAGGCACAGCCGGGGAGTTTGCTGATCAGCACGCAGCCCGTGTTCAAATATCTCACCGAGCGTGGTGCACTTTGAATCGCCCGCTGACACCTGATCATCGCGGATTGGCCAGTTCAATTTCTACCGCCTACCGGACCGCTTGCGGAGGAGGCCCTTGCGGAAGCAGTGGAAGTTGAGGTTGAGCAAATAAAAACGAGAGTTTTTACGGCCGAACATCTTGCCGCTATCGCCCTCCAAACAGGGCGTCCAAAAGACGAAGCGCGACTGTTACAATTTATAGAGTCGGAAGCGATGAACCAAGTGGGCACCGTCGTATAAGCGAACCGAGGAAGAATATTCGGAAAGCCGTGTCCGGGAAAACCGCCTGCACGGTTTGATGAGAGGGGGCGCCGATGGAAATCAGCGGCGCTCCCTACTCTACAGACCGTGGAGCACAAACGCGTCGCTCTACTTAATCTTCACGGAAAATGGCATCGCAGGGAGCCCCTCACTGTTCGTCAGATTGCAGTTGGAGTCAGCCGACCACCCCAGACGAACGGCCACCGGCTCAAGAACTCCCTCGGCGCTGATCAAGACGCGGTCTCCCACAATCTCGGCACGGGCTGCGAGGAATTTTCCGTCAGGACCCGCCAGTTCCCATGAGTTGGGAGCTTTGCCGTCGCGCGTCTTTAATCCGTTGCCGACCGGGGCAAAACTTACCACGACCCGATTTCCCTCCCGAACCACCTCCTTCATGAAGGGGCTGGAATCCGTCATCCCTTCCACGCCATAGGTTCGCACCAACGCCAACCGGGAGAGGCGTTCACCGACACTCTTCTTGTCAGCGGGATGAATGTCCCCGTCGGAGATGTCGTTGCAAACCATCATCCCGCTCTTGGGAATGCGATTCATCGCGCTGGTTTGCGAGTCCCACATTTGGGTGAGCCCGGGGCGTCCTTTCACTGCAGGCATTTGGACAAAGTAAAACGGGAATTCATGCCTCCAAGATTTGCGCCAGTCCGCCACCATACTCTCCATCAGTTCCGTGTAGCCCTCGCTGCGGATCCCAGCGCCGGTGTCCGCCTCCCCT
>JBILKV010000127.1:0-12456 GCA_044376515.1 Chthoniobacteraceae bacterium | reverse complement strand
TCCGCGGGCTCGCTTTCGCTCTCGCCAGTCTCCGCGTTGGCGCCGGGAAGCAGCGGCCAGTTGTTTGCCTCCCTTGTCCCCGGGCGTCCGGCGGGGCCGATCGACGATGTCCTCGGGTTGAGTTTCGCCGACGAATCGTCGCTCCCCGGAGCCTCCTCGGGTTTGGGCTCAGGATCCGTGCGGGTCACCGGCGGCGTTTACCGTCTCGCGGTCGGTTCGGTTGGCTCTGGCGCCGTGTCTTTTGCAGCGGTGCGCGAGGGCGCGACCCTCACGGCTGGTTCCCTCCTCGTGCGCAATGTCGCGAGTTCCGACGGCTATTCGGACCACCTGACCGCCGTTTTTGGCAGCATGGATTCAAAGGTGTTTGGAGCGGGGACCTTGAGGGGCCTGGTCGCTGGTTCCCTTGGGGCGGGGACCTTCACCCTTGGTTACGACACGGCCGGACTGAGCGCGGGGTCATGGCAAAGCACCGCCGCGGTATCCTACCTCTCGGAGGGCCGGAGCGGGCTGGGGCTTGTCGACGCGGTGCCAGTGGAGGCGACTACATCCGTCAGTCTGGGCGGCAGTGTGTACCGTCTTGCGGTTGGCAGTTTGAGTTCGGGCACCATTGAACTAGGCAAAGTTCGGGCGAACTTCCCACTTTCCAGCGCCACGCTGTTGGTCACCAACGCTGCCACTGCCGATCCGTACTCGGACCTCCTGCGATTCAACGCCCTCTCCTTGGGCGGTTTTAGTTTGAGCGGCGGCTCCGCCACCCTGGCCGCAGGGGCGTCAGGGAGCCTCACCGTGCTACCCGGTGGCAGCCTTGGAATTGCGGGGGTGCGGAGCGAAACCATCAGCGTCGCATATACTTCCGTTGGAAGGCCGGGAACCGACCTGGCCGACCATGTTTTGCCGTCTGGAACACTCGTGGTGTCCGGCACCATCTACACCCCCGCGGCCGGAACTCTCGCCCTCGGTGGCTCGTTGCTGGCCCACAGTGGAACGATTCAATTCGCAAACATCCGTGAAAATCAGACGTTCGTGCCTGCGTCCGTCGATATCCGAAACACTGCTACAGTCACGCCCGGCTATAACGAAACGCTCAATGCTCGGACGATTGACACGCAGGGATTCGCGGTCGCAACAGGGTCCGCCTCTCTGGTGGTTGCCGGTGGCACCTCCACGGGCGCTCTCACGCTGACTCCCGGCACGGGTTCCTTCCCAACGGCGGGCAGGTACCCGGGAGTGGTCACGGTTGCCTACGAAACCGACGGAACCGGCACCTCGGGCCTCGGGGCGATTGCGGCGGGTACGCAGATACTCCGCCTCAGCGGGGCGGTCTACCGGTTGGCAACCGGGTCGCTCAATGACAGCACCGTGAGGCTGCCTGCAGTGCGCGTGGGAGGGACTTTTACAACCGGCTCCGTCAAAGTAAGCAACGCTTCCCGAGCGGACGACGGCCTGTCCGAAAAACTGAACGTCAGCCTTTCGGTGACCGGCGGAAACGGGGTCGTGACGGGCGGGAGCATTGGTCGGCTGGCGGCCGGTGCGACGGATTCGACTGCGTTGAGGGTTGGTCTCGGTGGGGCGCTGCTCACGTCGGTGGCGGGCTTGAAGACTGGAACGATGGCGGTGAGTTATCAAAGTGACGGCGCCGGGACGAGCGGTCTGGCGCCAACCGCCACAAACGCCGCGGAAACACTGAACGTGCAGGGAAAAGTATACCGGCTTGCCTCGGGTTCGTTGAGTACGGCGACGCTGCATTTGGGCAACATCCGCGTCAACGAGGCCGTCAGTTCGGGCAGCCTGACACTCACCAATGCCGAGGCTACCGACGGTTATTCAGATTTGTTGCGCTACAGCGGAGCCATTGCACCACCCGGATTCCGGCTTGTGGGGGGGACGGCGCTGCTCGCTGCAGGATCCTCGGCGCAGCTGGCAATCGCTTACCAGGAGTTGACGGCGACCGGCGGTCCAACAGCCGGAACATTAACGTTCGGAATGACTTCCGTCGGGCAGGATCAGACGGAGCTGCCGGATCATCCGCTTGCGAGCCAGACAGTTTCGGTGGTTGCGACCGTCTACAGGAAAGCCGCCGGCGCGCTGGTCAGTGGTGGTTCGGCTGTGGCCGACGGCGGTACGCTGAGGCTGGCTGCAATCCGTGAGGGGGGGGTGTTTGCTCCGATCGGAGTGGGCGTGCTCAATGCCGTGGAGGCCGACGCATTCAGCGAAGCGCTCAACGTTACTGTTGCCGGGAGCAGCGGCTTCGGTGTTGGCACGGGTTCGGTGCGGCGACTGGCCGCAGGCAGCGTCGCCGTGGGCACGCTGAGCTTCGGACTGGGAGGGGGCACCTTCGCTACGGCAGGCAGGCAGAAGGGTAGCGTGACTGTCGGGATGGAGACGGACGGGACAGGCACCAGCGGGCTTGGGACGCTTGCGGTGGGGACACAGACGGTGCAGTTGGTCGGGGACGTGTACCGTCTGGCGGTGGGTTCACTGGGTAACGGAGGGGCGGTGAGGCTGGGCGCCATCCGCGAAAACGAGGCGTTTGCAGACAAGAAGGTTGCGGTCACCAACGCGGCTTCGAGTGAGGACGGTTTCTCGGATGATTTGATTGCGGCGGTGGGTGCGACCACCGGCGGCGTGAGTGCCTCCGGAAATACCGGGCGAGTGGCCGCGGGCTCCGCCAACAGTACCGCCTTGAGCGTCGGATATACGGGGAATACCGCTGCTGCCGGGCGGGTGTCTGGCACGGCTTTGGTCAGCTTCCGCTCGGTTGGCCGAGAGGTAAGCGCACTGGAGGAGGTGGATGCGGCAGTGCGTGGCGCTACGGTTGAGGTCAGCGGCGAGGTCTACCGTCTGGCGGTGGGGTCACTCAGCACCACAACGTTCAATCTTGGCAACATCCGGGCCAAGGATGCCGTTGTTGCTGGCAGCCTCACTCTTTTGAATGCGACAGCAACCGACGGTTATTCCGATTTGCTGCATTACAGCACCAGCGCGGACGCGTCGGGCTTTGGTGTGAGCGGTGGTTCCGCGGTGCTCTCAGCCGGGTCCACCGCGCAGTTGGGCATCACCTACAGGGACCTCTCGGCGGCTGGGCCCAGAACTGGGACCCTGACTGTCGGGCTGACTTCGGTGGGCAGGACCGGGACGGAATTGGCCGACGTGACGCTGGCGAGCCGGACGGTGTCGGTGGCCGCGACGGTATATCGCGAAGCCGTGTTGACTCTCGACGGAGACGCGCCTGCCCGTGTGGATCTTGGCCGCGTGCGGGTCGGGGGGGCCTTCGCCTCGGGGAGCCTGCGGCTTGGAAACGGGGCGGTGCCGGATGATTTCTCGGATGATTTGCGAGTCCGGTGGGACGGCCGGGAAGGGATGACGGTCGGTGGTTCGGGCAGCGTGTTGTTAAGGGCGGGCAGCAGCACGCAGTTGGCGGTGAACTACGGTGGCACGACGTTGGTTGCGGGTTACAAGACCGGAACGATCGTCCTCCAGCCGACGTCTCTGGCGAAGGCCTTGGGTTTGAGTGATGTTGCACAAGCGGAGCGGACCGTGCAGGTCCAGGGGCTGGTGTACAGCGGACAGGGAGTGTGGACGGGGTCGGGTGGATCGGGAGTGTGGACGGACTGGAACAACTGGCAGGCCGAGGGCGGGCGGCCCGGTCTGGACGGCGCCGAGAGCCGGCACAACGACAGCGCGACGATTGCGGCTGGAACTGTCGCGCTGGCGGTGACGCTGCCTGCGCAACCGGTGGAGCTGCAGAGGCTGACGCTCTCGGGAGCGGGCGGGGTGACGCTCTCTGGAACGGCGGACAGCGCGGTCGCATTGGGTGCGTCCGGGACGCAAACGGCGACACTGAGCGCGAGCGGGGGCGCGCACGTGGTCGCCGCGCCGCTCTCGCTTTCGGGTGCTTCCATTTTTGACGTTGGCGCGGAGGCACGGTTGACGATTGGCGGCCTGGTGACCGGCGGCAGCGTGGGTGGGACGACTTTGACCAAGACGGGAGCCGGAACGTTGTTTCTCGCGGAGGGGTACACTTTCTCTGGAGACACTGTGGTCAGCGATGGAAAGCTGGAGTTGGGACTCTCGGCGGCTTTGCGGGGCGATGCGTCCAACACGGACCGGCTGGTCGACAGCGGAACCCGTCAGATCACGCTGGGTCTTGCGGGGAGCGTGGCGCGCTTGGAGTTTGTCGGGCTGACGAAAGACCTTTATCTGCCAAACACCGTAATCGTTGGGGGGGAGGAGTATGTGTCAAGCGCTCAGTCGGAGTTCAACGTGGAGTGGAAGGGGGGGTCGACGACCAAACAGATTGCACCCGGCGACGCGTTGGACGCCTCCAGTCTGACCTCAGGCGCGACGATCCAGATTGCGGGCGGCGGCACTCTTTTTCTCGCGGGGGGCGGCTCAAAGGTGCTCAAAAACAAACTGGTGTTTGGCAGCACCCTGAATCTGGCGGTGAACGCCGGCGGAACGCTGGTGCTGGGCGGGGTGCTTAGCGATGGAACGAGTGCTGGGACCCTGGTGAAAAACAACGATGGTCTGGTGGTGCTCGGCGGTTCCAACGCGTACTCGGGAGGAACGGAGGTCCGCCGCGGCACCTTGGAACTCCGCAACAGTAGGGGCGCGGGGACCGGGGCGGTTTTGGTCGGGACGGCCGCGGTGCTGGATCTCAACGCCGAAGAGGGTTCCACGTTGATGCTGGACAATCGGATTGCCGGCGACGGCGCGTTGGTGAAGAGCGGCAGTGGCATTGTGGTGCTTGCAGGAACGTCCAACGCGCTTGCCGGACCCACGTCGGTCGCAGCGGGGACGCTTGAGATCCGCCAAAACGGAGTGCTCGGTACGGGGGCGGTTTCGGTGGGAGCGAATGCTGCGTTGCGGTTGAGTCCCGGGCCGGGAGATACGATTGCGCTGGGCAACAGGATCGGCGGGGACGGCCGGGTGGTGAAGGATGGTCCGGGTACTTTCGTGCTCGACGACACCACGCTGCAGGGGGTGACGCGGGGAGGGCTGGTGCTCAACGCGGGTTCGCTCGAGTTCTCCGGCAGCGTGAATATGGCGGTACCGATGCTGCTGGCTGGAAGCGTGGCGCTTCGCACGGTGGCGGCCGCGGGAGCCTTGAGCGGCCCCTTGAGCGGAACGGGCGTGTTGAATGTGACGGGCGTCCTCGACGGAGGGGCGAATGTGGTGGGAGGTTCGGTGACGATCAACGGGGGGACCCTGACGGCTTTTGAAAAGCGGGGTGCGGGCGAACTGACATTGGGTGAAGGCGCGGCGGTGGGCGGAGCGGTGGCGCAGGTGGCGGCCGGTACGTTGCGGATCACCTCGGGCGAGACCTTGGCGCGCGTGACAACGCTCGAGATTGGCACTGGGAGGGACAGTGGCGCGGTGTTGGATGCGAGCAGGGTGGCGGGCGGCTTGGTCGTGGGCGGCGGGTCCATCCCGCAGGTGCTCAAGGGCAGCGGCAAAGTCAGAGGCTCCGTCAGTCTCGGCCGGGGTGCGACGATTGCGCCCGGCAATTCTCCCGGAACCCAGACTATCGAGGGCGAGCTGCGGGTCGGCCCCGGGGCGGTGTATCAGGTCGAATACACGTTCTCGGGCGGTTTGGTGAACGACCTCTTGCGCGTGGAGGCACCGGCGGGCGTGGTGGGTGGTTCGGTGAACCTGCAGGGCGGACTGGTGGATCCCAGGGTGTCCTTTGTTTCCGCGAAGGGTGGAAACATCCTGACGAAGACGGGCGACAAACAGACGCTCAGGATCCTTGAAACATCCGGCGGAATCCTTGGGCAGTTTGACGGAGTCCGCCAGAGCGCTGCACTGCGCGCCTCGTTGGTCTATATGGACGGCGCGGGCAACAGAATAGACCTCGCCGGGCAGCCTGCCTCCGCCGGCGCCGCATCCGGCACAGGTGCGCCGTTGGCGGTTTGGCTCGAGCTGGAGCGCAACTCGTATGCTGCCCTTGGGAACACGAAGGCGCGGGTTGCGGCGGGACGCGGGTTGGATTTGTTGGTCGAGGCGAGCGCTTACAATGCGGACATCAGCACGCCGGGGGAGATTGGCAAGCTTGAGGAGATCCAAAAGGCTGTCTCGTTCTTTGACGGTCTGGAGCTGGCGGCAAGCCCCGTGTCGGGAGGCAGTGCGGACGCGGTCGCCCCTGCGGGAGCGGCTCCCGCGGCTCCGGGGCCGGAGAGCGTGGCAGCGGCGCAACCCAGCGGGATGGGCTTGCTGGCGGCCATGGACGCGGTGTTCCCCAAGGCATTCGCCGAGATGTACACCCTTTCACTGAGCCGCGTGCAGGATGCGCAGAAGACCGTTTCGGACCGGCTGAACCTGTTGGGCACCGCGATCACGACGTTGAGCGAACAAGAGGTTCTATCGCTGGCCACAGGCACTGGAGGGGAATGGAATGCGTGGACAACGGGGTACGCGAGTTTCCGATCCAAGGCGGCGAATCTGGCGGCGGGCGAGGGGGGCTCCAATGTGAATGCGTTTGGGGATGTAACCGGGGTGGAGCATCGTTTTGGACGTGCCACTTTCGGGATTCTGGGAGCGAGCGGGTACGCCACCACGCAGCTCAATCAGCCCAGCTCCTCGGTGCGTTCAACCAGCTGGCACATGGGGATGTACGTGAGTATTCCGGTGGGGCGGCGCCTGTTTGCGGACGTCTCCGGCTTCTACGGCGAGGCCGAAAACGTGATCCGCCAGAACCAACTGGCGATCAATGGCGGGACGGCGGCAATGCTCCCCGGGCGCGCGCTGATGGAAACGCAGGAGTGGCTGCTGCAGGCGGGGGTCGGCGGCCAAATGGCGGGCGAAGGCAGTCGCTGGAGTCTCGTGCCCAGCGCGCGGTTTGCCTACACCGGAATGCACTTTGGAAAGGCGCAGATCGAAGGGGTCGGGCCCCTGGGGATCAAGTCGGACTCGACGTGGAATGCGACCTTGCTCTCCCGGGTCGGGCTTGATGTGGCGAGGGAGTTCAACCTTGTGAGGTTGCCGGTGCGGCTGACCGGAAGCGCCGCGTGGGTCCACGACTTCAACACCGCCCCCCGCCACATGTCGGTGGCATGGCAGGGCTTGGAGGACCGGCGCTGGAGGGTGGGCAGTGGTGGAAGCGCCTCCGATTTGCTGCGTTTGGGCGGCGCCATCGAGTTTGGGATTGGGGACCGCCGGACGCTTCGTCTCTATGGAGAACAGGAGTTCTTGCAGGGAAGAAACGTCTTCCGTGGCGGGTTCAGCTTCACGATCGGCTTTTGATGCCGTCCGTGAGCACCGTGCGCTCGATGGATTTCAGGCGGCCTGTGCTCCAGTTGTTTCTAAAATTTGGTAGGAGCCAGAGAAGAGAATGTGCACGCGGCGATGCGGGGACACACACAAACTGGCCTGCCCGGTTTGCGGCTTCTCTTGGCGCCCTCAGCAGCTCCGCGTGAGGCCCGGGATGTCCCTGCAGCACGGCGGCGGCTGTGGCCGGAAGCGGCGGTTTTTTTCAGGCTCGGCGCGTTCTGTCCGGCCGGATGCCGTTGGTGGAGGGAGCCGGGGCGGTGGGGTTGACCTGTTGCAGGATCCAGTTGGCGTTGGTGGTGGCGGCTCCGGGTTGCGCGAGGCTGAGGCAGTTGCGGTGCATGCGCTTCCACGCCTCGGCTTCGTTTTGAAAGAGCTGCGTGAGAACCTGCACGACCGCCTCGCTGGTCGGCACGTGCGCGCCGCAGCCGTATTGCAGCAGCAGTCGGGCGTTACCGGTTTCCTGGCCGGGCAGGATCCGGGTGATGAGCATGGGCGTGTGCGCTGCGAGGCTCTCCTGAACCGTCGCGCCGCCGGCCTTGCCAATCAGGACGTGGTGGCCCCGGAGCAGTGCCGGGAGGTCCTCCACCCAGCCCAGGACGTCGAGCGGTTTCCCCATCCGGTGTGCGAGCGCGGAGAGTTCGTCCCCGAGGCGGGTGTCCCTGCCAACCGTAACCGTGAGCGAGATGTCCAACTCTCGCAGAAGGCGTTCAACGAGCGGGATCGCCTGCTTTGGTGCGCCGTTGACCATCAACATAATACGCGGTTTGGAGTCATTGCCCGGGGACGGGCGCCCAGCGGCGGGAAGGGCAAAGCGGAGGGACACGGGGAAGCCGGTGACCACGATTCTTTCGGGCGCAACGCCAGCGGCCTTGAGCACCTCGGCGGTGTCCTCATTCGGGGTGAGAAAGGCGTCCGCATCGCAACGGTACCAGAGCGCGTTGACGGAGATCGAATCGGTGATGAGGACGAAACTTTTCACTCCGGTCAGTCCCGCTCTCCGGGCAGCGGCCCGGAGCATGGAGGCGAAAATGGGGAAAACAGAAACGACGGCAACCGGTTGCAGTTGCCTGAGGGCGCGGACCAGTGCCTCCATCAGCGGCGGAATAAGGCGATGAGCGTTGCCTGCCAGCGTGGGGAACCTGTGGAGCGCGGCGTACAGGAGGGACCAAATCCAAGGCTGCCCGTGGACCATTCGCAGGTAGCCGGCGCGCGAACGCCGGTAGAAGCCGCCGAGGGCCAACTCGAAAGGGTCAAGCACGGTGGCCTTCGCCTGTCCGAGCGCGTCGAAGGCCTCCACCAGACCGCGTGCCGCGGTGTTGTGGCCCTCGCCGTAGCCTGCCGTAAGGATGAGGACGTTTCGCATGAGCCCGGCTGGGCAGGATAGCCATGGGGAAGCTCTGCTCAAGCCATCGCGTACGGCCGGCCTGCCATCTGCCGAAATGGGTGGTGTTTAGACCCGGCCCGCGTGTTCGTTGACCCCGCCGTGAAAACCGCCGTTGACGTCGGGGAGGCGGGGGAGTGGTCACCAAAGACGGAGAGGGGCGGCGGTGGAGCGCATGTGCAACGCCCACCACACGTTGGACTTTTTGCACGCGTGCGGCGCGAAACTTCCGCCGTAGCGGGCGCTGTCGCGCTGTCTTTGGACTCTTATACACCTCCGTGGGATGTCAGCCTTGTCACACATTCGAGGACGCCGGCCCGGGTGAAAGGCTTCGCCAGAAAGGCATCCGGGCCGCCATCGGAGGGAGGGGGATGGGCGGATTGGGACTGGACGCCCGAGACCAGCAGGACCTTCTGGGTGGGATGCCTTTTTTTGATTTCCCTTGAGAGCTGGAGGCCGTCCATGCCTGGCATGTTTTTGTCCGTGATCACGAGGTCGAAGGCACCGGGGTGAAAAAGGGCGAGGGCCCGCGCGCCGTTCTCCGCCTCCACGCATTCGGAGACGTGTTCCTGAAGGAAACCCGCCAAAACCAACAGGATGAGCGGTTCGTCATCCACGAGCAGCACCCGCCCGACCGGGATCCGTCCTCCGCCAGAAGATGCTGGCTGCGGAGGGAGCGGGTCAGACATGGCCTCGTGTAACTCTTCTGCATCTTGGAAGGCGAGCGATTATTCCCTGGGTCCGGAGGAGCGGTCGGACGGCTTGGAAGGCTTGGAAGGCTTGGAAGGCGCCCGGCTCAAAGTGGTTTGAGCAGCCAGCGCACGGCGTCCGCCTGGGCTTCCGCGGGTTTTCCGGTGAAGGTGTGGAGCTGTTTGGCGGCGTCCGGGGAGGCGTAGGTTTCCCGCAAGATGCCGGCAGCGTCGCCTTCCCCGGCCAGCCAGAGCGGGACTGGGCCGGCGGTGGCGAGGAAGCCGGGGAGATCGAGATACTTCGCGCCACCGGGCAGGAACTGCGGATGGCGGAAGTCGAGGAGGGAGCCGAAACGGAAGCCGCCAGTGTCGATGGCCGCGCGGTTGACGGCGGAGCCCGCGACGGCGCGAGCGGCGGCCGCAATCGGGCCGGCGCTTCCCCAGGCCACGAGGCTGATCGAGGAGGGTTTGGGATGGGCGCCCACGCTGGAGTTCCTGAGGAAGCTCAGCAGGGAAAGCACGTCGTGGGTGCGCTGGGCAAAGAGCGCGTGGTTGTACCCAAAGGTGTAGCCTGCGAATTCGCGTGGATTCGCGACGGTCCGCGTGGGCGCGTTGGGATCGGCGCCCGGCGAGAAGAGGTCTGCGCTGAGGACAAGTGCGCCGGAGCTGAGCAGTTCGCGGACGGCTGGCTTGATCGAACCGTCCTCAGCGTTGAGGGAACGGGTACCGCCCTCGCCCAGCCAGACAACGGCGTGGCCGTTCCAAGGGTTGGGGTAGAGCCAGCGGACGGCTATGGATTCGTTGTAGGAGGCGTTTTGTAAAACGCCTTCCATCTCGACGTGGGAGCCCCGGTTATTCTTGGGGCCGGGGGACCAGGTGCTGTTGCCTGCGGCGGAGAAGGCTCTGCCGACGAGGGTTTCGATGGCGGGTTGGAGTTGGTCGCGGCGGCCCGCGGGGGTGGCAGCGGCCTGCAGGAGTTGGCGTTGGGAATCTTCGTGGAACCAGCGGAGCAGGGAGCGCTCGAAGTCCGGGTCGGCGGCCTTCGGGGCGGGATGTGCGGCGTCCCACACGGTGAGCTGTTCGCGAGAGAGGGGTTCAAAGTCCTGTTCGATGACGGGCGTGGGTGCCCCGAGTTTGAACTCCTTGTTGAGGAAGGTGAAGAACGCGGAGCGGGTGACGGCGTTGTAGTTGTGGGGGAAATGTTCGCCGCGGTGGAGGAGGACGGCGTCTTTTTTGCCGAACAGGGTGTAAAGGGACTGGAGTTCGGGAAAGCCCTTGGTGGCGAGCTCCTTGGTCCAGTCGTTGGCGGTGTTCATACCCTGCGGTTTGGGGGCAAAGAGGGCGGCAAATTCGATGTTCCCGGTGTCGATGCGCAGGAGGGAGGCGTTTTCGCAGGTGCATCCGCCTTGCATGGCGGTGCTCACCATCACCACGGGGAAGGAGAGCTTGATGCGGTCGTCGATGGCGGCCAGCAGCATGGTCTGGGTGCCGCCGCCGCTTGCGCCGGTGATCGCGGTGCGTTGCGGATCGACCTCGGGCAGGCTCAGCAGGAAGTCCAGTCCGCGGACCGCGTTCCAGGTTTGGAGCCCCATGATGCTTTGGACGTGCGCCTCCGCTTGCGGACTGTAGAGGCCCCAGTTCCGGGCCGTATTCATCTCGGGGCGCTGCTTGGCGAAGGTGTGGACGACTGCGGGCGAAAACTGGATGGAGTCCGAGTCGCTCAGCATGTCCCACTGCCAGACAACGCAGCCCATCCGGGCGAGCTGGACGCAAAGGGACTGGAACCGGCTGCGCCCCCCGTTTTCAAAGCGTTCCTGGCCCCCGGCGATTTCCTGGCGGACCTTGTCCGGGGAGTTGTCCGAAAGGCGGGCATCCTTCCAGTGGCCGTGCGCAAAAAGGATGCCGGGTACTTTGCCCTTCGGGTTTTTGGGGCGGTAGAGGTTGCCTGTAACGTAGAAGCCGGGGGCGCTTTCAAAGTAGGCCTTTTCCACAACGTAATCGCCCCGGTCGATACGACCGTGGATGACGGGGTTGAGGGGCGTTTTGGTCGGCATTGGCCAGAGGCCCTCGGCGACGAGGATCCTGCGGCGGACCTCCTCCCTGCGGGTGTCCCATGCGGAGAGCGACTGCGGCGGGGTGAAGGGGAAGTAGCCGTTCAGGTCTTTGAGCGGGGCTTTGCGGGCGTCGTCGGCGCGGGCCGCCGTGGGAATGCTGCCGGGGACGAGGGAAAGAAGGGAAAGGACACCGGCTGCGAGGGGGGGGCGCAAGCAATTCATAAAGCGGCCTCAGTACACGAAGGCGGGCGGGAGGGATAGCACGAAGAGCGGCGAAAACAGGGCGCAGGTTCCCCGGGTTTTCTTTCGACGCGCAGGCTTGCAGGAACGCGGGGAGGTGCGATTCTTGGAGGCTTCGCCCGATGCACGCAGACCCACCAGTGAAGAAGCGCCTTTCGACCGTTTGCGCCAGCCGGCTCAAACGGCCGCTGGAGCCTGAGGAACAAGAGTTTGTGTCCGCCGTGGAGACGCTTTTCGAGGTGCACGGGGGAGCGCGCCAGTTGTCGGCGGAGGCGATCAACAAGTTTCTCAGGCACGTCAACCCGCTGCCGACCTGGGAGCTGGCGGTGTTGTGGCCGCGCCGACCGGCGGACAGCTGGGAGGCGTGGCTGTACCTGATGGCCTTCATGAAAAACCGGCGCGCCAGTGCGCCGGCGTTTTTGGCGGCGATCACCAGCCAGAGCGAGTTGCTCGAGTTGGACAGCACCTGGGCGAAGCAGGAGGCCTTGCGGGTCTGGGAGGAGAATCTGGGCCGGATGGTGGCGGAGATCGACCGGTTTGAAAGCCGGGTGACCTTGGAGGCCCGTCTTTTGGTGGGGGCCGAGGCGGCCCGCTTCGAATACCTGACGGCCGAACGGGAGGACTGGATCGTGCCCAAAGACTGGCAGTTTGCGGAACTGGTCGAGCAGGCGGCCCGCGGGGGGCTGGATTGCTCGATGGAGACACGGCTTTTGGTGGAGGGTTTTGGCGAGGTGTCCGGCTTGCACGCTTCCGTCACCTACGGGCGGAGCGAGACGCGCGACCGTCTGGCGCGGCTGATGCTGCATCCGCTCCTGGAGGACTC
>JBILKV010000126.1:0-12476 GCA_044376515.1 Chthoniobacteraceae bacterium | reverse complement strand
GATTCGCCAACATGGAGGGATTCAGGGTGCACCCGCCGCAGGCTGCCTAAGCAGGGGCCGCCCACTCTGCTTGCATTTCTGGACGTGCATCCGGCGGCTTCATCTTTTTCGCGTGTGTTGCGGGCTTAAACGGCATCGTGGTTGATCGCAAAGCGAGGAGTTGCAGAGGTGGAATTCGGGAAAAGATCGCAGTTGGAACCCCCTCAGAAACCCCCTGAAAATTCGCGCGGACGGCGAATATTCTCCGACAGTGGTGAATCTGGAAAGGAGGTTCGAGTGGAGCTGCGGGGAGGCGGGGGAGTACAAACCGTGCGGCCGGTATTTTCCGCGAATGTTCCTGCCACCTTTCGTTGTTCCACAGGAAGTCTGGTTGGCCTCCCACGCAGCGGCTGTTTTTTGGAAAACCTTCCGGTGGGTTCGAGAGCAAGGAGGTAGGGCCGGCTTAACGGGCTTTTCGCGCAGGAGCGGGTTTCACCGGTTGGATGGGGCGTGTTTCGACCGGAGGGGGAGGGATGGGGGCCTTTTTAAGAAAGAAAGTCCGGCTGACGACTCCCTGTGGGCAAGCACTGTTGCTGACCCTGCACTGAAAGGCCAGCATTGCGTCGCCTGCTTCAAGTGCAACGGTCAGAGTGGGTTCGTTGCATCCGGCGATAGGCGTGGCCGCCCCCTGCGCGTTGTCAAAGGTCTCCCACTGGAAACGCATCGGAGCGTCCCCAGTGACGACCACCTCCATTGTGACGGGCTCGTCAGGGAGCGCCTTCCTCATAAAGGGTGCGGTCGTGTCAAATTGAGGAGCTCCCGCGCCCGGCGTTCGCGACACGGTGGGGGATAATTCGGGGCCAGGAGCGTTGAGAGGGGCGACGAGCGGCTGGGCTATAGGAGGTTGTGTTGAATCGGATGGAGCGGCAACCTGAAGGTTGGAGATCTGGGGCTCTGGGGAGGCCAGACCATCAATGCCGGATGACTGCGGGCGGACCGCAGTTGGCACCGCTTTTTTCACGAGCAGCGTGTAAGTTTGTGCAAACTGGGGTACCACTGGCTTTTCTGGGATGGCTGCAGGCGGTGTTTGCTCCAAAGGTACGGCCGCAGTGGTGGAAGTTGGCGCGTGTTCGTTGCTGGAGGTTTGCGCGGCTCCGGTGGGCTCGGGGCCTGAGGCGGCATTGGCCTCCGCCGTGGCGCCGGGATCCTGGGCGGCGGCTGGGGGAGTCTGAGTGGGCGCAGCTGCCTTTGCGTAGGCTTGCTTGATCCCGTTTTGGAGTCCGGCACGGACTGGGGCCTTGTAGGGCTGAGGCGGCTGAGGTTGGAGGAAATGCAGTTGGCGCAGGGCCAGCGCTTCCCCGATGGACGGTCCGGAGGCGAGTGGCACCGCTTCCAGAGCCGTCGGTTCGAGCGGTCTGGCTTGGAGGATGGACTGGGCGATGGTCGAGAGACGGGCTGCCCGCGGGGCGTCGACGTACCTGCGGAAGGTCAGACAGTCCGCCTGTGTGACTGGCGCTTTCCATTGAAACTGGGCGAAACCCGAGAAGGCCTGCCAGTAAGGGTTCTCGGGCCAGCGGCTCAACACTTCGTTTTCAGAGAGGCCTGAGATCTCTCCGAGAATGAGAATGGAGGCCAGTACCCAGATCCGCGGCGCATCGTAACCGTCCAGATTCGCCTCGGGAAAAAGCGCGACGACGGTGGTCCAATCCAAGTCCAGCGCGGCCTTGGCGAGCGGGCGGTTGGGGTCCATGAAGTCAATCAGCCGGGCGTTCATTTCGCTGGGTTCTAACCAAGCCCGAACCCGTTGTGAATCCCAGATGTGCGGGTTTCCACGGGGCGGGTAGTCGCGTGAGGCGCGATCCTTGCTTCCAACGCGCTCGGACGGCGGCGTAGGTTGTCGGGGTGCCGCTCCCACTCCCTTCCCCCTCCGCAACCACCGAAAACGCGGCTGCCGGCGGGACGGCGGCGGACTTGGACCGTTGCCACCTCTGGCACCCGTTCACCCAGATGTTGGATTGGTGCGCCGCAGACCCACTGGTGATTGTGCAAGGCCGCGGTGCGTCCCTTCAGGACGACCGCGGCCGGTGGTATTTGGACGGAAACTCCTCGATTTGGACCAACCTGCACGGACACCAAAACCCTCGTCTCGACGCCGCCCTCAAGCACCAGTTGGGACGATTCGCCCACTCCTCCTTCCTTGGGTTGACCCATCAGCCCGCGGCCGAGCTTGCCGCCGCGTTGTGTCAGTTCTGGCCGACGGACACCCTCCAGCGGGTCTTTTTCTCCGATAACGGCTCCACGGCGGTCGAGGTTGCCCTCAAGATGGCCGTCCAGTTCTGGCAGTTGTCCGGGCAGTCGCACCGACGCACCTTCGCCGCGTTCGGGGGCGCCTACCATGGCGACACGCTCGGGGCGGCCAGCCTTGGCGGGGTGGCGGCTTTTACGGATCGGTTCGCCGGCTGGCATTTTCCGGTGGAACGCGTGTCCGACCCGGAGGATTTGGAGCGGCTTGCCCCTGAAACGATCGCCGGGGTGGTGATAGAGCCCCTCGTGCAGGGGGCCAACCAAATCAGGCTCTGGCCGCCCGGGACGCTCGCCCAAGTGCGCGCTTGGTGCGACCGGTCCGGTGCGCTCCTCATCGCAGACGAGGTACTCACCGGATTCGGTCGGACCGGCACGATGTTCGCCTGCCAGCGGGAGAACGTGGTTCCCGATTTTCTGGCACTGGCCAAGGGGCTCACCGCGGGGTATCTGCCGCTGGCTGCAACGCTCACGACCGAGCGGGTGTTTCGGGCATTTTTGGGCGGCCCGGAGCGGACCCTCTACTACGGGCACTCCTACTGCGGGCATGCCTTGGGGTGCGCGGTGGCTCTGGAAAACCTGGCGATATTCAGGGAGGAAGGAGTGCTTGCGCGTCTGCAGGGGCAGATCCGGCGCATGGCCGGTCTGCTAGACACGCGGCTTCGAGCCAGTCCTTTCGTTCATGAGATCAGGCAGTGCGGTTTCGTGGCCGGAATTGAGCTGCGCCGACCGGGGGGAATTCCTTTCGAGGCCGGCTCGCGCATGGGGGCAAAGGTGTGTCTGGCGGCCCGCGAATTTGGACTGATCACCCGGCCCGTGCTGGATACGCTGGTCCTGATGCCGCCCTTCTGCATCACGGATCAGGAACTGGAAAAGGCGGTGGACGCGCTGGCCGCCGCTATCGAGGCGGGTTGCAATTGCTAGGGAACACGGCTAGGAAGCATTCGAAAATCCGCTCTGCTCTCGTTTAAATTATCATGGACCGTTGGACTGGACTCAATACTGCGGCGCTCGGCGCGATGACCCATCGCAACTATCAAACCTCCCCGCTTGAGGAGCGACTGCGGACTTCTGGAGTGACCGTGGGAGAACTGCTCGCCGCCGACAGGCAGGCTCTGGCGAACACCTGGATTCCGGGAGTGGAATTGATCCCGCGCAAGGTCTACCGCCAGAGGCACCGCGGTTATTTCGGGGAATTCATTCGCGCAGGGCAGGGGATCCCTGGGAAACTGGACTACTGGCCCAAACAGTGGGCGACCGCCCGGATGTTCGCGGGGACCTGTAAGGGGTTTCACATCCATCCGCCCTACATTCCCGATGGCACGGATCCGGTCGACTGGTTCCGCCGCCTCTACCTTGCCCCCGAAGCCGCCCCCTCCGAGCGGCCCTATGACAGGGAGCAGTGGGATTCGATGTTTTTTATCCAGGGTAACGTCGAGATGTTTCTGGTGGATGAACGGGCCGGCATGGAGCGGCGGATCATGCGATTTCTGATCGAGGGCGACGACAGCGGCGGCGGCTCCCACGCCGGCGTGCTGATTCCTCCCGGGGTGGCGCACGCCATCAAGGTGGAGGGCTCCACCGACGCGATCATGGTGTACGGCACGACTACTGTTTTTGATCCCGAGGCCGAGGGACGGATCGCGGACTCCATCGAGCGCGCCGAACTGCCCCCCGACTGGGTGGCGTATCTCGGCACGCAGAGCTAGAACACCCACGCCCCCCCGACCATGCCCATCTACGAGTACGCACCCTGCTCAGGCGAATGTCGCATCTGCAAGGGCGGCTTCTCCCTCAACCGGCCCCTCAGCGCGCCTCCGCTCGAGCAGTGCCCGCTTTGCCGCAAACCCGTGCAGAAGCTCATCAGCACCTTCTCCACACCCAGCGTCCTCAAGCCCCTCTCGGTGTCTCAGGCCAAGAACGCCGGGTTCTCCGTGTTCCACAAGGTGGGAAAGGGAGAGTACGAAAGGCAGTAACATGGAGCCTGTCGAGCCCCCTCAAAGGCCGAGGATCCGGACCGAGGTGCAGGTCATGTTCTTCGACACCGATTGCGCCGCGGTGGTCCATAACATCGCCTATTTGCGCTTCATCGAGACGGCGCGCACCCTGCTTGCGGAACAACTCGGGATGGGCATCGTTGAGATGGCCCAAACCCGGATTTTCCCAGTCGTGACGCGCACCGAGATTGACTACAAGCGTCCCGCCGTGTTCGGAGACAAACTCCACATCGACGGCTGGCTGGAATCCCTCAACCGGAGCCGGTTCTGGTGTGGTTTTTCCATCCGCCGAAGTTCGGACGACGTCCTGATGGTGGTGGCGCGCCAGCTGTTGGCGCTGGTCCAGATGCCCGCCGGTCGTCCTGTGCGTCTTCCCCCAGACTGGAGTCTGCGGTACGCACACCTCTTTTCCCCTGTCCGGACCATAGGGAACGAGTCGCCGACGGACACGGTTTCAGATTAATTTCACTCATGCTTTCCATGGTCCCCAGAATCCTGTTGCTCCTGCCCATTTTTGTTGGAAGCGCCCTCGCCCAGCAATCTGCCACCCCGCCCAAGGGGGAGCCTTCCGACGCAAAGGAGGCTGCCGAAAAGAAGGTGGCGGCCGACCGGCGTTTGGAGGAGCGCTACCAAGCCGTGGTCGCGACGTTGTCCCCAGCGGAGCAGGCCTGGGAGCGCGTGCTTCAGGAAAACCTGGGCGCATTCTATCTCCCGATTCACAAGGGCGAGAAAGCCTCTGGGAAATCCAACGCCTGGGATTTTGTGGCGGAGGTGGAGGGCCTGCCCAGGGTGCTCCTCATCGGCGACTCGGTGTCCCGGGGCTACACGCAGGCCGTGCGGAAGGAATTGAAAGGTGTGGCCAACGTCCACAGGGCGCCTGAAAATTGCGGCCCCGTGGCGAACGGCTTGCGCAAGCTGGATGTCTGGTTGGGGGACAAGCAGTGGGATCTGATCCACTTTAACTTTGGGATTCACGACCGGGCCACTCCGCCCGCGGACTACGCCAAGCGCCTCGAGGAACTTCTCGACCGGATGGAGAAAAGCGGAGCGAGGATCGTGTGGGCCAGCACGACGCCCATCCCTGACGACCCCTCCAAGGGCCAGAAATCCGCCTCCATTGTCGAACGCAACGCACTTGCCGCCGGGATCATCAAGAGACGCCGCCACGGCGTGGACGACCTTTTTTCAAAAGTCGCGCCCAGTTTGGAGACGTACCAAAACCCGAACGACGTGCATTTCAATCCAGCTGGCTACGATTTTTTGGGAGTGCAGGTGGCCGAATCAATCCGCACGGAATTGAAATCCGCCCCCGCCGTTCCGGCAGCGCAGAAAGCACCCGCCGGGAAAAACTAAGCCGCCGCCGAACCGCCCCCAGTGCGTGGCGGGCCTGCCGCCGCCCAGTGGGGGTGCACGGCGGCCCCCGGGGCCTCCGCCGCAGGCCGCGGGCGCTTTCGTCTGTTTTGGTTCTGTCCGGCTTGGTTTCGCGTTTCTCTGGGCGCAGGGCGGGTGGGAATATTTCACCAAGAGCGTAAATGCCGCATAGACATGTCCGGTGGTCCAGCCTATGCACGGGGAATGTCCTCCCCAAAATTAAGTGAAATTAGAATCAGCCAGAACCGGACGAACAACGCTTCAGGACAGCTTGGGCCCGTCACGGAAACCGCCTCCATTTCGCTTGGCGAAAAGATGGAGGAGTACCTGTTTAAGCTCGGTTGCTCCAGCGCCCACACTTTGGGGGTCGTCGTCCAGTTGCTTACGGTGGGCAAAATCCGGTTGGATTTCCGCGAGTACAGCGAGCGGCTCCAACTTGAGAACGTGCAAGACCTTCTGCCGCGCGCCGAAGCGATGCAACTGACAGAGGCCTTCCTTTCCAAGATGCGGGAGGGGATTCCCGATTCCGGGGATCTGCTGGACGCAACTCAGAAAGTCATCATTCAGGCTCCCAAGCGGTCGGTGATCTAGCCTCCAAGACCTGACTCGGAGACATGAAGCGCTCCAGTTCAAACCCGCGGACGCCGATCCCGGGCTGGAAATTCCTCTTCTCCGTTGCAATTTATGGCGCTCCGTTTCTGGAATATCGGTGTACACGGGGCGGTGGGCATGGTTCGCACGCTGCGCATTGGGGAGGGCTCCTACGTGGTCGGGAGCTCCCCGGATTGTGAGATTGCCGCGCTGGGTGAAGGATTGGCGGGCCACCACGCGCTTCTGACGTTCTCCGGAGAGAATGTGAGGGTGGAGCCGCTGGGGGATGGGGGGGAGACGTTTTTGGGAGGGGAGCGGCTCGAGTCGGCCCGTGAGGCGCGGTGTCCGGTCACGGTGCAACTTGGCGGCGTGACGCTGGAGGTGGAGTTTGCGGGAGTCGTGACCGAGGGCGGTTTGTCGCCGGAGCAGACCCAGCGCCTGGTGCACCCCGCCTCCGTGCGGATGCGCCCGGCCGAGGACGGGCTGGAGAGCACCCAACGCATCACCCCGCAGTTGCATGTCCCGCCCGAGTCGCTGGACGCGTTTCCCGACGGGGCCACGCTTTCTTTTCAGATGCCGGCGGCCGAGTTGTTTTTGGAGAAAAGCGTTCCAGTACACATGGATTACGCCCTCCACGGCGAGATCGCCCGCGGCGGCATGGGGCGCATTTTTGCAGGGCAGGACCCCGGTCTGGAGCGGCACGTGGCTGTCAAGGTGAGCGGGTCAACCGAGGAGAGAGCGCGCGCGCAGTTCTGCCACGAGGCACGGGTGCTGGCGGAGCTCACGCATCCGAACATCGTTCCCGTGTACCACTTGGGCAGCGATGCGCAGGGGCGCCCGTTTTATGCGATGCGCCTTGTGGAGGGGCGGACGCTGCGGGAGGTGTTGAGGCAGGTGGCCGCGGGGGATCCCAAGACGGTTGCGTATTTTTCCCGGGCCCGTCTATTGCGGGTGTTTCGCAAGGTGTGCGACGCGGTTGCCTTCGCGCACGACCGGGGCTTCATCCACCGGGACTTGAAGCCGGAAAACGTGATGGTGGGTGAATTCGGCGAGGTGCTCGTGATGGACTGGGGCCTTGCCAAGGCATTGCCCAAACGGGGCATCGCCGCGGAAGAGTGGGCCCATCCGGGTTTCATTGAAGGAACCCCGCAGTACATGTCGCCCGAGCAGGCGCAGGGAGAATACGCCACGCTGGACGAGCGGTCCGACATTTACGCCCTGGGCGGGATGCTCTACGCGCTCCTGACGCTGCGTCCTCCGGTGGAGGGGAGCAGCGTGGCGGAGGTGCTCGACAAAGTCAGAAACGGGCAAACCACCAAAATGATGGAGTGTGGTAATGCTAGCTTCCTCAATGAGAGGGGGGCACTCAAAATGAAGGCCGGCATTCCAGACGCCCTGTGTGCGGTC
The DNA here is from genome assembly GCA_044376515.1 of Chthoniobacteraceae bacterium. Lineage (GTDB taxonomy): Bacteria > Verrucomicrobiota > Verrucomicrobiia > Chthoniobacterales > Chthoniobacteraceae > Chth-196. Next base: position 4,830 of record JBILKV010000126.1, on the reverse strand, counting down.
ACCCGGAAGGCGATGGCCAGGGACAAGGAGGGGCGGTACGCCTCGGTGCTTGAGTTGTCCCAAGACTTGGAATCCTACCAAAACGGTTTCGCCACCATCGCGGAGGAGGCCGGACTGACCCGTCTGGCCCAGCTGTTTCTGAAGCGCCACAAGATGGTTTCCCTGCTCTTGATTGTGCTGTTGGCGGGGGCGAGCGCTTTCACCGTGAGGCTTGCCCAGAGTGAAAAGCGGGCCAAGGCGAGCGCCCTTGACGCGCTGCGCCAGGCCGCGATTGCCTCGGACAACGCCCTGCAGGCCGCTGCGAACGCGGAGCGCGCAGACAATCAGGCACGCATCGCCGGCGAAAACGAGAGGATCGCCAAGGAGGAGCGGGAGGAAGCGAGAATGGCCACGGCTGCAGCTCACGTTGCGGCAGCCGAGGCCTCGGAACAAGCCCTCGATATCGGTGGAATACGCAGGGCGCTGGACGCGGTTCCGGTAGACCTGCGCGATCAACAATGGCGCTACCTGCGACGCGCGTCGGACGCCTCGGTGCGCACTTTGGAGACCCCCGCAGGGGTTCCACCGGTGGCACTCCGGGTCCACCCCACAAAACCGGACGCGCTCTTCAGCCTCAATTACCGGAGCACCACCAAAAAAAGCTTCCTGCGGGAAATCAGCATCTCTTCAGGAGAGGGAAGGGATTTGCTCGAGTTCGGCTCGCTCGGCGGGTCCGCTTTCGCTGTCTCGCCCGATGCGAAGCGGGCCGCCGTATTCAGGATTGTCGATAAGCCGGCTGAGAGTTCCAAGGATTGCATCATTGACGTATGGTCCTTGGAGAAGCCGCGGAGACTGTTGGAGATTCCAGTTTCGGGAGCCAACTATCCATATCCAAACTTGCTAAAGTTCAGTCCGGATGGACTTTCCCTGTTGGTGCAGAAGGCTTCAGGCTACATGGCTGTGTTCGACGCCGCAGGCGGGCAGTTGTTGTGGGACCTCTCGGATCCGGGAGGATTAAACGCTGACTTCCTCAAAAAAGCGGGGGCTGTCGGGGTCTATTTCGGCGCGAAATGGATGATGAAGTTTGGCACCCGCAACGGCTTTGTTGTCAAAGAGGCGGTTCGGGTGCCGAGCCCACGTCTTTTTAATCACGGACACGTGGACAAGTTTGCAGGGGATCCCGAGTGGACCTCTCTGTACGCCATTGGGAGGGACGTCTATCGGAAGATGGAAATGACCGAGGGGAGGGTGGAGTTTGAAATCCGGCTGCCACTGGGCGCTGCAAACAGGGCGGCTCTTGTGCATGTTCCTGAGCGAAATATGATTGCAACCCTCAGCTGGGTGTCTGATTCGGCGGCGGTGCTGCAGCTGTGGAGTGATTTGGACGGAACAGCAATCCGTACCTGCCCCGTGGAAATTCCGCGCTTGAGCGGCATGGAATGGAGCCTCCTCCACCAGCCCGGTAACGGGGTGATCCCTGACCGCCTGCTCGTCTCTCGTGCGAGTGAAATCAAGGTTTTTGAAATCCCAAAGGTCAAGCCTGACAGTTCCTTTGAAGTGCTGGAATATCCCCCGATTGGCGGTTTTGTTTTTCTCGACCAGCCTTGGAAAGTGCTTCTGCAAGAGCGCCGGAAGAGTGGGAACATCCCCGCTCCCATCCGGATGTTTGACACTCGCAGGCCGCAGTCCCGGATGATTTTTGAGCAAGGCATCACGGACAATCCATATTTTCAGCCATCGACCAGTCGCGATGGCAAGCGGGTGGTTGTTTGGCACAGGATGGAGCCCGAGTTGAAGGTTCTCAACGTCACCGGCAACCAGCTTGCCAACGCGGTGGTGGTGCCCGTGCACAGGAGCGGTTCCTATTTCTCTCAAGTCAGCCCAGATGGCAGTCTGGTCTGGCTCGATGCAATCGTCTACAGCACCGGAACGCGGGGCGTTTTGTCCAAGATGGATCGTAAAGGATTGTTACCGCCCTCCGATCGCCTCCGTGTCCGCTGGGTGGACAATGGACGCGTGGTCGAACTAGCCCCCCTTTACAAGTCAAACGGAACAAGTAGAGAGGACATCAAAACGCAGAATCTGATCCTCTGGGATGTGGCGACCGGGACGGCACTGCACCAGATTCCGGCTCCCGTTGCTGCCGCGGTTTCGGTCGCACCCGACGGCACCAGGATCGCCGAGGCCGGCGTGGACATGAAGGTCCGGATCCGCGACGCTGAAACGCTCGAAGTGCTCGAGACGCTGCGTGTCCACGACGGCCCGTTGCAGGACGTCGCTTGGAATCCCAAGCTTCCGGTGCTGGCTACCTGCTCCGACGACTTTTTTGTCCGAATCTGGGACCTCTCCAAGAAGGAGCTCATTCAGGAGTACGGGATTTTCTCCACCGTGCCCGTGCAGCTGAGCTGGAGTCCGGACGGCAGCCGGTTGTCGGTCTATTGTGCTACCGGGGCTCTCCACTTGTTTGACCCGCAACTGCCCAAGGCGCCCTAGGACTTGGGTCTTGGCCTTGGCCCTTTTTTCGGTTTGAGGTGTGTCAAGCAGGCAATCTCTTTTCGTTTTTGAGGTCGGGCCGCGTAGTCACGGAGATTCAGATCGCACGCGGATATTTTCGCCAAGGGAACGAATGCCGCTTGGACACCTTAAATAGTCTCACCTAGAAAAATGGGATGTCCTCCGTCAACATAAGTGCAATTCGGATTGCTCAAACCCGGACGAATAATGTTTCGGGACGACTCGGGCCCGGTACCGAAAACGCTTCCGTTTCGCTTGCCGAAAAAATGGACGAGTACATTTTCAAAATGGGATGTACCAGCGCCCATACCCTGGGGGTCATCGTTCAGTTGCTGACCGTGGGCAAGATCCGGTTGGATTTCCGCGAATACAGCGAGAGGCTTCAACTTGAGAACGCAGCGGACCTCTTGCCGCGAGCCGAGGCAATGCAACTCACGGAGGCCTACCTTGCCACGATGCGGGAGGGCCTGCCGGATGCCAAAGATTCGCTGGACGCAACTCAAAAAGTGATCATCCAAGCCCCCAAGCGGCCGGTGGTGTAGTTTCCCGGGGGAGGCGCCAAACCCTTCGGCGGGGTTCGGATGCTTCGGTGCGCGCTCTGCAGAAGTCGACGGGGGACCGGCGTTTGTGTTTTGTCTGCGCGAAACCTTGGTATTAGTGCGGGACTCGTTCACCCTGCGGGGATGTCCTTCCCGAGAGCATCCCACCTTGTTGCAGGCGCTTTTCTGCTTGCCCCGATCCTGTCCGTTCAAGCTCAGGAGAAGCCAGCGGCTCCGAAACCCGCCAAGAGTGCCGCGAAAAAGCCGCGGGTCGTCGTGTTGGAGATGGCTGAGGGCCTCCGCTTTTCGCCTCCCCGGTTTGAAGCCAAACCCGGCGAACTCCTTTCCATTGAACTCGAAAACGCTGATCCCTCGCATCAGCCGCACAATTTTCTTTTGGTCCAGCCGGGCCGGGTTCAGGAAATCGTCAAACTGGCCATGGACATGGGTGCGGACGGCCCCAACGCGGGGTTTGTCCCAAGCCATCCGGCCATCCTTGTGAGCAGCGGAAAAACGGTGGATCCCGAGGGCAAACTCAAACTCGAGTTCACGGTGCCGACGGAACCCGGTGTCTACGGGTATGTTTGCACGGTGCCCGGCCACGGCATGTTGATGTACGGAGCTTTGTACGTGGGCGTGATCATGCCACCCCTGGCCAAGGATCCGAACATCCCCCAACTGACGCTCGAGAAGGGACTGGCCGGCGGCGGCCGGCGGCCCTTTGTGCAGCGCATGTTCCTGCCCGACTCCGGCCCCGCCTCGATTGCCGTCGCCCTCCCGGGGACCGAAAACTACTGCTTTGACGCTGGTTCCTGCCGGTTGCGGTATGTGTGGAGCGGTCCGTTTTTGGATGGCTCCGCCCACTGGCGCGGCAACGGCAAGGAGCTTGCCGAACTGGGGGATGCACCTTGGTGGACTTCGAGCGCGTTTCCGCTGGTGCTGACCGAATCAAGGCAGGGAGGTCCCGTGGAAGCTGCGGAGCCCAAGTTTCTGGGGTACAGTCTCGAGGCGGGCAATCCGGAGTTTCATTTCAAACTGGGTGGGCAGGAGGTGTTTCAAACCGTCCAGGCGGTGAACGGTGCGCTGGAGCTACGCTTCCGTCTGCCGGGCCGCAAAGCCTCCGTGGGTTTCGTGTTCGAACAAGGGGAGGAGTCGCTCTGGTCCTGTCCTTCGGGAACGAATCGCAAGGGGGGCGGCTTTGACATTCCCGCTTCCAAGGCGCAGGAGTTCAGCGTGTTTTTGAAGGGCAAGGACATCGTCGCAGCGGCGCCTAGCCCCGTGCAACCGGCCGCACCCGCGGCGCCTTCACACGCAGGCGCTGCCCACGGCGCGCACTCGCACGCGGGACTCAGCCCGTCGGGCGGCGTTGCCGGCAGCCTCGCCGCGGCTTCCCCCGCCCAATCCAAAAAAGCGCCGAAGCCGGAGTCCCGTCAGGATCGGAAGGACGAAAGCATGCGCGGATTCTACAAGGTCACCCAGGTGAAGGGGCCGCAGGGGTTGGACGCCCAGGTGGGCGCCTTGGCAGCGCTGCCAGATGGGCGCATGGCGGTGGCGTTCCACCGCGGTGAAATCGGCGTGTATTCGCCCGAATCCAAGGCGTGGAACATCTTTGCCGAAGGTCTGCACGAACCCCTGGGCATCCTGCCCGAGGCCGACGGCAGCTTCCTTGTCATGCAGCGCGCAGAACTCACCCGCCTCTCTGATTCCAAGGGAAGCGGCAAAGCCGACCGCTATGAAACCGTCTGGGATGGGTTCGGCATGACGGGGAACTACCATGAGTTCGCCTTTGGGCCGGTGC
>JBILKV010000125.1:0-12489 GCA_044376515.1 Chthoniobacteraceae bacterium | reverse complement strand
GAGCCGCGGATGTTCCGGGCGCGTCTGACGTACAAGTTTTAGCCCTTCCCGGCAGGCCGGGACCGTTTTTGAGCCCACCCGGACACAAGCGGTGGGAGGGACAGCTCTCCGCCAAAGGTGGCTCGGTGTGGAGATTTTCGGGATGCTTCCGGACGCAGGGGGTCAGTTTGGTCGTTCCGCAGAACCGCGGCCCGCGTGACACCCCGCATCCCGCCCGGCAGCGGATGCTCCGGGCGTTAAATTCCCGCTCCGGACCCGCCGTTGAGTTCGGTGATCTCGCGCTCCAGACGGACCGCTTCCTCCTCGAGCGCCTCGATCTCCATCTCGACCCTGCGCGCCTGTTCTTTCGCGGCTTCCTCGATAAAACCCGGGATCCTTTCGTTGAGCCGGTGCAACTCGTACGCAGGGTCCTTTCGCAGGATCCCGAGCGCTTCAAGCGTCGACAAAATCATACTCTCCAATGAGTTGAGTAGTTTCTCGAGACCGGGAACCTCCTGTTCATTCGCAAAATTGAGCTGACTGAGGCCCATCTTGGCCATGAACTCCTCCGGATCGCGGACGATTTCACGCAACCGTTCAATGTCCCCCTTGTCCCGCGCATCGTTTATCTCTCGGGTGAGCTGCGCATAGGCCTCCTGCTTGTCCGGCTCGAGGGCAAAGCGGTCCGGATGGAACAATCCCACGAGCTTTCTCCAAAGGCGTTTGAGTTCCTCTTCCTCCTCCTCGTTGAGCGCCTTGCGATCCGCCAGTGATGCTGCGGCTTGCTCGTATTCGGCGTCGGTGTTTTGCGCCGCGGTCTCGCCTTCCCGGGCGACCGTTTCGGCTTCCTCTTCGCCTCCTGCGAGCAGCGCGTCGAGAAACCCACGCCGGTATCGCACCACCAGAGCGAGCTTGTCCCGCCTGTGGAAATACGGCCGCAGCACACCAAAGAGGAGGCTCTGCGCGGTTTCCACCGCCCGCTTTTCGATGGTGTAGGCCGCCTCGAGTTCGGCCAGACGGGCCTTCGCCTGCGCGACGCGCGCCTTGAGCCGTTCCTCCGCGGGGTCGTTGACGGTCTCCTCAGGACCTCCCCCGGTGTCTCCTGCAACCGCGGTGTCCTCCCCGCGGGTTGGCGACTGCGAGCCGGCCGAGCCAGGGGGGACAGCGACGCCCGCTCCAGTGGCAAACCTCTTTAGGCGTTGCAAATACCAAGCGCCCATCGCAGCGCTCTGTTCGTTGGAGGAGGCGGCCAGCCATTCCAGCCACTTGGCAAGTTCGGGATCCTGGAGGGCGTCGTAGAACAGGCGCCCCTTGAACCTCCCAAAAGTGATCCGCGAGGGAAACCACGGCTCAAGAGTGAACTCCACCAGTTGCTGCCAGGTGTGCAGCCCACGTGTCTCGGCAATCGGACGCAACACGGTGGCAAGCAGATCGACGAGCGTCTGCAACTGGCTCAGGGCGGATTCAGGGAGGCGCGCGGGGAGCTGGTAAAACTGGCGGAGCATCTCCACCTTGCAGTTGCCCGCGGGTAGCGGATCCAGGAGCCGCTGGGTGAGGCTGGCCGCGCAAAAGCCGCGTTCGCCCGGCGGTTGCATTTCCAGCCGCTGCCAGTCGGCACGTAGAATGTCCCACTGCTTGTCCAGCCCGTAAGCCACCCATGGAGCGGTGCCCGCATAGGCGATCTGCTCCCGATACACGGCGTCCGGGAGCAGACCGTCCCGTTCCAGCGTTTCAAGGGGCCGCGAAAAAAGAACGGACCCCCCCGAAACCGGGCCTTCGCGGGGCTTGAGCAACCGGTGGAACGGGTCACCCTCGGGACTCCACCCCCGCATGTGCTGGGCGGCGATCTCCACCGCGTAAGGGGCGGCGGCCGGCCCGGCCGAATCGATGCAAAACAGGATCCAAAGGGCGTCGTTCACGTTACTCGGTACCCCAGCGCCGGCCTTTTTGTTCGATGACCTTCACGTGCGGATCGACCTTGATCTCGCAGGATTCTGCCAGTCTGGCGGCGTTGATCTGGGAGAGGCAGTTCCAGCGGGCGTCCAACGAGTGAAGGTTGACCAGTCTGGAAACGTCCAGTTCCGTGAGCTGGTTGTTGCCGCAATGGAGTTCCTGTAGGTCGAGCACGTTGGTGAGGTCGAGTTCGGTCAACTGGCTCTCCCAACACTGCAGATCCTGCAGTCCCGGCACGTTGCTCAACTCCAATTCGGTGAGCTGGTTGTTGCCGCAGTGCAACACCTGCAGATGCGGCACATTTCCCAAGTCCAGCTCCCGCAGCTGGTTGTTTGAACAGTAGAGCTTTTGGAGGTCGGGGACGCTGCCCAAATCCAGCTCCTGCAGTTGGTTGTCCGAGCAATAGAGCTTTTGGAGTTCAGGCACGTTTCCGAGATTCAACCGGGTGAGCCGGTTGTTGGAACAATCAACGCCGCGGAGTGCGGGGGCGTTGCCTAAATCCAGTTCGCGGAGTTGGTTGTTGGCACAGTCGAGGCCCTGGAGCGCCGGCACGTTGTGAAGGTCCAGTTCGGTGAGCAGATTGTTGCCGCATTTAAGGCCCTGCAGGGCGGGCACGTTGGAGAGATCCAGTGTGGTCAGGCGGTTGTTGCCGCAACGGAGCGCCTGAAGGGCGGGCACGTTTCGAAGGTCCAGTTCGCCCAGTTGGTTGCTGCCGCACCAGAGGGTTTGCAGCCCGGGCGTCCCCCCCAAATCCAACCGTTCCAGCTGGTTTTCACATCCAAAAAGCACCTGCAACCCGGGGACACGCGAAAGGTCGAGTTCCTTGAGCCGGTTGCCGGCACACCAGAGGCTTTGGAGTTCCGGCGTGCCGCTCAGATCCAGTTCCGTGAGTTGGTTGCTCCAGCAGCGCAGCACCTGCAACCGGGGCACCTTTGAGAGCTCCAGACTCGTGAGCCGGTTGTTTCCGCAACGGAGCACCCGCAGCCCCGGCAGGTTCGACAGATCCAGTTCGGCCAGCCCGATGCCCCGGCATTCCAAAAAGGAAAGGTCGCGCAGATTCAGCTTCAAGGAACGCTCCACCGGGTCGGACACCGCGGCGTCTTCGGGATAAAAGATCGCCAGAGAGCGGATTTTGAGGCCTTCCACGTGGGTCTCAAAGGAACCCACAGGCAATTTCCGCAAGTCCCACGCAAGACTGACAATCGAACCTTCATCCACTTGGAAGCGGATTTCGTCGACCTCCACGGAATCAAACACGGTTTGCTGCAGTTGCCTGACCAAATCCTCGGCGGACACGCCCGCCGCGCCGGCCCATGCCTGCAGTTGGGAATGATCCGATGCCTTGAGCTGGATTCCGGCGACCGAAAACAGCCCGCCGACCGTCTCCACCGCCATTTGGGACGCGACCAGCAGCACCGAGCCGCTCATCCTTGTCAGCAGGGCCTTCGCAGGATCTGCAGTAACCAGCGCATTCGGGTCGGACCGCAGAACCAGGCTGTTTGCATCGTCGGCCATTCTGGAGCGGGGCTAGCCGCCGTACTGTTTGTCCACCCAAGCCCGGTACGCGCCGGAGGTCACCCCCTGCACCCACTCGGGATTGGCGAGGTACCACTGGACGGTTTTGCGAATGCCGGTTTCGAAAGTTTCGCGCGGCAGCCAGCCGAGTTCCTTTTCCATACGGGAGGCGTCGATGGCGTAACGCCGATCGTGGCCGGGCCGGTCTTTGACAAACTGCACCTGCTCCCAGTAGGAGCCCCCGGTTGCCCGCGGCTGCACCTGGTCCAGAATGGCGCACAGGGTTTGGACCACCTCCAGATTGGTTTTTTCGTTGCGTCCGCCGATGTTGTAGGTGCGCCCGGGCTGGCCGTCCGCCAGCACCCTGCGGATCGCGGAGCAATGGTCGGTGACATAGAGCCAGTCGCGCACGTTGCGGCCGTCGCCGTACACAGGCAGCGGCTTGCCGCCGAGGGCGTTGAGGATCATCAGGGGGATGAGTTTCTCCGGGAAATGGTAGGGGCCGTAGTTGTTGGAACAGTTGGTGGTGAGCACCGGCAGCCCGTAGGTGTGGTGGTAGGCCCGCACCAGATGGTCGCTCGCCGCCTTGGAGGCCGAGTAGGGACTGTTGGGCTGGTAGAGGTGTTCCTCGGTAAAGGCGGGATCGTGCTCCCCGAGCGACCCATACACTTCGTCGGTCGAAACGTGCAGAAAACGGAACGCTTCCTTGGGTCCGGCCGGAAGCCCGCCCCAGAACGCCCGCACCGCCTCGAGCAGTTGCAGGGTCCCCACCACGTTGGTCTGGATGAACTCCGCCGGCCCGTGAATCGAACGGTCCACATGGCTTTCGGCGGCAAAGTTCACCACCGCCCGGATCTCGTGTTCCTGCAGGAGGCCCGCCACGCGCGCCTGATCGGCGATATCGCCGTGAACAAAAGTGAAACGCCCGTCTTCGCGGACCGAAGCCAGGTTTTCCAAGTTCCCTGCGTAGGTCAACTTGTCGAGCACGACCACCGGTTCGCCACCGGATGCCAGCCATTCCAACACAAAATTCGAGCCTATAAAGCCCGCGCCGCCAGTTACTAGGATCGCCATATTTTAAATTCGAAGTGGAGGACCGCCGCGCGCCCCGGTTAAAGGGCGTCCCGCAGGATTTCAAATATCTTAATGTTGTCCAGAAACCCGGTGAGCCGTTCCGCTCCGGGGCCTCGGCCAATGCCGATCATGTCTTCGGCCGTGTTCAGTGCGGAGGGTTGCAGGACGGCGGCGGGCTCGTTTCTGGGCCCGGCGTTGCCGCCTTGGGGGCCGTTTGGGCCGGTCGCCCAACTCAGGTAGGGATAGCCGGCAGGGTCGAGTCCCAAAAATTCCGCGCGCTTCTGCCGGCGGAGGGGGTAACCGCTCAGCGTCAGGCCGCCTGTCCCGTGCCGCCCCACAGCCAGCACGAGCGCCTTGTCTCCCGCCTCACGCAACGCGGCGGCGACCGCTTCGTCCAGCGCCAGCACTTCGCGCAACGCCCGCTCGCCCTGGTTCAACTCGCACGCCGCGGTGAACAACGCCGCATCCACCACCAGCACGTAGCCACGCCGATGCGGGCGCAGCAGTTCGATCGCCCGACGGGTCATGTCTGCAAGGGACGGTTGCTGGCTGCCGGATTCGATCTGGTTTGCGAACGCCAGAGCGCCACCGCTGAAGAGCCCGACCACCCTGCCTGATTCCCCCCCCGTCGCAGATTCGAGTTCCGCCTTGCTGCCCACCACCTCCACGCCCTTGGCCTTCCAGTCCGCGATCAGATTGCGGTCGTCCTTCCGGCGTCCCCCCTCGCTTTCAGGCTGGAAGTCGCCCCTGCCGCCCCCAAGCACCACCTTGAGCCATTCCCTTTCGTGAAGTTGCGTCGCGATCCCCTCCGACTCCTGCGGCCGTGGGGTGTGCGCATAAAAAGCCGCTGCCGAAGGCGCGCAAACCTGGGCGTTGGTGACCAACCCCACCGCGCGGCCTTCCCGATGCGCCCGCTCCAAAATCGTCTCCATCGCCTGCCCGGTGCCGGTCGAGGAAACCGCCCGGTGCCGGCAACGTCTCCCCGTTGCAAGCGCCGTGGCGGCGGAAGCGGTGTCCGGCACCGCGAAATCATCGCTCTGGTTGCGCAGGAGCGCGATGTGCGGAAAGCGTTCCTCCATTTCCAAGCGGTGCTCGGAGCCGCCCGCATACAACCGGGCGGCCGTCAGGGTGCGGGTCGAAAGGGCGTCGCTGACGAACAGGATGATCTGGCGCGGCTTCTGGACCACCCACATCCGCGCGTACAAAACCCCCAGACCCGCAAACGCCAGAAGGCAGAACAGAGCTATGAATTGATTGCGGAGTTTCATCAGGGGAACACTGTGCGTCACATTAGACAACTCCCCTAGGAAAGGCAACCGGCCTCCCGAAAGTCCCCGCGTCCCTATCCCCGGTGTGCCGCCGTCCGTTTCCCGTTTGGGGGCGGGTGCGCATGCGATTCTCAGATATGCTGGCAAAGGTGTTCTCGGCGGCGGTGCAGGGGGTCGACGGACTCGGGGTGGAGATCGAGGTCAACTCCGCGAGCGGATTGATGGCGATTGTGATCGTCGGCCTGCCCGACACCGCCGTGCGGGAAAGCCGCGACCGCGTCACCACGGCCGTCTCCAACAGCCTCCTCCACTGGCCCAAGGGGCGCACCACCATCAACCTTGCGCCAGCGGATGTCCGCAAGGAAGGCCCCTCCTTTGACCTGCCCATTGCCATCGGACTGGTGGGTGCCTGCGAAGACACGCCCCTCCCAGACCTCTCCGGGTACTGCATCGTCGGCGAACTGGCGCTCGACGGAGCGGTGCGTCCCGTCCGCGGGGCCCTGCCCATCGCGCTTGCCGCCAGGCGTCTCGGCCGCCGCGCCCTCCTGCTCCCAGCGGCGAATGCCCCGGAAGCCGCCCTCGTCGAAGGGCTGAAGGTATACGGCATGCGCAGCCTCGGTGAAACCGTCCAGTTTCTGCGGGGCGAAATCGCGATGGAACCGTCGGCGCACAACGCGCGGGAACTGCTCCAGAAGGATGCGGAGCAATCCTCGGGCGAGGATTTTTCAGACGTCCGTGGGCAGCTCCAGGCCAAGCGGGCCATCGAGGTAGCGGTCAGTGGCGGGCACAATCTGCTGATGCTCGGCCCGCCCGGCTCCGGCAAATCGATGCTGGCCAAGCGGATTCCCTCGCTCATGCCGCCGATGCAGTTGGAGGAGGCGATCGAAACCACCAAGATCCACAGCACCTGCGGCCTGCTGGTTGGCCGGCAACCGGCCTTCGTCGCCTCCCGCCCCTTCCGGGCACCGCACCACAGCATTTCGGATGCGGGCCTCCTTGGGGGTTCGGCGAATCCGACTCCCGGCGAGGTGAGCCTCGCCCATAACGGCGTGCTTTTTCTCGACGAACTCCCCGAGTTCAAGCGCCCCACCCTCGAAGTGCTGCGTCAACCCCTCGAGGACGGCTGCGTCACCATTTCGCGGGCGGCGGGCAGCCTGACCTTTCCCGCGGAATTCGTTCTGGTGGCCGCACTCAATCCGTGTCCCTGCGGATTTTACGGCGACCGAAAAAGGCGTTGTCGTTGCTCGCTCGTGCAGGTGCAGCGCTACCGGCAACGGATTTCCGGTCCGCTTCTGGACCGGATCGACCTGCATCTGGAAGTGGCCGCGGTGTCCTATGCAGAAATGTCACGCGCCGAACCCGGGGAAAGTTCGGCGAGCATCCGCGCACGGGTCCTTCGGGCGCGGGCGCTGCAGTCTGTGCGACTGGGCGGCGGTGGCCGCTGCAATGGGCGGATGCGGCCGCGGGAAATCCGGCAGCACTGTGTCTTGGACAGCGGCGGCGCGGCCCTCCTGCAGTCTGCGGTACACAGCCTCAACCTAAGCGCCCGCGCCTACGACAGAATCCTCAAGGTGGCGCGCACCATCGCGGACCTTGAGGAGGCGCCCCGTATCGAGGCGCCGCACTTGCAGGAAGCCATCAGCTACCGCTCCCTCGACCGCGAAGTCTGGAAATAGCCGGCGGCTCCCCTGGTGGGCGACTCGATTCGCGAGCCAAACGGCCCTTTACTCGGCCGCCAGTTGCAACAGGTACTCCCGGATCGCGTCGAATTGCCGGCGTCCGTCACCGTCGAACACCTGCTTGAGCTGGGTGCGAACGTTTCCATCCGAATAGCGCGGCATTTTGGTCTCCGGATCGAGCCTCTGGGGATTCAACAGCCAGCGCTCATAATAGGAGAGGCGTAGACGCTCCGCGGACCACGCCAGATTCAGCGCCGGCGCCTCAAACGGCGCGCTCGCCGGCGCCTTGCCCACGTCGTGACACACGGTGCACGCAAACCCGCCCTGATCCCCCACCAGTTTCGCACCGGTATCCGCCATGCCCGCGCCCGGTGCGCCAAAGGCAGCCGGTTTGTCGCTGAAGCCGTGCCAGTGCGAAAGCCCCTTCGCCAGTTCCTCCGCCACCGCAGGAAACGCGGGCATCCGCGCAAACAGGTACGGCCTGGGTTTGTCCGCCTGCCGCCCCGCAATGAACTTGGCGCTCCACGCCGGTTGGAGCTTCTCACCCGCCCAAGTGAGTGCGGGCAGGCTGGTTGTGAACCGCGGGCCGTGGGGGTTTTGGGCCGTCGGCCCGCCTTTGAGTGCGCCCAGCAGGTTGGCTTCCTCGGTGACCGAAGACCACACGCTCTGCCTGGCGTCCATCTGGTGGCAGGCCACACAGCGCAAATCCGTCACGGCGCGCTGCGCAAACTCAAGCGGTGAGTCCTGCTCGACCGAACGCACCCCCGCCTTCGCAAAGGCCCGCAACGCCTCGCGCTGTTTCGCCCCGAGCCTGAACTCAGGCGCCTTGCCACGCTTCTCAGCAGAATCCGCGACACAACCCGCGTTCCATCCCTTGTCGACGGTCGCGGCGAGCGCAGGCGCTGTTCCCGGCGCCCCTGCATGGCATTGCACGCAGCCCACCGTTGCGAAGAGTTGCGCCCCTCGTGCCAGATCCCCGGGCGGCGCAGCCGGCAGCGCGGGCTTCTCAAACGAGAGCAGATACCCACTCAACTGCCGCGCCTCCTCCGCGGAAAGGGGAGTCTTGGGCATGCGCGATGACGGGTGGTATTTCTGCGGATCGAGCAGGTATTCGCTGAGGGCACGCGGCTTCCACTTGGCGGCCACGTGGTGCAAGGGTACGCGGTTGAAGTCGTTGCCCACCTTGCTTTGAGGCGTGCTGTGACACGCAATGCAGCCGAGATTCCCGAACAACCGCGAACCTGCCGCCAAGTCAGACGAGGGTTCGTTTGCACCACCCGGTTCGCCCCCTTGCGAGGCAAGGAACGCCGCGATATCCGCCGCTTGCTGGGGCGCCGCGGCGCCGTGCAAAAGCGCCGGCATAAGGCTCCCCGGCCTGAACTGGTGCGGGTCGCGGATCCATTCGGCAAGCCACTGCTGGTTGAAGCGAGCGCCCACTTCGACGAGCAGGGGCGCCGGCTTGCCCAGCTCGGGCATCGCCGAGGGGGCCTGTCCCTTCGCGGTGAGCACGCCGTCGCCCGCATGACAGGCAACGCAGTTGGCCTGTGCGAAAAGCTGGCGTCCCTCGCGCAGCGTGGCCCCCTCCGCCAGCGCAGCCGCCGCGGCTGAGGGCACAAACAACGCCGAGGGCTGCACCGGTTCCATCGCAAAATCCGACGCTGCCCATTGCAGTCGGAACGTCGCATCCCCCTCGGACGGGCTGCGGTACTCGACGGTGAGGGCGTTGCCGCCTTTGCGCAACTCGACCTTCCCCTCGGGGCAAGTGCCGGACTCTGCGAGGGCTCCCTCAAAAACCACGGCCCCGTTGACGCTGACCTTCACCTGCCCGCGGCCCTCGCCCCTCAAGGTGACCGCCTTGCGCAGCGGCACCTTAAGAATGCCTTCCCAGCGGGCGTCAAAAGCGCCCTTGGGTAGAAACGGGGAAACCGCCGTCCCCGCAGGCACGTGAAGCGCGACAATCCTGTCCTTGCGGCTGTCCGTTTTTCCGTTGGCGGAGAGGGTCAGCGCGACGCCGCTTCCCGCGGTGGGGTCGCCGGCTGCGCCACTGGTCACGAGCGTTCCGGCGGGGTCGGAGCCTGGCTCACGTTCCACGGCGTTGACGGTGTGGTAGATCTTTTCCGGGATTTGCGTGCCGCCCTCGGCCTTGATTCGCATGGTGATCTCGCTCTGCATGACCGGGCGCAGGCCCGACACGGCGAGAAACACCGACTTCCGGTCGGGCGAAAGCCGGACCCCTTTGATGTCGAGGATGTCGTGGCCGAGTTCCTCTGGGTTGCTGGGACGGTACTCTTTGGAGCCGTAGTTGGAGGTCCAGCGATAGTTGTATTGTTCGAGCGAATAGTTGTCCGGGTTGCCGGCGCTTTCGGCATCGAGGGGGACGTGGAAATCAACATGGATGCCACGGTCGGTGACGCGCAGCGCCTTGGGCGAAAAGTGCGGCTTGCCGGTGTAACGCACGCGTTGGATGGCGCCGTCTTCCGTGCCGTTGGTCTGCCAGCCGCGCTGTCCCGCCACGTAGAGTTCGCCGTCGTGGGGTGCAAAACGCGCGCGCATCAGGCCGGTGGCGAACTTCAGCGGAATGCGGGCCACGCCGCCCTGCACGACTCCACCGACGTCCTGGGTGAGCACCTCGTAGAGGGAGGACTGGCCGTAGCTCATGTGCAGGAGACGTCCCTGCAGCGGGCCCCACTTCGGGCTGGTGACCCAGACCTGCCCGCCCGAGGAATTGTCCACGGACTTGGGCATGAAGAGCACGTGGGGTTCGAAGGCGGTGGGGAGGGGTTGCTTGTGTGAAAGGTCGGGCACACTCACGAAGGAGCCCTTCTTGACGATGTGGACGTAGCACATGGGCACCCACGTTCCTTCGTTGTCGCCGCTGGTGACTACGTCGCCCGGGCCGATGCCGATCCCGTTGGGCGCTCGCAGTCCGGTGGCGAAGACCTCAAATTTTGAGCCGTCTTTGGAAACCCGCATCATTGCGCCGTTGTGTTCCGCGATGGGATCCCAACCCCGGCCGCCACCCTTCACCGGGCCGCCCTTGGCGAAGTAAAAGTTGCCCTCCGAATCGGTCTGAAGGTCGAACATGAACTCGTGGAAGTTCGGCGTGACCTGCACCATGTTATTGAACGCCTCGTAGAAATCGGCCTCCCCGTCCTGGTTGCGGTCCTGAAGGCGAATGATCCCGTCGCGGCAGGTGACGTAGATGGTGTCCTCGACGATGCGCAGACCCAGCGCCTGGTGCAGGCCCGCGGCAAACCGTTTCCAGCGGATGTGGCTCAGTTGCGCGTCGATGCCCGAACCGATCCAAACGTCGCCGGCGAAGGTCGAGAAGGCGATCCGCCCGTCCTTGAAAAAGTCAATGCCGCCCACGCGCAGCCACGAGTGCCATGGGTTCTCCATCGGCAGGGCGACCGTGTCCAACTGAAACGCCCCGTCTTCGCTGCCAACCTGTCCCACGGCGGAAACGACTTCGGGCCACAGCAACCTCCCCGGCGCTACGAGCGTCGCCAGATCCTCCGGCGCCGAAACCGCGCCCAGTGCAGCCAGCCCGGTGTTGACCGTCGATACGGTGCCGCGCCAGTGCCCGATTTTAAACCGCTCCCCTCCCTGAAACGCAGGCAGTTGGAGCCCGAGTTTGCCGGGTTCAATCCACGTCCAGCGCGCCGCAGTCGGCGCACCCACCGCCCGCAGCAAAAGCACCGCGTCCGGCTTGCCCGCGCCATCCGACAACAAAACCACGCCGCCGGCCCGTTCCTCCAGCTTGGTAGCCGGCGGCACTTCGGCCACAAACACCGTCGAGGCTGCCCCCGCGCTCTGCACCTGGAACGAACGCACCAACGCCGCGGCATCCCCGCTGCCCTCCAGACCGGGACTCTCCAACAGGCTGGCTGCGCCGACGGTGTATTCCAAGACGACGCGGTTTCCATTGCGGTGCAGGCCCTTGTACTTTGCCCATTCCGCCGGCAGGGGTCCGTAGGGGACGGTGGAGGCCCCGAAGCCCTTGGGCAGCTCGCGCGGATCCTTGAAACTGCCCGCCTTGCTCCAACCGGGCAGCGCCGAAGTGCGGAACACCACGCTGCCCACCGGCCCCGGATTGCCCCCGTGCGAACCACTGAAGGCGACCCCTTTGAAATCCAAAAAGCCCCCGGTCCAGCCGCCGGTGCAACGCAACAAATCCGTGTCGAAAACTAACGTGCCCTCGAATGGCTCGCCCACCCGAATTGCCACTCCTTTCGGCGTGGAGCCCGGATTTTCCCCCGGCATCTGAACGCTCAGGTTCAAAAACGGACCGTAATCCATGTCCCACTTTTTCCTGTCAGCTGCTGGTTTCTGTGCCGCGACATCCAGCGACAGCAGAGCCAGCGCGCTCAAAAAAAACACGTTGGCGACCATGGAACGCGCGGCAGACGGCAGGGATGCCAGAGGCCGTCGGCTGTCGGTCCGTGCAGGGCGGGCGGTGTGATTCTGGAGCGCCCCGGGGGCAGGCGGGTGGGAGCACGAGCGGCGGATCTTCATAGATAGAAAAGACGGTCTGGCGGGCGGGGCCTTAGGTGCAACCGCCCGGTCCCTGATGTTTGGGAAGGCTGATTCTCGAGCAATCCCAATTGTTAAGTATTCTTTTTGGGCTGCGGGCCGCGGTGCATCAGACGGCGAAGGCATTCAGGGACGATAAACGAAGTCCCGAGGGCCCTGACCGAGGCGGAAGGGCTGACGGTCAAAGTCTGGATTGGGCTTGACCTGCGCATTGCGAAAAATTGCCTGTCCCCCACATCCTTTCACCAACAAAGTATCCAGAATGTACGAGCGCATCCGAGGAATTTACGCCACTCGCGTTTATTTACCATTTTCATAACCGCCAGTGGCTTCACACACAACCAGAGGGTGTTGGTTTTTTTATGAATTTGAGCAGCTTGGCGAGGCCCTCCGGCGTGGCGGCCACAGCGAAGGAGTCGGAGTCTGTTTTAATTTGCAGGGAGTCTTTGGAGACATCGACAGCGACGATTTGGAATGGAGGAGTAGGC
>JBILKV010000028.1:0-35137 GCA_044376515.1 Chthoniobacteraceae bacterium | reverse complement strand
AGGTAGCCGAGGAGCTGACCAACCTTGACGGTTTCACCGGGGTTGGGACCGTTGGCTGGAATGGAGAGGATAC
Organism: Chthoniobacteraceae bacterium; assembly: GCA_044376515.1. Taxonomy (GTDB): domain Bacteria; phylum Verrucomicrobiota; class Verrucomicrobiia; order Chthoniobacterales; family Chthoniobacteraceae; genus Chth-196. The sequence continues at coordinate 35,064 of JBILKV010000028.1, read as the reverse complement.
CGCCGTCGGTAGACTCGACTTCCTGGGCGGCTTTGTCGCTTTCGAGGGTGAAGAGCGGTTCCCCTTCCTTGACGGTCTCTCCATCCTGTTTGAGCCAGGACAAAAATTTTCCCTCCTCCATGGACCAGCCCAGACGCGGGAGTTGGATTTTGATGGCCATGATGCGGGTCTATTCTGCGTGCAGTTTGCGGATGGCGTCGGCGATGGCCGCGGCATCGGGGACCACCGCGTTTTCGAGCGTCGGACTGTACGGGGTGGGGGAGGGTTTCCCGTTGAGGCGTCGGATGGGGGCGTCGAGGTCATCAAAGCCGCGGTCCGCAAGCTGAGCGGCGATCTCGGCGCTCACTCCACAGTGTGCAAAATCCTCGTCCACAATGAGAAGCCGGCCGGTTTTGGCGACCGAGCGGAGGATCGCTTCGGTGTCGAGGGGGGAGACCGTGCGGGGGTCGATCAGCTCGACGGAGATGCCTTCCTTGGCAAGCGACTCGCAGGCTTCGAGGGTTTTGTGGACCATTAGCGCCAGTGCCACGACCGTCAGGTCGCTCCCCTCGCGGACAACGGCTGCGCGGCCAAACTCGATGAAGTATTCGCCCTCCGGTACGGGTCCTTTGACCGCCATCAGTTCGCGGTGTTCCAGAAAGAGCACGGGGTCGTCGCAGGTGAGTGCGGTCTTGAGCAGTCCCTTCGCGTCGCTGGGTGACGAAGGCACCACCACACGGAGGCCGGGATAGTGCGCGTACATCGCGTAGTAGCTGCCGCTGTGATGCGTGGCCGCCGAATGGCCAATGCCGATGCATCCGCGCAGCAGCACCGGCATCTTGAGCCGGCCGCTGCTCATGTACTGCATCTTCGCGATTTGGTTGATGATCTCGCCCGCCGCATCGAGGACGAAGTCGGCGAACATAAAGTCCACCACGGGTCGGGTGCCTGTCATGGCCGCCCCCGCGGCGAGGCCGACGAACCCGCGCTCACAGATCGGGGTGTCGCGGAGTCGCTCCGGACCGTGCAGCGCAAACAGTCCCGCGGTGGTGGCAAAGTTGCCGCCGCGTTGGCCGATGCCCTCGCCCAGGACGAAGATGCCGGGGTTGCGGGCCATCTCCTCCGTAAGCGCCTCGAGGGTGGCCCTCATAAAGCTCAGCTCACGGCAACCGTCGTGCACCACAGGGGCTTTGCTGCCTGTGGCGCCGGTGGCCTCCGCGTAGACGTGCGTGGTGGCGCTCTCGGCAGTTGGGTAGGGGCTGCTCTCGGCGAACGCGTGGGCGGACTCCGTGAGCTCGGCAATTTCCTGTTCGATGGCGATTAGGGTGGGCTCGTCCGCGAGCTTTTTTTCAAGCAGGTGTTTTTTGAGTCGGGCGATGGGGCAGCGCGTCTTCCACACCTCTACATCTTCGCGTGTGCGGTAGGTAAAGTCGCCCATGCCCTCGGCATGGGCGCGGGTGCGGTACGTCTTGCATTCAAGCAGCGTGGGGCCGCCTCCACTGCGGGCGCGTCGGACGGCCTCATGCGCCGCTGCCTCGATGGCAAGCACATCGTTTCCGTCGAGCTCGACCGAGGGAATGCCGTAGGCCGCGCCGCGGGCCGCAACGCTGGGGTTACCGGCAACGGTGTCGAAGGGAACCTCCGTGGCGAAATGGTTGTTTTCGCAAACAAACAGGACCGGCAGCTTCCAGATGGCCGCCATATTCAATCCTTCGTGAAACGCGCCGTTGTTGACCGCACCGTCGCCGAAGAACGCCACCCCGACCCGCTGGCTTTTCGTCACCAGCGAGCTGTAGCCGGCCCCCGTGGCCTGCAGGATACACGGACCCACGATGCCGCTGGTGCCCATCATCCCGATTTCCGGTGCGAACAGGTGCATGGAACCACCTCGACCGCGGGAGCAGCCCGATTCGCGGCCGTAGAGTTCGGCCATCAGCTCCCGTGGATCCATGCCCTTGGCAAGGGCGTGCCCGTGGCCGCGGTGCGTGCTGAACACGGCGTCCTCGTTGTTGAGGTGCGCGCAGACTCCCGTCGCCACCGCTTCCTGGCCGACGTAGGTGTGGCAGGCGCCGTGGATCAGACCGCGTTGGTGCGATTTTGCGAGCCGCTCTTCAACCAGACGGATGACGAGCATTGTGCGGTAAAGCGCGAGTGAATCCGCGCCGGAATGGGATGCCTTCATTTGGAAGTGGGTTTGAGCCGAAGCAGGCTGATGATGCTGCCGCCGCCGATGAAACAGGCTGAGAGAAACAGGAGACACTTGGTTTCACCGTAGCCGCCGGAGCGCAGCCACCCGGTAACGTGGTTGCCGAGATAGCCGGCGAGGTTTGCGCCCATGTTGATCAGACCAGTGGCCACCGCCGCAGCCGACGCGGTGAGGGTCAGCGAGGGCAGCGTCCAGAAAGGGGAGATCCAGAAAAACGCGCTGAAGCCCGTCAGGCAGAGCCAGACCATTTGGACACCGAAGCTTTGCCCCGGAATCACGCTGCAAGCGAGAAACACGCCGGTGGCAATCATCCCACACGCTGCATGCCACTTGCGGTCGCCGGTGCGATCGGCGCTCTGACCCGAGATCAGCACACTGACAATGCCGCACGAGTAGAACAGACCGCTGTAGAAAAGGGTCATCTGGTCCGAGCCGCCCGAGAGGTTTTTGACCGTGGTTGGCAGCCAGAAGCTGAGGGCGTAGCCGCCGCTGTTGCCCACAAGCACACCGAGAACCAGCAGCCAGACGGCGGGCAGACGCAGTGCCTGCCACACGGAAATGCGCCCGGTGGCCTCCTTGGCCCGGGCCTCTGCCGCGAGCGCCTCCTCGAGGTGCTCGCGCTCCGCCAGCGTAAGCCACGTGGCGTTCCGGGGGCGGTCCGTGAGACAGGCGAGGGTGACGAACCCGAGCAACACTGCCGGCAAGCCCTCTACGATGAAAAGCCACTGCCACCCGGCCATTCCCAGCCAATGGACGTCCAGCAGGAGCGAGGAAACCGGCGCACCAAGCGCAAGGCTGAGTGGCACGGCCAAAAGCAGACCGGAGAGCGCGCGTGAGCGGTCCGACTGCACAAACCAGTGGGTGAAATAGACGATGATTCCGGGAAAGAAACCCGCCTCCGCGACGCCCAAAAGAAAGCGCGCCCAATAAAACTGGGTCGGTGTCTTCACAAACGCCATGGCCGCGGAAATGAGCCCCCACGTCACGAGGATCCGCGCAAACCATTTGCGCGCACTCCAGCGTTCCACCAACAGGGCACCGGGGATTTCCAGAAACAGGTAGCCGATGAAGAAAACACCGATCCCAAAGCCAAACACTCCGTCTGAGAAACCGAGCGCCTCTCCCATCCGCAGCTTTGCAAACGCGACGTTCGCCCGGTCGAGGTAGGACACGATGTAGAGAACGACGACGAGGGGCAGAATGCGCCACGCCACCTTGCGACGAAGGGCGGGCACATCCACCGTTGCGGACTGGAGAGGGGCGCTCATGGCCGTGGGGCGGAGGCGCCTAGGACTCCGCCACGACCGGGTTGGTGAGTGCGCCGATCTTTTCGATTTCGATCGTCACGGTATCGCCGGGCTGCAGAAACACGGGGGGCTTTCTTGCCGCGCCGACGCCCTGCGGAGTGCCGGTGAGAATGACCGTGCCTGGAAGCAGTGTGGTGCTCCCGCTCAGGAACTCGATGAGCGTGGGTACGTCGAAAATCATGTCACTCGTGTTGGAGTCCTGCATGGACTGGCCGTTCAGGACGGTCTGAATGCGGAGTGCGTTCGGGTCGCGAATCTCGTCCTTGAGCACCAGGCAGGGACCGAGCGGCGCAAAGGTATCGAAAGTCTTGCCGCGGCACCATTGGCTGCCTCCGCGTTTGATCTGCCAGTCGCGGGCGCTGACATCATTGGCGCAGGTGTAGCCGAGCACGTAGTCGAGGGCGTTGGCCTTTGAGACGTTTTTACACGCCTTCCCGATGACGATGGCGAGCTCGCACTCGTAGTCGACCTCATCGCTTCCGAGGTGGCGCGGCAGCACGATCGAGTCACCCGGGTGCTGCACTGCTCCCGGAGATTTCATGAACAGCACGGGGTACTGAGGAATGGGCGCGTTGCTTTCCTCGGCATGCTGCTTGTAGTTGAGCCCGATGCAGAAGATGGCGGTCGGTTGCAGTGGCGCCAGGATTTTGCCGGGGCTGACGGTTTCGTCGGTCACATGGTGTGCTCCAAAGAGGTCGCCCTCGAGGCGGCGGGCGGTGCCGTCTGGTTGGAGGGCTGCATACTGGACGGAACCGTCGGTTGCTTGATGTCGGATGATGCGCATGGTTGGGGTTGGGATAAAGGTATCGGTGGGATGGGGTTATTTGCCGGTGGTGTAGCCGCCGTCGACGGCCATGGCGGAGCCGGTGACAAAGGAGGCTGCGTCGCTTGCGAGATAGAGCGCGGCGGAGGCGATCTCCGAGGGACTGGCCATGCGTTTCATGGCGTGAGGTGCTTCCAATTGGCGGAGGTAGTCCTCGGGGTTCGGGTATTGGCGGAGCATCTCGTCCACGAAAGGCGTGCGGACCCGGCCCGGACAAATGGCATTGATCCGCACCCCGGTCGTGCCGTGGTCCAAGGCCATGGCGCGGGTAATGCCGACCACGGCGTGCTTGGTGGTGGTGTAGGCGAAGCGGGCCTCCATGCCCATGAGACCGGCAATGGAGGCGATGTTCACGATGGAACCTGAGCGCCGCTCGAGCATTCCGGGCAGTACAGCACGTGAGAGGTGGTAGACGCCGAGCACGTTGATTTTCCAAAGGCGTTCGAGATCCCCGGGAGCCGTGCCGAGGATGTTGCCCACATGGCCTACACCGGCGTTGTTGACGAGCACATCGGCACGGCCGGTGGTTTCCTCGACCGACCTGACCGCTGCGAGACAGGATGCTTCGTCACTGACATCAAGCGCGAGCGGCACCGCTTTGTGTCCTTTTTCGCAGATGGTTACCGCTATCCGTTGGGCGGCGGCTTCGTTGATGTCCGTGGCATAGACGCAGGCGCCTGCCGCGGCGAAACATTCCGCAATGGCTGCTCCGATTCCGGAGCCCGCCCCGGTGACGATGGCGACTTTGTCGGTGAGAGAGATCATGTTTTGGGAGGGAGATGTGCACTAGCCTCGAAGGCCCGGGCAAGGGGGGCAGGGGAACGGGGTCTGTTTTCGGGCCTACAGAACGGGCGGTTCGCCGTTGTGCGGGAATTGCAGGTGCAGCCTTTCCTCGGCGTCCCTGCTGGTTTTATCAAACAGTGTCGCGTTGCCGGGCTGTTTGAGGTCGGTGTCAAATGTTGGGAGCATCTGTTCCATGCGTTCCCGGCCGTCGCTGCTCGCGAGCAGGTGCGGCAGACAGGTTTTCACGACATTGAGCGCGATGTTCACCGACACCGAGGCGCCGGGCGAAGCGCCCAGCAGCGCAGCCAGCGAGCGGTCCGCCGAGGCAAACAGTTCAGTACCGAAGTGGATCGCACCACGGTCTTTCTTTTTGATGGCCTGCACCCGGATACCAGCTTCTACAAGCCGCCAGTGCTCCGGGCGGGCGTTGGGGTAGAATTGGCGCACGGCCTGCAAACGGTCTTCCATGGTTTGCAGGCCTTGTTCGACAAGATAGCGCACGAGGGAACGGTTGCGCACACCGGTCCGAAGCAAGGCGACAAGATTGTCCGCGCGGATGGAAAGGGGCAGGTCGGTCCAGCGCCCGGTGTGTTTGAGAAAGCGTGTCGTCCACGAGGCGAAGGGACCGAAGAGCAACTGGCGCCTGCCGTTGAGGCGGCGCAGGTCAAGGTGCCCCGCACCAAGGCTGGGGGAGGAGGGGGGCGTGGTGCCATACACTTTGGCTTCATGTCTTGCGCAGACCGAGGGCTCATCGCACACCAGCCATTCCCCACCGATCGGGAAGCCGGCAAGGCCGGCGGCCTCTGGTAAACCCGTAGATTGGAGCAATGGCAGACTGCCGCCGCCGGCACCGACGAAAGCGAATTTTGTGCGCACCGCGCGCCGCTCCCCCGAGGCGGCACAACGCACTCCAACCTGCCATGTTCCGGCGTCGCGCCGCAGCCGGGTCACCCGCCAGCCAGTTGCGATGCCGCAGCCCTCCTGCTGCTGCAGCCACGCGCACAACCTTCTTGCAAGCAGGCCGTAATCGACCTCCGTGCCCGCCCCTGTCGTGGCTGCCACCGCACCGGGAGGTCTGCCTTCCATTACGAGGGGCGCCCATTCTTGAATGACGGCAGGATCCGTGGTGAGCGTCATCTTCCTGAAGAAGTGATGCTCCTGCATCGCCGCGTGGCGGGTTCGAAGAAAATCCACGTCGTCGTCGCCCTTCACAAAGCAGAGGTGCGGTACAGCGTGGATGAAATCCTCCGGTGCGCCCAACATTCCCGTGGCGGCCAGTGCGCCCCAGAACTGCTTGGAGTGCTCGAACTGCTCGAATATGTGGAGCGCCCGGCCGATCGGCACCTTGCCTGTGGCGTCTCTTGCCGGGGTGTAGCTGATTTCGCAAATCCCTGCGTGTCCCGTGCCGGCGTTGTTCCAGCCGTCCGAGGCTTCCCTTGCGAGCCCTGGTGTCACCTCGAAAAGTTGGATCCGCAGTCGCGGATCCAGCTTTTTGAGCATCACGGCCAGCGATGCCGACATGATCCCGCTGCCGATGAGGACAATGTCAGGCGCCTCAATAAAGCTGGTGCTCGCAGCGGTTTCGGGGTGGGTTTCCACAGACGAATGCGTCGCGTTCAGACTAGCACCAGTGGGCGCCCTGCGCTTCCACGTAGACTGCGTAGAGGCTGCGACTCGCCGTCATGAAGAGGCGGTTTCTGCGCGGCCCGCCAAAACACACGTTGCTGCAAACTTCGGGCAACACGATCTGGCCGATTCTCTTGCCGTCGGGCGAAAAGATGTGCACGCCGTCGTAGCCTTCCCCCACCCAGCCGGCGCTGGCCCAGATGTTGCCGTCCCGGTCGCAGCGGATGCCGTCGGCGAGACCGGCAACTTCCTGGCCTTTGAGGCTCATCTTCATCGAGACAAACTCGCGGCCGTTTTTGACCTTCGCTCCGTCGATATCCCACACCTTGATGTTTTTCGGCGCGGCGGGGTAGTGCGAGGCGCCCGTGTCGGCAACGTAAACCTTTTTGTAGTCGGCTGAAAAACAGAGGCCGTTGGGCTTGAAAATTTCGTCGGTCAATTTCTCAACCTTCCCGCTCGGGTCGATGCGGTAGATGGCTTCCTTGAGCAGCAGGTCGCCCTTGTTTCCCTCATAGTTGCCGAGGCTGCCGTAGCCTGGATCGGTGAACCAGACGCTACCGTCCGGGTGGACGGCGCCGTCGTTGGGGGCGTTGAAAGGTTTGCCCTCAAACTTGTCTGCGAGGACGGTGAGGCCGCCATCCGCCTCGTAGCGCACGACGCGGCGGTTGCCGTGTTCGAAGGAAATCTGCCGACCGTGGTTGTCAAAGGTGTTGCCGTTGCTGTGGCCGGCGGGCTTGTGGATCGTGGTCACTTCCCCGTCATCTTGAAGCCAGCGGTGTTGGACGTTGTTTGGGATGTCGCTCCATACGAGGTACTGGCCCCAACCGCTCCATGCCGGACCTTCGGCCCAGTACATACCGGTGTGAAGGCGCTCGATCGGTGCTGAGCCTACCTTGTATTTTTCAAACGCCTTGTCCAAGGCGATGACATCCGGCTCGGGGTAGCGGACCGGTGCGGCGCCGGGGCCAAAGTCCCGCGCCAAAAGAGGCGTGGCGGCAAGGGAGGACAACGAGGCGAGGAAGGAACGACGGGAGTGCATGGTTCTGATGGGTGGTTGTTTGTACGGACGGAGGGAAGATAAAGCGGATTTACCCGCGGGCGTCCACGCCGTTGACAACATTTGGGAGCGCTTCCCCACGGACGGCCGCGAGAGCGATGCGGGCCGCCGTTTCCCGAAGGGTACGCACCGCCGGCGTGCTGACGGAGGCGATGTGCGAAGCGAGAACCACATTGGGCAGCTGACGGATCGGATGGTCCGCCGGAATGGGTTCGGGATCGAAGACGTCCAGCGCCGCCCCTGCCAGATGTCCCGACTGCAGCGCGGCGGTCACGGCGTGGCTGTCGGCGAGGTCACCACGGCCTACGTTTACGAAGAGGGCGCCCTGTTTCATCTTGGCCAAGGCGGTGCCGTTGAAGAGTTGCTTGGTTGCGGGGAGAGAGGGGCAGTGGGGAGACACGATGTCGCTTTCCGCAAGCAGTGCGTCGAACGATGCCGCGGCGATCGCGCCCGTTTTCTCGATCTCCTCCGGCGCGACGACGGGGTCGAAAACCAGTACGCGCGGCTTAAACGGGAGCAGGCGCCTGACGACTTCGCGGCCGATTCGCCCAAACCCGACAATGCCGACGGTGAGTTGCTTGAGTGCCGACATTCCTCCGACCGGTGTTGCAAGTCCCCATTTCCCTTCGCGAACGAGGAGCGCGTTGGGCACCACCTGTCGTGTCATGGCCAGAATGAAGGCGAGGGTGTGGTCCGCCACTTCATCGACACAGTAGTCGGGTACGTTGCAGAGTGGGATGCCGCGTGCGCGTGCCGCGGCACCATCCACATTGTCGTAGCCGATCCCGTAACGGACGATTCCCTTGGCTTTTGCCATTGCCTGAATGACATCCCCGGTGACGGCGGCGAACTGTACGATCACCGCATCAGCGTCCCGTACGAGAGCGCAGAGTTCTTCAGCCGGCTGCTTTTCTTTGAGTGAAACAATCTCTACGCCCGCGGGTTGGAGGATGGACTCCTCAAGCGAGAGATCGGGAAATGTGTAGTCGGTGATGGCAACGGTTGGCATGGAAAGGGGATTTGATAGGAGGTCGGTGGGGCAGTTCGGGCTCTATTCGCCAAGAGCGCGGACCGTGGTGAGGGACTTGATGAAGGCGTGGTCTTCCCACTTCCAAACGACCTTCTTGTCGCGGGTCACTTCGAAGGCGTGGGCGCCTTTGCCCTCCTGTCCCCTGATAAAGTTGCCGACGAGCAGGTTTCCATTCTTGAGTTGCTGCACGCTGGAAACCCACGTGATGTTGAGTTCGGGCGCGTCTTCGGCTTTGAACTCCCAAGCGATCTGTTTGTCGGGCGTCACCTCGATCAGGCGTTTTTGCGTGCCGCAGCAGATGAGTGTATTGCCGTTGGCCAGACGCTGGGCCTCGCCGGTATTGGTCACGCCTGTGTATTCCCACACGACCTTGCCCTGCGGATCGACTTCGCGCACCGCGCCTTCGCCTTCGTGTGCGGCGAGGATATTGCCGTTGGGGAGTTTGTGGACGTTGCGGACCTGCAGGTGGAAACCCTTCACGTTGGTGGTGAGGGGGGTGACGTGCACCGTCTCGCCCTTCGGGTTGACCTCCAGTGCCTGACACGGTTCCTGTTCGGCCACGAGTGTGTTGCCGTTGGCCAGGCGCTCACAGCCGAAGACCTGATGCGACTTGCTGACGTAGTCAAAGACCGTCTCGCCGCGTGAAGTGATCTCGCGCACGCCCGTGGGTTGGCCACCGTAGCCGAAGAGGATGTTGCCGTTGGGGAGCGTCTGGAAAATGACTGCGGTGCTCGGTGGTTTCAATTCCCACACCAATTTTCCGTCGGCATCGAGTTCGACAAACCGGTTCGGGCCTTTTCCGTATTCAGTGAAGAGCAGGCGACGTTTTACGGGTGCGTCAGCGGCGAAGATTTGGGTCGTGAATGCCAGGACAAAAGACAGGAGGGCAACAACGATGCGGGGGGGCGTTTTCATACGTGGAGGTGGGTTGCGGATTTGAGGGGCGTTTTCGATGAACTGCTTTTTGGTCAATTTCTGTCGCCGCGGATTTAACGTAACTGCAATTCGAACGCTGCGGGTACCACGTGCAGAAATGGGGAGGTGAAATGCATGTTCGCTTTCCTATTCTACGCGGGTTGGGAGATGCGGCAGCAGCCTGTCAAAGAGGGCTTGCTGCTCTTTGAGAGTGGCAGCGTGCGCGGCCACTCCGGCGAGATTTTGGCGTTCGAGAGGATCAGACTGGTAGTCGTAGAGCTCGGTCGCTTGTGCCCGGTTGCCGAACACGGGCAGGTCCGCACTGAGATCGGCGGACCGCCACTCGATGTAGCGGTAGCGGGGTGTGCGGAGGGACCAGCCCATGGTTCCATTCTTACCTTTTCCGTGGCTCATCTGCGTGAGCGCAGCCTCGTGCAACAGCCTGTCCTCGCCGCGCATCAGTGGGACCAGGGTTTTGCCCTCGACGTGGGATGGAATTGGGAGGCCGGCGAGTTCGCAGAGGGTGGGATATACATCCAGCAGCTCGGTGAGGGCGAGAGACCTCACTCCACCGGGAAACCCCGGAGCTGAGATGATCAATGGCGCGCGGGCTGCATCTTCGTAGTTGGTCACCTTCCCCCAGTGGCCATGCTCGCCGAGGTGGAAGCCATGGTCTCCCCACAGACAAACGATCGTGTTTTCAGCGATGCCTGTTTCATCGAGAGTCTTCAAGAGCAACCCGACCTGCGCGTCGATGTAGGACACACACGCGGCGTAGCCGTGGATGAGTTCGCGCTGCACAGCTTCAGGGATCGGGCCCTTCCTTGGCACGCCGTCCCGCTCGCGAAGTTCGCCGGAGTTGCTGTAGAAAGCGTGATTGTGTGGGCTGCTGGCGGGCAGTTCTTGAAACGCAGGAAGAGGCAGCGCAGACCGGTCGTAGAGATCCCAGTACTTCTTTGGCGCGATAAACGCCAGATGAGGCTTCACAAAGCCAACAGCGAGGAAGAAGGGGGCTTTGCTTTTCGCGAATTCGCGGATTCTCTTCGCCGCAGTCTGGGCCACTCCGCCGTCGTGATAAGCATTGTCCGGGACGTCGCATGCCTCTGTGGCGGGGCCGGCGGCTGGCTTGCCCTGTGCGAGCGCCTCGGCAAGACGCGCCTTTGTCGCTGGATTCTGATAGCCACCGGGAGCTGGTTTTCCGCCGGGCGCCATTTCCCAAGGGCCGTAAGGCACCGTCCACGATGCCGCGTCATGCCCTTGATCGACAGTACGGCCGTCAAAGACTTTGTGCAGCGGATGAGTGAGGTACCCGTGGTTTTTAAAAAGCTGGGGTAAAGTCACCACGGCAGGCAGGCGGGTGCGGAGAACGTCCTGCGGGCTGTCTGGATTCGCGTACACCCCGGTGGTGTCGGGGCGCAGACCCGTTAGAAGACTGAACCGTGTCGGCGCGCAGAAGGCGACCTGACAGTAGTTGGCCTTGAAAACAGTCCCTCGCGCCGCCAACCGGTCGATGTTCGGAGACTGAATCCAGGGAGTGCCGTAACAGCCAAGCAACGGTTTGAGGTCGTCGGAAATAAGAAATAAGACGTTGGGCTTATGGCGTGGCGATTCATCGCTCCTGAGTGGCGACAATGACGCAAGCAACAACCCAGCGGAGAGGAAGGCTCTCGCTCTCATGGGGTTCTTTCCCGGGTTATTTTCCTGAGTTGCTCGGCAAGCGCGGGGATCTGTGCCGCGGCATCGACGGTACCCGCGAGATTCACCGTTTCGAGCGGATCGGTTTGCTCGTCGTAGAGTTCCTGCCCGATGACGTAGCCGGTTTTGAAATCGCACCACTCATGGTAGCTCCAGCGGTCGGTGAACAGGCCATAACCCATCACTTGCGGCAATGCCTGCGGACCGCCACCCCAGTAAAGGGCCGGGCGCGGATGTTGCGTGAGCGCGCCACTTTTCACGTGGGCCGAGGCGTCCTTGAGTACCGGAACGAGGCTGGTGCCATCCAGCTTCGGGGGAGTTGGAACACCGCAGAGGTCTGTGAGCGTGGGAAAGATGTCGATCAACTCACTGATGGCCCCCGTTTTCATCCCCCCCTTTCCGACGCCGGGAGCGCTGATAATGAGCGGGACACGGGCATCCCACCCGAACAAAGTCATCTTTCCCCAACAGTCGTGCTCGCCGAGTTGAAAGCCGTTGTCGCCAATGATGACGACGATGGTGTTGTCCCGGAGCTTGAGCGCATCGAGCGCATCCAGCACACGGCCAAACTGCGCGTCGGCGAAACTCATCGAGGCGTAATAGCCGTGGCGGATCTCGCGCTTGGCTTCCTCATCGAGTGTGCGGTTTGCACTTGGCTCGCCGAGGAGCTCATGGTTCGCGTGAAAGGCGACCTCGGGCGCGTTGCGAGGCCGTGCGGGCGGGTCGATGGCCGGAATCTCCTCACGGCGATACATGTCCCAGTAACGTTTGGGCACCTTGTAAGGGGTGTGCGGTTTGAAAAGGCCGAGTGCTAGGAAGAACGGCTCCGGCTTTTTCGCCAGCGCACGCATTTCTGTGATCGCAAGAGTGGCAGAGACCGAGTCAAAACAGGCATCGTCAGGCACATCGCGATTCTCGCAGAGCGGATCCCGTGCGAAGTTCGGCGGTAGAGGAGAGCCGTCGGGCATCGAGAATTCATCCTTCGTTTTGCCGCCGGTACGACGATCCGGAACGCTCAGCGTCTTGAAGTCTGCCTCCTTGCTATAACCTCCAAGCACCTTCCCAATGCTCATGGAGGTGTAGCCGTGCCGCATGAACCATTGTGGGATCGTGACCGCATCCGGATGCAGGTCGTACAGGTACTTCGTCATGCTCCAGATGCCCAGGGAGTCGGGTCTGCGCCCGCTCATGAATGAAGCGCGTGAGGGCCCGCAAATAGGCTGCTGGCAGAAGTTCCGTGTGAACACCGTGCCACGAGCTGCAAGCCTGTCCAGGTTTGGCGATTTCGCCACGGGATCGCCGTAGCAGCCGAGACGGTTGTTGAGGTCGTCGAAGACGACGAAAAGGACGTTGGGCCGTGTCGGTGAAGCGGCAGTCGCAGCGGACCCTGTCCCTGTCTGGCAGGCCAGAGCCAAGAAACAAAGAGTCCTGGTGAACGCGCGCAAGCTCATACCTCCTCTAGCATGCGCTTCGCATCGCCGAAGGTGGCTGGGCGCTGTTCCATCTTGTCCATCATTGAGAGGAAGAGGCGGCAAAGCTGGCGGTCTGGCTTGTCCTTGTAGTCGAGCACGCGGCCACCCTGAATGCGGCCGCCGCCGCCCCCGAGGAGGATGACCGGCAGCTGGTCGTTGTCGTGCTTTGCGCCGGCCATCATGCTCGAGCAGTGCATGAGCATCGTGTTGTCCAGCAGCGTGCGCGGACCCTCCTGGATGGTGCTCATTTTCCGGGCGATGTAGGCGGTCTGCTCGATGAAGAAGCGGTTGACGGCGAGCCAGTCTGCGGCGTCGGTGTGGGAGAGCAGATGGTGGATCATGTAGTCGATCCCGTTGCCCGGCTGCTGGATGCTGGCGATGTTGGGGAACCGGAGCGCGCTGTGGTCGTTGTTGAGCTTCAAGGTGGTGATCCGCGTCGTGTCGGTTTGGAAACCGAGGACGAGAATGTCGCACATCAGCCGCATGTGCTCGGCGATGTCCTGCGGTACGCCGTCGGCGGGACGCTTCATGTTTGGCTTCTCGAGGGTGGGCCGCCACCCCTGCAACTCGCCGCGTTTCCCAGCGCTTTCGATGCGCTTTTCCACGTCGCGTACCGAGTCGAGGTATTCGTCGAGCTTGCGCTGGTCGGCGCTGCTGATGTTGCGGCGCAGGCTCTGGGCGTCGGAAAGGACTGCGTCGAGGACACTCTTGTCGCCGAGCGCCACTTCGTCCTTGAATAGGCGGTCAAAGGCGAGGGCGGGATAGATTTCGAGCGGGGTCGGGGTCGTCGGGGAGCTCCACGAAATGTGGGAGCTGTAGAGCATCGAATAGTTTTTGTGCACCGACGGGTTGGCTTGTTCGCAGCCGAGGACAAGGCTGGGGACTTTGGTGGAGCGTCCGTAGGTTTGCGCCAGCAACTGGTCCATGCTGGTGCCGGAGCGAATGTCGCCGCCCGAGGCAATCGGACTGCCCGAGAGCATGTTGCCCGTCTGCGAGCTGTGGATGTTTCCCTTCCTTGCCTCCTCGTGGTAGAGGCCGCGGACGAAGAGAAGCTTTTCGCGGAAATCCCCGAGGGGTTCGAGCACCTTGCCGAGTTCCATGTTCTTGCCCTCACCCGCGGCCCACCATTCCTTGGAGTGGAAGCCGTTGCCCGAGAAGAGAACGGCAAGCCTGACCGGAGCCTCACTGGCGGGCTTGGTGCGGCCGGGCGTGTCGCCCCAGACGTTGCGTGATTCCAACCAGGGAAGGGCCATCGTGACGCCAAGGCCACGGAGAAAACTGCGGCGGGAGAAGCGGTGTGATTGCATGGGAGTGAGGATGTTTCTGGGGGTTTAATTGCCTGCGAGGGTGTCGTGTGAACGGCCGCGCACTTCGCGGAACTGGGGACTGGTCACAATGAGTTCGATCACCGTGCCGACCTCGTGCCGGCTTGATTTGAGCAGTCCGAGCATTTGGGTCAGAAGCGGTTTGTCGGAAAGTTGCACGCTGCGGCCCAGGGCGTAGCCGAGCAACTTCCGACAGAACTGGCGTTCAAAGTCCTCGGAGCGTTTTGTGAGGAGCGCGTCCCGCAGGCCGGCAAGGCCGTTGATTGCGGTGCCGTCCGGAAGCGTGGTGGCTGTATTGATGGGGAGGCCCGCGGAATCCTTCGTCCGGGCGCGGCCGATGGCGTCGAATCCCTCGAGGGCGAAACCCAGTGGATCGATCCGTTTGTGGCAGTTCGCGCAGGCAGCGTCGGAACTGTGTTTTTCGATCAGCTGCCGTTCGGTAAGTCCCTTCGGAGCCTCCTCGGGCAGGATCGGAACGCCCTTAGGCGGGCGCGGTAGCTTCTCCCCGAGAACCACTTCGCTCAGCCAGTTGCCGCGCAGAATGGGACTGGTGCGCGACGCGCCGCTCTGTTTGGCGAGCGTGCTGCCGAAGCCCAGGATGCCCCCGCGGCCCATGGCGCGCAGACCCTCGACGCGGCGCCATTCCGGACCCTTGGCCTCGAGGCCGTAGTGGGTTGCGAGTTCGGCGTTGAGATAGGTGTGGTCGGCCTCCAACAACGAAAGCACGGACCGGTTCTGTGAAAAGAAATCCATGAAGAACAGGACTGCCTCTTCCTGCAGCGCGCCCCGGACGGAGGTAAAAGTGGGGAAGTGCCGCTCGCTTTTTTCATCCAACACGGCGACGTCACGGATGTGCAGCCATTGGCATCCAAACTCCGTGGCCAACCTGCGGACGCGTGCATCCTTCAGCATGCGCTGGGACTGCGCGGCCAGCACCTCGGGCTTGAGCAGTGAGCCGTCCATCGCTGCGGTTAGCAGAGCTGCGTCCGGCGGGCCCGACCACAGGAAGTAACTCAACCGGGTCGCCAGTTCCCAGGCGTTGACTGGGGCAGCTTGCGAACCTTCGCCGGGATGTTCTCCCCGGTAGAGGAAGGCAGGCGCAACCAGGGTGCGGGTGAGCACCATGCGGATCGCTTCCGTGTGGGAAATCGACTGCGCGCGAAGGTTTTTGTACAGTGCTCGGAGCGCGTCCTTTTCCTCCGGGGTCATGGGTCGCCGCCAGGCGCGCCCGGCGAACTCGACGGCGCCCTCAAGGTGGCGGGGTTCGGTATCTCCGAGGAGTTTGCGGAAGGCCGCAGCACCTTGCATGATCGGCTCACGGAGCGGAGCCAGCCGTTTGTCGCCGTTTGGTTTGTCCGGTCCGTCCTGGGTGGAGAACTGCCAGATTTGTTCGAAGGCATCCACGAGCGTCAGCGCGCCCTGACTGACAAAGTGCAACTCTTCCCAGAGCCGGTCCAGTTTGGCTTTGTCCGAATCGTTGAGCATCAGGCGCACCAGCGGTTCGTCTTCACGGTGGAAGAGGGTGAGGGTGACGACCTCGTCCGAGGGCACAATCTTGGTGTAGCAGAGGGCGATTGGAAAAATGCGACGGAACTCGGCGAACTCCTTTTCGAAACGTTCACGGGCGCGGCTGCCGTCCTGAACCACCACGGGCGCGTTAAAGGAGACGGCTGTATTGCTGGAGCTCCACGCTCCACTCTCTACACGGGTGTCGGCCGCGCTGGTTTGCAATCCATGGACCGAGGCGGGTTTGGTGGTGAGTACCTGCATTTGGACACTGGCATCCGGACCGCTGTCGGGATGCAGACGGGCGGTGGCCACCAACTCCGCACCCTGTACCAATGGCGCAGGTATTTTGACGGCCACCAGCGCAGGTGCCTGTACACAAAGAAGCTCAGGGCCCAAGGCACGGCCGGCCGGGTGTTTTCCGAAAAGGTCTGCCGGAATTCCATACTCGCCAAAGGGGCCGGCATCTCCTGCACCGGTGTTGCGTAGTCCGGATCGGAGGAGCGGGCCGTTGATGGCCAAAAGGTCGGCAATCATCTTGCGATCGGGGCTGTCCGCTGCAAGTGACGACGGACCCGACTGCAGCAGGCTCTGGATGCGGTGCGCGATTGCCTCGCGTGCCGCCGCGTCGCGGGATTCGCGCCAGAGCGCGATAAGCGATCCTTTGGGGGTTGCCGTCTGGGAAGATTCCTCGGGGCTCTCGCCGAAGAAGTGCCATACGTTTTTGTTGCCGTGGCTGTCCGCGTGTGGGTTGCCCGCGAGGATGTCGGGTGAAACATCGGAGGCGAGGTTCCATTCCACGTTCTCGTTTTTGATAACAAGATCCACTTCCGTGGCATCGCAGGCGTGCTCGCCGTTCTTTGGTCCGATTACAACGGTGATGGCGTCCCCCGGGCTGATGCGGACGTTTTCATGGGTTCCGAGCGAAATGGTTTTGTTCGCGTCGCTGGTGCCGCTGGCAAGCGTGTCGCGGTTGTTGCCGCGACGCACCTGGAGCGTCCAGGTAACGCCGTTGCCGCACGCGGTGTGGATGTCCTGAATGCTTCCCGTGATTTGGATGCGGCCCTCGACGGGGCTTTTCCACGCGATCACTGCTGCGAATTTCGGAGAAGGATGTGCGCTGATGCTCCGGGGTTTCATCGTGCCCGGAATATTGACGGTCTGGTCCGAGGAGTTGGCGAGGATGCTGAGGGCGTTGTCGCCGTTCCAGCCCTTGATGAAATTGTAGTCCGCCGCGGACATGGTTTTTTTGGTGAGCAGCGGTCCGAGTTTGGCTTCGCCGGCGGAGCCGAGGCCGAGAAGGTTGAGCCAGTCGGCGAGCAGGTCGGCCTCGATCCCGTGTTTGGCCGCAAGTGCCTTTCGGTCGACGCCCTGAATGGAGGTGTCAGCCTCGTGTGCCGCCGCAAGGCAGCGCACCACGGAGGCCGAGAGCTCTGCGCGGCGTTTCGCTATTCTTTGGAGTACGGCGGGGAGGTTGCGCAGCGGGAGGTCGGGACGGTCCGGCGCGACAAGGCGGACGTTTTCCCAGACGGCAAAGTCCTCTGCGTTTCCGTCTCCGGCGTCCCCTGCGGAAAGGTACACGGTGAGGTCGCCGCCGTCGGCTGGAGGGGTGAGTTTTTGACGGACCTCCTGTTTGGCGACGAGCGGTGAAACGGGCTCCATCCAAGATTTTGGCCCGCCGACCTTGCCGAGGTGCCCGATGCTGTTGAGCTTCCAGAGCGATTTCTGCCACGGCTCGATGTCGGCGGCGGAAAGGGTTTTTGCGGCGTATTTGGCGCGGAGGGTGTCAAACAAGGGCGAGGCGCTTCCTTGGGCAAAAGCGGCGCGCAGGGTGGCGAG
Organism: Chthoniobacteraceae bacterium; assembly: GCA_044376515.1. Taxonomy (GTDB): domain Bacteria; phylum Verrucomicrobiota; class Verrucomicrobiia; order Chthoniobacterales; family Chthoniobacteraceae; genus Chth-196. Next base: position 17,501 of record JBILKV010000028.1, on the reverse strand, counting down.
GTACTTGGGGCTGAGAGATCCGCTTTCCGCACTCCCCTGCAGCGCGGCGAGATAGCGCTCCAAGGGCAGGCGTCCGCCCGCTCCTGTCTCCATCTTGATGCCTTGCTGGACGGAATTCAGTGCGGCGCCATCGGAGGAGTAGCGACCGTAGAGGCCGCGGATATTTTCAAGGATCTCGTTGGTCCAGTCCCGCGAGGAGGTGCCTTCGGAAAAGCGGATGCCGGTTGGGGTGAGGACTGCGTGTGAGGCAACGCCTTTGGCCGCTTCGAGATACTTTCCAAACAACGAGGGGGACATCACCAACGCTGCACCTGCGTTGGTGAAGCCCTCCCCAGCTGCACCGTCTACTGGAAATTCCTTGGCGGGATCCAAAGTCGCCACGCCTGTAAGATCGCGCACCGAGTAGGTGTACTCCATGTTGGAGAGGCGTCGGAGTACGACGGGTCCCGGGTCGCCTGCGTTTGAGAGCGCAATGCCGTCGAGGGTGGACTGCATCCATGCTGTGAGCAGTTGGAGCTGTTCCGGAGAGGGCTTGGGCTTGTCCTTCGGCGGCATTTCCTTGTCGCGGATCTGTTCGAGAGCGTGTTCCCACACGGAGGGGTCGCGTCTGATTTGGTCGAGGGTTTTGAACCGTTCGAGATCCAGATCGCCCTTTTGTTTTTCCGTCGAGTGGCAGGTGATGCAGTACTCCTTGAGAATTGGCTGCACCGATCTGGTAAAGACGTCATCCCCCTGGGTCAACGCAGCGGCGTACAGCCGGCGACCACTACTCCCAAGTGCGAGCAGAGCGAGCGCAAACAGGAGCGGACGGCTCCGCGTGATAGATTGCAAATTCATGGGGTGGATGAGGGTAGCGTAAGTTTAATTGCGGATTTGGCAGGTGACGAAGAGGAACCCGATGTCAAAGACTCTAGGTCTCAAGGTCAGTCCTCGAACGGTTTCCTGCGTGCGGTACCTAAGACATCCGCGACTCAAACGAGGGAGGGCAGACGTTCGTTGGAGTCGCCGAAGCGGTCGAGTTTGAGGCCGCCCCAGTCCATGAGGTTGAGGAAAAGGCTGCACATGCGGCGGTTGGGCTGGTCGACGTAATCCAGGACGCGGCCGCCGCGAAGATGGCCACCGGCGCCGCCCAGCACAATCACGGGCAACTGTTTCGAGTCGTGATTGCCGTGGAGCATGCTGGAGCAGTGCGTGATGGACGTGTTGTCCAGAAGGGTGCTTTCGCCTTCCTTGATCTCCGACATCCGCTCGCAGAGGTAGGCGAGTTGGGACATGAAGAACTGGTTGAGCGTGACGAGGTCTTGGGGTTGGGAGTGCGCGATGTAGTGATGATGGTCGCGGATCCCGAGGTGCGAATGCACGATGGTCGAGGCATCGTTGCAGTACTTCATCGTGGCGATCCGGGTGGAGTCGGTGCGGAAGGCGAGAATGAGAATGTCGTTCATCAGCTTCCAGTACTCCGGTAGGTCGGAGGGGATGCCGTCCGCAGGCCGGGGCCGGTCGGGCGCGGTCAGGGTGGGTTTCCAGCCGCCCGCCTCCTTTTGCTGGCCGGCCCGTTTGATGCGGCCCTCGATCTCATGGACGGAGCCGAGGTACTCTTCGAAACGCTGGCGGTCGGCACTGGAGAGTTTGCGCTGAAGCGAACGGGCGTCCTCGAGGACCGCGTCGACCACACGGCGGTTGTCGCGGCCGCGTTCCGTGCGGAACAACTGGTCGAAGGCGAGGGCGGGGCGGGTTTCCGTCCAGGTCGGGGACACGGGCGAACTCCATGAGATGTGGGAACCGTAGAGCAGGGGATGGCCGTCCTGCAGGCCTGGGACCGCGTCCTCACAGCCCAGCACAAGCGAGGGGATCCGGGTGCGGTCGCCGATCTGGCGCGCCATGACTTGGTCGAAGCTGATGCCGGTGTGCACCTCGGTCTTGGCCATGGTCGCACCGCTGAGCATGTTGCCCGTCTGCATGCAGTGGATGACGCCGTTGTTGGCCTGTTCGTTCCAGAGGCCGCGGATAAAGACCATCTTTTCGCGCCATGGATTGAGCGGCTCGAGGCAGGGCCCGAGTTCCATCGTCGCGCTCTCGCCTTTGGCCCACCAGTGCTTTGAGTGAAACCCCATGCCGGTGAAGGTGACCAAGGTGCGAGTGGGAGGGCGGGTTTCAGCGGCCTCGGCAACGGCCCGCAACGGGCGCATGCAGTCGAGCAAGGGCAATGCGAGGGTGGCGCCGATACCGCGGAGTGCGTGGCGGCGGCTGAGAAGCCATTGGTTGCGCTGGATGTTCATTGGTGGGAGGCAGGTTGGGGATTCGGAACCGCGGTTTTGAGCGTCAGGGTTGGCGTTGTCCGAGTGTCTGGTCAGGGAGTGTGGGCGGCGGTGGAGGCTGCGGGGCGGATGGATTGGAACTGCTCGCTTCGGACAATGACGAGCAGGGCATCGGACCAGCGTCCTCCATCGATGAGAGTCTTCCCCACGGCATCAACCAGTGCGCGGTCGGAGGGGAGAACTGCGCGGCTGAGGGCATAGCCTGTGAGCTTGCGCGCCAGCGTTTTGAGCAGGTCTGGGCGGCGTGTGTCCACCACATAGTTACGGATTTCAGCGAAGCCGTCGACGACGGTTCCGTCGCGCAGTGTCGAGCGGCTTTCACCCGGTTGGAGTTGGTTGGCGGGGCGCTGCCTACCGATGGCATCGAAGCCTTCAAACGCCAGTCCGTACGGATCAATCCGGTCGTGGCAACCGGCGCAGCTCGGGTCCTCCCGGTGCCGCGCGGTCAACTCGCGCACGGTGAGCCCATCGGGTGGGGTTTCGGGGAGGGGAGGCACACTCGCGGGCGGTTTGGGCAGGCGGTCACCAAGCAGGTGGGCGAGCCATGCGCCGCGTTTGATCGGGCTGGTGCGGGCGGCAGCCGATTGTTTCGCGAGCACGGCACCCAGGCCAAGCACGCCGCCGCGACCGTGCGTCGAAAGCTTTTCGACGCGCCGCCACTCGTTGCCTTTCACTCCGGGGATGCCGTAGAAACTGGCCAGCGCGTCGTTGAGAACGGTCGCGTCGGCGGTGAGCAGTTGATCCACAGGCCGGTCGTTCCGTAGGGAGTCTTCAAAAAAGCGCACCGGTTCCTCGGCGAGCAGATCACGCACAGCCGGGGTAAAGATGGGGAAGTCTTTCAGGCTGCGTCCGTGGTTTGCGACGAAGTCGCGTACTCCCAACCAGCGCGCTCCGAACTCCTCGGCCATTCCGCGGACGCGTTCGTCTTTGAGCATGCGTTGCAACTGCGCCTCGAGCACGCCCGGTTCGCGTAGTTTCGAGGCGGATGTGCGGAGCGTGTCGTCCGGCATGGAGTCCCAGAGGAGGAAGCTCAGGCGCGTGGCCAGTTCGTTACCCGAGACCGGCTGCCAGCGCGGCCCGGTGGCCGGTTGCTCGACGCGGTACAAAAACCAAGGCGAAGAAAGGACGCGGGCGAGGGCGGCGCGAAGGGCGGGGTCGTGGTTGGTGCCGTCATTGCGGTCGGAGCGGTAGGAGGTGAGGATGGCTTCGCGCTCCCCTGGGACCAAGGGGCGGCGCCAGGCGCGTTCCGCGAACGCGAGCAGGGCGTCGAGGTGTGTGGACTCGGAAGCCGATTGAGCGGCAGAAAGTTCGGCAAGTTCCCGGGTGACGCGTTCGCCCGCGTCTTTCAAATAAAAGTCCATGCGAGGCGCTCCGTTGGGATTCGCGTAAAACTTCATCAGCTCGGTGTGCATGAGCGAGTGGGCGATGGCATCCTCGCGGAGGAAATGGAGCTCGTTCCAGAGACGGTCAAGCTCCGTGCGTCCAGGCTCGTCAAGCAGGAGGCGGCGGAGGGGTTCGTCTTCGCGGTGGAACATGAAGAGGCTGCCCTGAGCGTCCCGCGGAATGACATCCGCGAAGAGGGCCGCCGGGGGGAAGATTGCCCGAAACTCGTTGGCAGACCGGGCGCGTTCGGCGGCGACCCGGGGATGGGCTATCTGGGCCACTCGCGGTTCGGGTGCGTCGGCGACGAGCGGATCGCCTGAGCGCCAGGCGGTGGGAATGGCTCGCCGGGGATTGGGCTTGGTCGGGTCCTTCGGGTCTTTTGAATCGGGTTCTGCAAGAAGTAAAGCCTGGACGGTTGCCGCCTCCGGACTGCCCTCGTCGAGGCGCACGTCGGCGCGGAGGAAACGGGGCAGATCGAGGGTGCCGAGGAGTGGCTTGGGAAGGTTTTTGAGATCAATGCGGACCTCGGTTCCTGCCTCCGTGACGAGGGCGGTGGGAGGCACGGTGCGTCCCTGCGGATGGCGTCCGAACTTGAGGCCAGAGGCAGTTTCGATGGCTTGCCGCAGTTCAGGGTGTTCGGCGAGAACCAAGTCGGGCGTCCGTCCGTCTTCGAGGCGGAGTCGGTCCCAGATGACGAACGTACCGGCGAGCGCGGGGGCGACCTGCCGCGCCACCAACCGGAAGACTGGTTCGCGGGCCGCGCTTTCGGCGCGTTCTTGCGCGACGATGCGAAGTGTGTCCTCCCATGCGGGGAAGCCGTTGCCGACGGCGATCACGCTGTGTTTGCGGTAGTTTTCCCGAAACAGTTTTTCCTGCAGGACCTTGATTGTCGCGAGGACAGGAGCCGGATCGGTGGCCTTGCGCCAGACTTCGCGCACGGAGGCGAGCACATCGGGAGGAAGGCTCGCACCCGGCACTTCGCTGGGATGGACGGGAAGGTCGGCCAGAGCCTGGCCCAACTCGGGCGCAGCCAGATGCGTCAACTCAAAGGAGACGCCGTCGCCGCTGCTGGGATGCGCATCGGCGACGAGACCCGTGAGCACCAACTCGCCGGAAACGGGACTCGTCCAGGCAATGGACACGGGCCGTTTCGGTCCGGGATGCACAAAGACCGAGAGCGCGCGGAGTTTAGTCCACACACGGGCGTCTCCCGCGGCCGAGTTCACAAAGACCGACGGTTCAGAGCCGAGGCTCCATGACTTCAATTCGGGCCGCTCTGAAATTCCGTCGCGTCGATCCGTGAGAAAGGTTGGGGTCGAGGTCGTTTCGAGGAAGGTCCAGCGCGCCCCGTGCTTGTCGAGCCAGGGGTTTCCCTTCAACAGATTCGGAACCAAATCCGACAGGCTCCAACTCCGTTGTTGGCCGCCGGTTTCGCGGATCGACCACTCGAGGAGCGTGCTGTCGGCACCGTAACTGTCGTTCGGCAAGACGGTCAGGAGCAGCAGTTCTCCTGGTTGAACGGTGACCTTCTGCTCGAACGGAACGGAACCTCCCTCCGCCACCTTGGACTGGGCGAGCGGACGTTTTGAGGCAGTCCAACCCGAATCAATCTTGCGTTTGGCCGCCTCAAAAACGGCCTGTCTTTGCTGCTTGTCCGCCTCTGCCTGATCCGTTTGCTGCTGCCATTGTTTGGTGAGCGCCTCGATTTCGGGAGCAGGCAACGCGCCCGGCGGACCGCTGAGTCCGGCCCAGAGCGCGGCGAGGTAGGTTGCATTCAGGTTTTCTTCCGCAGCGACCGCGGTGAGTTCCTCGGCACCGCCGCGAATGAGTCGCTCGCGATGTTTGATGGTGGCGGCGAGATGGGTCTCCAGTGGTGGCTGACCTTTGGCTCCGGCATGGCGGGAGTGGAAACCGCGAAGGGCTTTCTCGGCCTCCGCCGTCCAGTCGGGACGGTCTGGTGAGGGCGAGAAACGGAAGCCCGCGGGGAGCAGCACGGCGCGTGCGGCGACGTAACGCGCGGCGTCATGGTAGCGTTCCACCAGACCGGGGTTCATGGGCATGGCCTCGCCCACGTTTGCAAAGCCCTCGCCGCCGACACTGTCCGGGGGAAACTCGCCGGCGCGGGTGGGGCGCATGTCCACGCGGGTTAGATCGCGGATGGCGTTGTCGTACTCGTTATTGGTGAGGCGGCGCAGGGTGACGGGGCCCGGGTCGCCGGCCTTGGCGGCGGCGGTGAAATCGAGCGCGCTTTGGACCCAGTTGAGCAGTGCTTCCCGCTCGGCCTGGGTGGGTTGCGGCGCTTTGCGCGGCGGCATGTCCCCGTCGAGAAGGCGTCCCGCCACGTCGGCGAGGACGGCGGGTTTTGCAAAGAGAGACTCCGCTGTGGTGAGGCCTGCGAGGTCGAGGTCATTGTCCTTCGGGGCTTCGCCGTGGCATTTCCCGCAGGTTTTGACGAAGAGCGGATGAATTTGCCCGGAGTAGGACTTGGCGAGTTGCGCGTCGGTGTCGACTGCGGCGGCGGGGAGGGTCGTGCAGGCAAGCAGCGCTCCAAGAAAACCGCAGAGCTGGGGAAGCGGACGGTGCGGAGGGGGGACTCCGCCAGTCTGGGGGACTGTGTTCATCAGCGGCGGGAGGTTTGTGTCGGGAGGGCGGCGGCAAGTTCTGTCCCGGCGGTTTCCGGCGGGTTCCATTCCATCGAGTTTTCGATGTGGAGGGCCATTTTTTGGGCGGCGGTTTCCGGGTTTCCCGAGGCGAGGGCTTCCAGCAGCCTGCGGTGCGAGTCGACCGTGATCTGGCGGGGCTTGAAGGCGAGGTTCTGCTGCAGGCGGTGGGTGGAAGCCAGACACATTTCAAACTGCCAGCGGATGCTTTGCCAAAGCGCAAGGAGGCGCCGGTTCGCAGCGAGGCGCATCACGTACGCGTGGAGTTCGACGTCGAGTCTGCTAAGTTCGGAGAGTGTGGAGGCCTGTTCCTGGCGGGCGATGTTTTCCTCGATGAAGCGGGAGTCCCTGGGGGTCCACAGGGCGGCGGCGCGCCGTGCGGCCATGCTTTCGAGCGCGATACGGGCCTCACGGATCTCGGTAAAGTCGCGTTCGGTGAGGGTACGGACTCGGGTACGGCCCGTGGACTCGAACTGGACGAGGCCTTCCCTTTCGAGTTCGATGAGGGCTTCGCGGACGGGGGCCCTGCTGGAGCCAAACTGCCGTGCTAGAACGGGTTCAGCGAGAGCGTCTCCGGGCTGGAGTTTGCCCGAAATGATTTCAGCGCGGAGGGCGAGCAGGACTTCGCGGGCGAGGTTTCTGCGCAGGGCTGGGGCGGGGGTGGAGACGGAATCCGGCATGGGGCTGTTTCTAAAGTGTCGACACTTTGATTCAACCGCGAAGTGTCGACAGTCTTTGGTTTTTTCTGTGTCAGGGATACCGGTGCTCCTTCGGCTCCCATGGGCTGCACTCTTGTGCGCTTGTGCATGGCGCCCCGCGCGTGCGCACGGCCCTCTCGCTGGCTGCGGCGCACAGGCCGAATAACGCAGCCTGCTCGGCAAGGAGACGGAAAGGCCAACCGCTAAAAAATTCCCCCTTCCTGAAACGCCCCTTCACGATGGTTTCCAGCCTGTGGACGAAGTTGGGAGCATGAAAAAGGCGGGTGGTGTTCAAGGACACCACCCGCCCGGAGAATCCTTGTCCGCAGACTGCCTGGGAAGCTTTTCATAGGCCCCCGGGCGCCGCGCGGACCGCACTCACTTCTTTTTCTTGGCTTCGACCGTGGCGCTGCTGAATGCAACGGTCACCTCCGTGGAGACCGCCTCGCCAAAGGCGTTGGAGACGATCAGTTGGTATTTGCCCGGGGCGTTCGCTTTGGTCTTGGGGACACTCAGACTGAGCATGCCTGCCTCGGCGATGCCGAAGGCAACCGGCGAACCGTCCTTCAACCAACGGAACCGGACGCGGGAGGCACTCGACACATTCGCGTTGAGCAGAAGGGGATCCCCCAGCTTCAGTCCCACTGGTGCGGCCGGCTGCTGGGTGATCACGGGAGCCACCGCGATGACAACCACCACCGGTACCGTGATCACGCTGCCGCTGGCGTTGCGCGCTTCCAGCCAGTAATATCCAACGTCTGCGCCCCCCGCCTTGGAGACCTTCAACACAGGGGTGTTGGTTCCTGAAAGTACGCTGCCGGTTTCAGAGGTACCATCCGCGAGCGTCACGAAGTCCTTTTTCCAAATCATGGACTCCGCGCCGTTGATGGCAGCGCTGAGGGTGAAGGACGTTTCTCCCGCCCTCAGCTGTACGGAGGTAGGCTGGGTGGTGACGCTCGGGAGCTGAGCAATGGCGCTCACATAGACCCACACCCGGTCCTGCCCCGCCGACAGGCTTGCGTCCTTCGTGTAGCTGAACTCCACCCTCTGCGTTCCAGAGGCGCGCAAACGCACCGTTTGTTTGACCCACCCGGTTTCGCCACTCAAGAGCAGGGCCTTGCCGGTTTCAGCATCTGCGGCAGGTATCCCGTTCACCCGGCACTGAGCGAAGTCTCCGGAGCGGTTGCGGTTCCCGAGCGGCTCGGTGGAAGCCTTCCAATAGAAGGTCAGTACGCTGCCACCCGTCTTGCTGATGACCGGGGGCGTGTAGTCAAAGACAAGGGAAGTCACGCCCTTGTTTGTGATTAAGCCGCTTCGGGCGACGGTGCCTGTGCTGCCGTCTGCGCGTGCCATACTGACTCCCGCCCAGGGTGCGGCTGCGGAGGTGCTCACCACGCCGCCTGCAGGGAAGGCGTTCACCAACGGCACCGAGGCGGGGAGAACCGTGACCACGAAATCGCCGGTGGTGCTGCCCGAGGCGTTGGTGGCGACCAGACGCAACAAGCCGGGACCGTCTGTGGCACCGGGAGTGCCGGTGCCGGTGGGCTGGGTGGGCCTGCCGCTCAGCAGGAGGGTTTTTGCGTCGAACGCGAGGCCGTCTGGCAACACGCTGGATTCCACTTTCACGGTCGCTCCACCGCTGACACCGATGGAAACAGAAAGCGGTGCACCCACCGAACAGGGAATCGTCCTGGCAGAGGTGAACACTGGCAGGGAGGCTCCCCCTTGCAGGCTACCACTCAGGACATAGCGCCCGGCGGAGCCATATGCGGAGTAGCCTGTGGTATAGCCCCCCGCGGGCTTGAGACCTGTGCCCGCGCCGCGGACCACCAGTTTGTAGCTGCCGGCGGCGAGCGTTTTGTTCAGTGAAGCGCCGAGTACGGTGGGCGCATCTGCCAGTTGGAGGGTGTTCCCGATTGCATCCTGGAGCTCGAGTTTGGCGTCCAGATCGGTGTCACTGGCCTCCGGCAGGACCGATGCGGTGAAGATGCCTCCGGTGGTGGTGAAACCGTAACTATCCACGCTGTCCTGATTGCGGAGCAGGCCCGTGTTTTGAAAGGTGCTACCGCTCAGGGAGAGGGATTTGGAGCCGTTGAGCAGCTCGCTCTGGAGGTAGCCAAACCTGTTCGCCGGCCTGGCGATGATGGCCAGATCGTCCTCGGAGTTGTTGGCGAGGGTGTACTCGCCCTTGCTCCACTGAACCAGACTCCGGTAATAGCCCACCCCCATGATGGGCGCCCAACTCGTCGGGGTGGTCATGCCGCCTCCGTGGCCGGCGTAGTATTCGTTGCCGTTGGTCTGACCATCATGGTTCAAGCCCAGGGTGTGGCCCAACTCGTGGGAAAGCGCTTCCGCCACGCTGCGCACCGACTGGTTGAAAACCCAACACACCACATCGGTTTTGAAGCCTCCGCCGCCGGCCCCACTCCAGCTGTTGACATATGCCACACCGCCCGATCCGGGGGCGGCGGTGTCGGTGGGAGTCACGATCACACGCATCCGTGCACCCACCGCAGTCGCATTGTACAGGGCGCGGTCTGTGGTGAAGGTCAGATCGAAGGGCGCGTAATCCTGCGCGGCAATGGAGAGCACCTGGGCGACCTCCGCGGCAGTGAAGTTCATCGGCGCGGCGTTGATGGTCCTGCCCCCATTCCAGTCGGGGTCGGTGACCGATTCCCCGTCAAAATCGACATAGACAACGCCCTTGGCACCGGGCCGCGTGTTGAGCACCGGCACGGTGATGGCCGCGGCGACTGCCTTGCGCGCCACCTTGTCGGAAGTGGAAGCTGCGGCCTGTGGGTTCATCCCCGGATAGCACACCAGCGTGCTCAGCCGGGTTTCCACAAGGACGGGCGTCCCGGCGTCCATCGCAATGTTGTAACCCACGCCGCTACCGGGCAGAAGGATACGTCCAAAGACCTCGGACCCGTTGGTGTTCAGGCTGAAGGATCCTTCGTGTCCTTTTAACTCTCCGCCCACGCGGATCCAGCCGTTGTCCAGCTGGACGACATGGACCGCACCTTCCATCGGCTCAGCCCCGTCAAACCCCGGCAGTTGGACGACATCACCGGCATGCAAGCTGGACCACTTGGAGAGATCCGCCGAAGAAAGCCGGGCCACCCGGCCTTTGTCAGCGGCGGGATTGGCGCCCGCGGCCATCAGGGGCGAACCGGTGGGCTGCCCGAGCAGACGCATCAGCACATGGCCGTGTGCAACCCCTGGGGCGGGCGGCTGCACACCAGCGTTTCCTCCTGCGGAAACATTCCCTCCTGTGGACGCTGGCGGGCCACTCTGGAGGGAGGCCTCCACTCCGGTTTCGCCGCCAAGTGTGGAGCCGGAAGACGCGCCCTCAATGGGTACGTCGCCGTCCTTTTGGAGGAGATAGACAGTTGCTCCTACGCCCACCACTGTCGCTATGCCGAGCAGCTTACTGCGCAATGCTTTGAGTGTGTCCTGGGTTTTCATATGGGAGGTTGTAACCGAATTGGCTGGGGGGCGGAATGCCCTACCTAAGAGTCGGAGGCATCGCGGTTAATGGTTAATTTTATTGTGTAAAGTAATTGCAAAGCTTTCGTGTGGATTCTTCGCTGTTTTCGGCGGTTGTACAGACACGTCTTGTTTTTGCGAGGTGAAGGGCGGCCCGACTCAAAACGGCCCCGCATGACAGGCGCCGGGAGAGCGGTGAGACATCGAGACATCGAGACATCGAGACATCGAGACATCGAGTTGGGAATTTTTGGGAGCGCAGGAGTGCCGCCTGCCCGCGCCAAAGCGTGCAGGGTGTCTGTCGCACGCTCCACCGCTTTTGATGAGGAAACCCACGAAACTGTTCCAGCGCAGGGCGAAGAGCAAGTCGAAGCCGGATCACCAGCGCGCCGCGCAGGGCTAGATCTCGAGTTGGATGCCCAACTCAATGACCTGCCTCGGAGGCAAATCAAAATAACCGGTAGCCGGACGCGAGATGCGGGAGAGGAGCACAAATAAATTTTTGCGCCACCGCGCCATACGACTGGAACCGTTGGTGAGGAGTACCTCCCTGCTTTGGTAAAAGCTCACGCCGTCACGGTTAAACTTGCCCCGCGTTTCGAGAGCCGCGCACAGGTCGGCGAACACATTCGGTGACTCCGCAAACCCGTAATTCAGGACGACTCGAATGAAGTCCTTTTGAAACTCTTCAATCTCGGAACGTTCGGATTTTTTTACATGCGGCGTCTCCTCGAAATGAACGGTCAGGAGGATGATCTGGGAGTGGAGGGCCTTGTTGTGTTTGAGATGGTGCAGCAACGCGAGAGGCAACCCATCGGGATTGGCTGACATGAACACCGCGGTGCCCGGCACGCGGATGATCCGTTCGCGGTTGAGTTCGTCCACAAGAAAACTCACGGGGAGTCGCCCCCTCATCATCGCCTTGAAGAGCAGGCGCCGTCCATCCATCCATGTCTTCATGATCACCCACATGGTGAGTCCGATGGCGAGAGGAAACCATGCTCCGGCAAAGAACTTGAGCAGACTTCCCGAGACGTAGCCGAGTTCAAAGGTCAGAAAAACCAGTACCGGCACCCCAGCCTTCCATGCGGGCCATTTCCACACGTTGACCGCCACCAGAAAGAACAGAACGCTGGTGAAGGTCATGTCTAGGGCGACCGAGAGGCCATACGCCGCGGCAAGGTTGGTGGAGGACTTGAAGTTGAAAACCAGGGTCAGACACGCCACCAACAGAAGGAAATTTACCTGCGGCATGTAGATCTGGCCGCGTACATCCGGGTTGGTGTGGATGATTTTGAGCCGCGGAAGGTAGCCCAGTTGGACGGCCTGCTGGGTGAGGGAATAAACCCCGGTGATCATGGCTTGGGAGGCGATGATCGTAGCGGCAGTTGCCAGAAAAATCACCGGAATCAGGGCGGTCTTGGGCACCAGACTGAAAAAATGGTGGAACTCCGGCTTCAACGACGCCTCCACATCGGAAAGCACAAGCGCGCCCTGCCCGAGGTAGTTAAGCATCAGCGAGGGCATCACCAGAATGAACCAACTTTTGAGAAGCGGAGGGCGGCCGAAGTGACCAATGTCCGCATACATCGCCTCGCACCCTGTCACCGCGAGAAGCACCAACCCCATCAGAACGATGCTCTCACGGCCGTGGTGCAGCAGGAACCGCACGCCGTGATGGGGCAGCAGGGCGGACAAAACCCCGGGATAGGCCGAAATCTTCAACGCCCCCAACACTCCGAGCGTGATGAACCAAACCACCATGATCGGGCCAAATGCGACGCCAATTTTCGCGGTGCCGTTCTTTTGAACGAGAAACAGGCCAAGGATAATGGCCGCGGCGATCGGCACGACGTACTCGGAAAGGTTGGTGCCGATTTCAGCGTCCAACAAGGCCAGTCCCTCCACGGCGGAGAGCACTGAAATCGCCGGAGTGATGATTCCGTCGCCGTACAGGAGGCACGCGCCGAAGATCCCAATGAGCACCACACTGGCGGCCGTCCGCGGGCTGAAGGAATCCTTGGCGGAGCGGAAGAGAGTGAGCAGGGCAAACATGCCTCCCTCGCCGCGGTTGGTCGCCTTGGTGATGAAACCGATGTACTTGAAGCACACCATCGCAAACAGCGACCAGAACATCAGCGACAATGGCCCCAGGACGTCCAGCGGGGTGCCAGCGTTTGGCCTGGCGTGACTGAGGCACTCACGCAGTGCGTACAGCGGACTCGTTCCGATGTCCCCGAACACAACTCCAAGAGCCACAAGGGCTAGAGTCCAACCGGAACCGTGTTTGTCATCAGACATAAGAGGACTCTCTAGGGCAAACCGAACGACTCACAAGGTGTTGACGTTCGTACACGTGGGCACAACGATCAATTCTTAAAATGATATCCCGTCCGGCTTCGTGATTTTAGAAAATGCAAAAATTGAGCATTTTGCAGAACAGAGAAAACCGCCGCGGTGCGTAAAATTTTCAAAACCTCTGCACAGGTTTTGGCCGGGCCCCTTCCTTGAGCGGGCAAGCGCGGAACTCCGCACTCAACGGGAGCGAAAGCTCTCGTGTGACACGATGTCGAGGAGCAGGTCGTGCAGGCCGCGTTGCGGCCGAAGGCTTTCATCGGCGAGCGTCCCGAGGGCCTTGCGTTCGGCGTAGCTGGGCAGTCTCCCAGTACCGTACAGAAAGAGTTTTTCGGCAAGGCAGCGCGCAAAGGGGCGTAAATCAGCGAGCAGGTGCCTTTTGAGCCCTGCGGAATCCTGCAGAAGGGTCCCATCCGGCAGGGTGGCAGTGGTGTCGACCGGCGCCCATTCCTGCTTCTTTTTGCCGCTGGCCGGATAGCGGTCGCGGTGCTGGCCGATGGCGTCGAAGGACTCAAAAACAAAGCCGTAGGGGTCCAATTTGCTGTGGCACCGGGCGCAGCTCTCCTCGCTGGTGTGGGCGCGCATCAGGTCGCGGATGGTTTTGGTTCCGCGCGTGTCCGGGGTGATGGCGGGCACGGATTCAGGCGGCGGGGGAGGTGCCTCGCCAAGGATGTTCTCCAAAAACCATTTGCCGCGCAAAACCGGCTGGGTGTCCACGCCGTTGGCGGTGGCCATCATGACACCCGCCATGCCCAGAAGGCCCCCGATGCGTTCTCCCTTGGGAAAGGTCACCCGGGTGAGGGCGAAGGGTTGCTTGGAGTTGGGCGGTGGCAGGTCGAGTCCGTACATCTGGCGGCCCACGCTGTTGTGGGTGTGTGTAAAGCCGGGGTCGATGAAATCGCTCAGGGGGCCGTTATCCCGCAGGATCTCCGCAAAAAGCTGTTCGGGCTCCTTGATCAGGGAGCGCTGGTGGTCTGCTCCAAAACGGCCCAGCGAAGCGTCGGGCATGATTTCCGGGATGGTCCGGGTGCCCAACCACTGCCCTACAAAGTTTTCAATAAATTCCTGTGCGGCTTTCTCGGAAAGGAGCCGGTTGGCTTGAGCGCGGAGTGTTTCAGGCTGCAGGAGCGAACCGTCTGCGGCGGCGAGCAGGAGTTTTTCATCCGGCGGTCCGAGCGTCAGGAAATAGCTGAGCCTTGAGGCAATTTGGTGGGGGGAAAGTGCTTCCTCCCCAGCGCTGCCACGGTAGAGGAACTGCGGGGAGATCAGGGCGGTGCGGAGAGCCAGATGGAAGGCTTCCTCGAGGGAGTGGTTCTCGTTGCGGTGCCCCTCCAGCAGAGTGCGGTAGCGCGCAAGTTCGGGGGCTGATGGGGGGCGGCGGAAGAGCTTTCCGAGCATCCGGCCCAAGGCGGCTTCGACAGCCTCCGGGGTGGTCATGCGCGCGGTGGTGGTGCCCAGCAGGTTGGTTTGATGGGTGCGCGCCCGCGCAAACCTGAAGTGTTCCACCGGTTCGATGGGACCTTCGATCTCGAGCGAAAGAATGTCCACGGCAGGGCCGTCAGCGTAGAGCTTCCAAACGAGGGGAAGCACATAAAAGTGCATTTCGGTCCCTCCGACGCCATTGGGGTTTTTGTCGACGAGCATGGCGTCCACAAGATGGCGCGTGGCTTCAGGTGTGGCGCTGGAAAGGTCGAGGTCTGGCCGCGCGAACTCCTCTTCGAAGGCACGTTGGATGGTTTTTTTGCGCAGTTCGTAGGATTTGGAAAGGAAGGGCTTGAGCCGGAGCGTGCCGGCGGGCAGGTCGGGCGCCGCTTCATGAAGGGAGAGCCATGCGGCGACGTGGCGCGGCTGGAGCGCGAAGTGTTTGAGCAGGTCCTCCCTCACCTCCTTGTAGGGGAAGTTGGCGTCGATCCTGCCAAAGGCGGCAGTCTTGAATTGAAATCCCACGCCGTCGCCCGGGTGCAGCGTGACGGTAAACTCGTGTTCGGCAATGCCCTCGGCTGGAAGCGGAAAGTCCTTTCCCCCAGCGGTGAGAAGGATCGGTTGATCCGGGACGGCGTGAACGGCGCTGGCGCGGAAGCGGACCCGGTATTTCCCGGAGGCCTGAGCCCCGAACTTGCTGGTGCTTGAAGAGTAGTTGTGGAAGACGAGGCGCATTTTGTCGTCCACAACGAGGCTGGAGGGGCCGTAGCCGTCGGCGCTGGAGAGTTCGGTGACCGGGAGGATGAATTTTTGGGAGGGAGGAGTCGGTTCGGGCGGGGGTGGGAAAAGCTGGTCGGCAAGCTCGGTGGCGGTCTCAGCGTAGGCCTCGAGCAGTGGCGGGGAAAGGCTCAGGGATTCAGCGATATTGTCGAAACCGTGGGAGCGGGAGTCCTCGGGAAATCCGGTCGGGATGCGGAAGGGGAGGGCGAAAGTCTGGGTGATGGTTTTGGCGAACTCGGCGCGGTTGAGGCGGCGCAGACTGGTGGCGTGCGGGGGAGTGCGGTGGGTGAGTGCTTGGTCGATCCAGGTCAGGATGGCGGCCTGCTGCGCGGCCGGCGGGCGCGGCTTTTTCTTTGGCGGCATCTCTCCCTTGGAGAGGGCTTGGTGCACGTGCGCAAGCAGTTCGGCGTCCGTCTTGAGGGCAAGATCCAACGCGGAGATCTCGAGGTTGACCTTGCCTTTGGGGTCCGAGGAGTCGTGACAGTCTGCGCAATGGGAATCCAGAAAGGCGCGGACATGCCCGGGAAGGGGTTCCGGGGCGCTGAAGGCGGGGGGTGGGACTTGAGGGAGGCAGATGGCGGCGAGGAGTGCACAGAGGCGGCGCGGGGCGGGGAAAAGGCGCATGATTCCTGGAGCTGTGCGGGTGGTCTGGTCCCGAGGAGGCGGAGCGAAACAGTCCCGAAGGCCTTCTAGAGCAGGGTGTCGTCCAGACCTTTGGTGGCGTTCGAAAAGGAGCTGGTCTCCAAGCCAAGTCGGCGTTCCATGGAGATAAAGAGGTCACCGAGTAGGCGTTGGTCCTGTTCCGGCGCGTTGCGGCTGAACGCCAGGTGGCGGCCGTGCTTGAAGCCGCCGCCTGCGAGGAGGGTGGGCAAATCGTCGTTGGAGTGGCGGCTTGCGTCGCCCATACCGGTTCCGAAAAGCACCAGGGTGTTGTCTAGGAGGGACTTGCCGTCGCGGTCGGGGAAGGACTTGAGTTTTTTGAGAAAGCTGGCGAGGCAGCGCAGGTTTTCCCGGTCGATCTGGACGAGCTCAGCGATTTTCTCCGGATCGTTGCCGTGATGCGAGAGGGCGTGGTAGCCGTTTTTGAGCATTTTGCCCTCGAGGGTAAAGACTTGGCCACCGCCGGGCAGCACCAGCGAAAGGACTCGGGCAGAATTGGATTGGAGGGCGAGCGCCATGAGGTCGAACATGACCGACTCGCATTCAATCATCAGATTGGGCGCGACCGGATCCGCCGTGGGCAGCTTGTAGTGTACCGGGGGAACCGGTTCTTGACTCCGTGCGATCTGCCGGCCGACGCGGGACTCCACCTCGCGGATGGAAGTGAAGTACTCCTCGAGCTTGGCACGGTCGGGGGCGTTGAGTGCGTTGCCGAGGCTTTTGGCGTCCTCGAGCACGAAATCCAGCGAACTGCGGCCGGAGCGCAGCAGGTAGTCCGAGCGTTGCCGGTCTGATTCTGATGCAAAGAGTTTGCGGTAGAGGACGCTTGGGCGCTCGATGGCCGGGATGGCAACGTTGCCTCGGAGGAAACTCATGTTCGGCGCACCCGAGCCCGCGCTGAGGGCGAGGGAGGAGAAGCGGGCGGAATCCCCCAGGCGCGCGGCGACGCGCTGGTCGAGGGAGACGTCCCCGATTTTTTTACCGCACAAAAAGTTCGGCCAGTTTCCATGGCCGCCGCCTGCGCGGTGGTCGAGCCCGGAAAAAAGAGTGAAATCGGAGCGTAGTGCTTCGAGAGGTTGGAGGGAGGGGGTGGTGGTGTATCCAGCGCCAGTGTCTGAGGGATAGAGCGCCGGGGTGTGAAAGCCGAGGTACGCGCCCACACAGACCAGATTTCGGGCGGTCCCGGCCGGGGCTTGAGCTCGCTCGGGGGGGGTGCAAGCGGCTTTCGGGGTCAGAGATTCAAAAAATGGAAGGGCGATGAGGATTCCTGCGTGACCCAAAAAACGGCGGCGTGTGGAGTTCATGGAGTGGGACGCGTCGGATGATGTACTACGGATGATCTCCAGCGGACGGCAATAATTAGGCTGTTGAGTCAAAGGCAAAGGACATGCAGGCGGGTTCGGGAGGTTGCACGGTCCTGGCGTCCGAATGGAGGCAAACATTCGGATCCCTTTTTTTAAAATTTGCACTACCACCCGAGCCCTGCGGGCCCGCCGAAAACAGCGGGTCGGCATCGGAGCGCCGCAAGTGCGGCCAGCGATCTGCTCAAATCAGACCTGATTCGAGTCGCTAGCCGTTGATGTTGAGTTCTTTGGTGATTCCGAAGATCTCCATCCGCTTGCGGAGGGTGGCGCGCGTGATGCCGAGCAGTTTTGCCGCCCGCACCTGGTTGCCGCCGGTGGCCCGCATCGCGTAGACGGTGAACTCGCGCTCCAGCCACGGGAGCAGTTGGATGCTCG
>JBILKV010000027.1:0-35169 GCA_044376515.1 Chthoniobacteraceae bacterium | reverse complement strand
CGCCTGGGGCGCCTTTCAAAAAACGGAAGACCGTTTCCAACCCGATCAAGCCGCGACGCGGGCGACCTTGGCGCGGTGGCTGCAGGCGCTTGGATTGCCGGTTTCAAAAAGCCTCTCCGACAACGGCATGCGTACCGTGTCCCGAGGGGAGGCCGCCGTGCATTTGTGGCGCGCTCTGCGTTTGCACGGCGAGTGGTTTCCCGCCCGCGACCAATGGCTTCAACCCGGAGCCGATGAAGACGCAGACGGAATCACCGACGCAGAAGACCCGCTTCCTTTCGACCGAAACAACGACAACATTCCCGACCGGTTACAGCCCCCCGGTTTGGTGCGGAGCCGTTGATGGTTTCCCCGGGTCTGCCTGGTCCGTAAAGGCAGGCAGATTCTCCGCTACCCAGCCCACCCCGGCGCCATCCGCGGTTGCGTTGAATGTTCTTTGGGGAGGCAGTCCCTTGTCATCGTGGCATCAAGGGGCCTCTCTCAGGAGGCCGGCTTTGGCTGCCCGCGATGGTTGCTCCAGAAACTGCCAGCAGACGGACAGGTGATGTTCCTGAAAAATAGCTGCTTGTCTCGATCTGGCCGGCTTCTGAGGTCCCCCGTTTTGTGGTTCGTTGCGGGAGGGCAGAGGACGTTCCGCAGCGGTTGCGGGAGGATCGCGAATGATTCCGTGCCCCATCGGCACGATCCTTCCCACGCCGCCGCAAGCTTCGGATCCTCCTGGAGCGCACCCAACGGTACGGCGGAAGCGTCGTGTTCGCAGTGGAACAGGCAGCCGGGGATGAGAGCCTTATCCGTCAAGGCGACAGGCTCGAGGGCGAGGGGATCATCCCTCCGCAAAGGAAGGGTCCGTGGTCCGTTCCTTCCGGAAAGACGGCAAGCGGACGGTGGGGCTCAAGGGCAGTGACGAGCGCGGCTTTTGATGGAGGGTCATCTCGCTCAGACAAAGGGTCATTTTCAGCCGGGGTAGTGCGTGGTTCAGAAAGTGGATGCCATCGACTGCCCCGCGCGACGCCTTGTCACCAAGGGCCACGGAGCCGGCTCCTTTCTATGGAGAGTTGCCGTGGGGTGGGATGGAATCGGGGCACCGGTTGCCCACCGTGTGATTCCCTGCTTTCAGGGGGCCTGCCATACCGCATGCCGTGGAGCAGCCGGAAGGAAAGCGGAGAGGAAGAGTGCGTTGCGCGAAGCGCGGATCAAACCTAACGCAGCCGGTCATCCGCACGGAGCCCTATTCGGCCTCCGTGCGGGCGATGATTCCAAGACAACGGTTGACCAGGGCGGTCCAGCCCGTCTGGTGGCTGGCGCCAAGCCCAGCCCCGTTGTCGCCGTGGAAGTATTCGTGGAAGAGCAGGTGGTCCCGCCAGTCCGGGTGGTCGGGGAAGGGAACGTTGCCCTCCAGACAAGGGCGTCGCGCTTGCGTATCCAGAGTGAAGAGCGCCGAGAGTCGGTGCGCCAGTTCACGCGAGGCCTCGCGGAGGGTCGTCCAGTGGCCGGAACCGGTGGGTAATTCGACGCGGAAATCCTCCCCGTAGAAGTGATGGTAACGCTCAAGCGCCTCGACCAGCAGATAGTTGATCGGAAACCAGACCGGTCCGCGCCAGTTGGAGTTGCCGCCAAAGAGTCCGCTGTCAGATTCACCCGGCCGGTATTCGATTGAGTAATCCGTTCCGTTGAGCCGGATCCCGTAGGGTGCGGTCGCGTGGATTTTGGAGAGGGAGCGGATGCCGTAGGGGGAGAGAAACTCCTCGGTATCAAAGACGTGGCGTAGGAGGCGTTCAAGGCGTTCGCGGGAGGGGACGGCCAGCAGGCGCAGCATCTTTTTTCCGGCGGAGTGCGTCGACTCGGAGGAAGAGACATGGCGTGCGAGATCCGGCCTGTTTCTGAGAAACCACTCCATGCGCGAGCGAAAGCCCGGCAGACGTCCGATGACCTCCTCGTCGAGAACCTCCACAGCCAGCATGGGAATGATCCCGACCAGGGAGCGCACGCGCAGCGGCGTGGAGCCCCGGTGTTCGACGAGCAGTTCGTCGTAGTAGAAACCATCTTTTTCGTCCCAGAGCCCGTTGTCACCGAAGCCGTTCATGGCATCGATGATCTGGATGAAGTGCTCAAAAAACTTGGAGGCGATGTTGTCGTAGGCTGGCCGTTCGCGCGCGATTTCAATCGCCATGGAGAGCATGGCGCCGCAGTAGAAGGCCATCCAGGCGGTGCCGTCGGCTTGCGCGAGTGAATGGCCGCAGGGGAGCGGTTGGGAGCGGTCGAAGAGGCCGATGTTGTCTAGTCCGAGGAAGCCGCCGGCGAAGATGTGTTTGCCCTGGATGTCCTTGCGGTTCACCCACCAGGTGAAGTTGACCACCAGTTTTTGAAAACAGCGCTCGAGAAATTCCAGGTCGCGGTTTCCGGAAGCCGCAGAGATTTTGTAGACCCGCCAGCACGCCCAGGCGTGGACGGGGGGATTGACGTCGTTGAAGTTCCACTCGTAGGCCGGGATCTGTCCGCTGGGATGCATGTACCACTCGCGCAAGATCAGCTCGAGCTGGCCCTTGGCAAAGGCCGGGTCGACGGTCGCCATCGGCAGCATGTGAAAGGCGAGATCCCACGCCGCAAACCACGGATATTCCCACTTGTCCGGCATGGAGAGGACGTTGCTGGCGTGAAAGTGGCGCCAGTCTCCGTTGCGGATGCCGCCGCGTCCCTCGGGCGGCGGGGGATGCCCTTCGTCGCCCCTCACCCACTCCGGCACGATGAACTGGTAGTACTGCTTGGACCAGAGCAGTCCGGCGTAGGCCTGCCGCGCAACGCGGGTTTGGTCCGGGCTGAGTGCGGAGGGGATTTTGGCGGCGTAAAAGGCGTCCGCCTCCTCGCGGCGGGTTTCAATGATTTGATCGAACCGACGGAACGCCCCTGTCGGGCCGGTATCCTGCGCCTCGGCGGTGAGCCGGAGCCTCAGGACTGCGGCCTCACCGCGCTTAATGTGGAGCCGGTGAAGCTGGGCGGCCTTTGTCCCGGCCTTGGCGTGGCGCGCGCCCGGTTCGCCTTGAATCACGGCCCGGTGGAAGGCGTCCTTGGGGAGGGGATGCCGGTTTGGACTGCCATACATCGCCTCGGTGTTGGTCTCGTTCTCCGCGAAGAGGTGGGGCACTTCGTGTTCCGCGCGCCAGAGGAAGCGGCCTAGGGTTTCGTGTTCCGCAAGGATGGCGCGTGGGTCCAAGGCGCTGAGCCGGGGGCGTACCTTGGGCGCCTCGTGGGAACCGCCCCAGTTCCAGGTATTGCGGAACCAGAGTTTCGGAAGTACCGTGAGTTCAGCGGTTTCAGGGCCGCGGTTCCACACGGTGATCCGCACGAGGATGTCCTCGGGGGAAGCCTTGGCGTATTCGACAAACACGTCAAAATAGCGGTGCTCGTCAAAGACTCCGGTGTGGTGCAGCTCGAACTCGGGTTCGGTTTTCGAGCGCCCTGCATTCTGGCTGCGCAGTTCTTCGTAGGGAAAGGCTGCCTGCGGGTACTTGTAGAGGCCCCGGAGGTAGGAATGGGTGGGGGTGGAGTCGAGGTAGTAGTAGTGCTCCTTGGCATCCTCCCCGTGGTTGCCCTCCGGATTGGTCAGTCCGAAGAGCCGTTCCTTCAGGATGGGATCCTTCCCGTTCCAAAGGGCGAGGGCAAAGGCGAGGCGGCAGCGCCGGTCGCAGATTCCCAGTAGGCCGTCCTCGCCCCAGCGGTAGGCACGGGTGTGGGCATGATCGTGGGGGAAATGGTTCCAGGCATCGCCGTTGTGCGAGTAGTCCTCGCGTACCGTTCCCCATTGGCGTTCCGAAAGGTAGGGGCCCCAGCGTCGCCAGTCTTCGAGGCGGTCTGCGTCATTTTGGAGGCGGGCAAGTTCAGGCGAGGGTCGGGTCACGGGGTGTGGGGGCGGTTGGGTGGCGGGCCTTGGCGACAGGCTGGCACGCCCTCCCGGCCAGACGTCACAAATGTGCCGGCGGGACGGTGAGTGCAAATGGCGGGATTTTCGCGAAGACGGCGACATCTTCGTCGGTTACGGCGAGGAAGGCGCCCTGGGCGACGCTGTCTGATCCTGTAACGTGGTAGCTGTTGTAGGAGAAGGACTCGCCGGGAGCAAGGGTGGGGTACTGGCCAACCACGCCCTCGCCCTCGACCACGACCGTCTGGTTTCGAGAGTCGGTGACGACCCATTTGCGGCCCTTGACGGTGACGGTTTGATCCGACTCGTTCCGGATGGTGATGAAATAAACGAACTGGAACCGGCGCTCGTCGGGCGCCTCGAAACGTGGCGAGAAGACCACACGGTCCACGGTGACTTTCAGTTCTGGCAGTTCACGGATCATGGCGGGGAGGCGGGGGGAGTCCGCGGGGTTGGAGGGTGAGCGAACCGGTGTCCGGGAACAAGCCGAGACACATTTGCATTTATTGCAGTGGGTGGGGACGGGCAGAGGTTCGGCAATCGCGTGGGTTCCGCTCCCCAACCGGGGGAGGCGAATCACAAAGCGCGAGCGCCATCGCGCAACTGCGTGGAGGCATCACATCGGAGCGGGGCTTACTCAGCCCCGTGCAGCCGCAGGGCCCGTCCCGAGCGCATTCCCGTCAGGCTCCCGGCGCGCAACACGGGAACCCCGCGCACGAGCACCGAATGAAATCCCTCGCTGAAATGGTGCGGGTCCCCCACCTCGGAACGGTCCATGACCGCCGCAGGGTCAAACACCACCAGATCGGCAAACGCACCGACACGGATCCGGCCCCGATTGCCAAGGCGGAAGGTTTCCGCCGGCAGGCTGGTCATTTTGCGGATGGCTTCTTCGAGCGGCAGGATTCTTTCGCCGCGCACGTGCCGCGCCAGAATTCTGGCGTTGTTGCCGAAACTGCGAGGATGAGGCATTGCCTCTCCCAGGCGCCGGGGGCTTCCATCGCTGGCAAACATACTGAGTGGATGCGCCAGAAAGGTGCGCATGTCTTCGGCGCTCATGTTTTGAAAAACGCCACTGCCCCCGCCCTTGGATTCGACCTCGAAGAGGAGTTGGATTTGAGCGTCGACCGAGTCGGACCCAAACACTGTGGCCGCTGCCTCCGCAACGGTTTTACCCTGCAACGAGGGATCGGCATCGTAGCGCGCAATCGTGGCGTGGGCATAGTCGGTGCGGCCCCACCTTTGCCGCATGGCCGCCATTTCCCCAACGATCGCCTCCCTGCGCACCGGGTCGGCGATGCGCTCTACAAAGGCTGCACGGCCGCCCTCTCGCGCCGTGTCCGGGAGCAGTTGGGCCAGTCCTGTGCTTGAATGGGTGTAGGCGTAGCAGTCGTGCGTGACCCACAGTCCTTCGGCACGCGCCGCATCGAGTTTGGAAAGCACCTCCCGCGCTTTGCCCCAAGCGGAGGGACCGCTGAGTTTGAGGTGGGAAATCTGCACGGGGATCCGGGCTTCGCGCGCGATCCGTAGCACCTCGTCCACCGCCTCAAAAATGCGGGCCGTTTCAAACCGCATGTGCGAGGCGTAGATGCCGCCGTAAAGGGCGACGCGTCCGGCCAGAGCCACGATTTCCTCGGTTTTGGAGAAGGATCCGGGCACGTAGATCAGCCCCGTGCTCATTCCAACGGCACCGTCGCGCATCGCTGTTTCCACCAGTTCCTGCATCCGGCCCATTTCTTCCGGGGAGGGAGGACGCCGTAGAATCCCGCCCATGGCCACCTCCCGCAGGGTGTTGTGCCCGACCAACGTAGCCACATTCACTGCGGGGCGCACCGCGTCGACAGCTGCAAGGAACGTTTTTGTGTCCGAGCACGAAAGGCCGCAGTTTCCGGTGACGATGGTGGTCACCCCCATGCGCACAAAATTTTCCGCATCAGGGATGGAAAGAATGTCATCCCCGCCCACTGCGCTCGTGACCTCACTTTCGGCGTGCGTGTGGACGTCGATAAATCCCGGCGCCAGCGTGAGCCCGGCCGCGTTGATTTCGTTGGTCGCCTCCTTGGCGGCGGTGCCAACAAAAACGATCTTCCCATCCTTGACGCCCACATCCGCGGGAAATCCAGCATCCCCGGATCCGTCAACGACCGTGGCCCCCCGGATCAATAGGTCGAGCTTCCCTTTTGTTTCCGTGGAGTCTGGGGTTTGCGCAGTAGAATCCGGATTCCAGAAGAGCAGCAGGCAGCCAAGGCAGAGGAGGGCTTTCATGGAGGGGTTGGTTTCAGGGGTCACACCGCGGGGGGCTCTGGCGGTGAATCCACGGAGCGCTTAGGGACTGTGGAATGCGAGACAAGCTCTGGCGCAGGATTTGGCAACGCTCAACTTTCCGGCGGCAACAAGAGCGCTGGCTTTCGCGGGATTGTCGGCAGGCATTTGTTGGCATTAGCATTCCGCAATGCACCAAGATTGGACTGATAAAATCGTGATTGTGACGGGTGGCGGTGGAGGGATGGGCCGGGCTGCGGCCAAGCGGTTCGCGCGTGCGGGAGCGCGGGTCTACGTGTTTGGTCGGACGCTGGCTTCCCTGGAGGAGGTCGCTGCCGGGGATGCGAACATCGTACCGATGGCCTGCGACGTCGCCGATCGCGACAGCGTGGCATCTGCGGTCGCGGAAGTTTCCAAGGAGGGCGTTCCGTTCGTGCTGGTCCACACGGCGGGTATCAATACGCCGGATCGTTTCATGGCCCATCCCGATGCATCAAAAATCGCCAGCGGGGAAACGTGGGAACGGGTTTTAGACATCAACATCATGGGCGTGGTGAACATGCTCAACGCGGTGACCCCGTTGATGGCGGCGGCGGGCGGGGGCCGCATCGTGGTGGTTTCCTCGACGGCGGGGCATGGATATGACTCCTTCGCGGGTGTCCCCTACACCGCCAGCAAATGGGCGGTGCATGGTCTGTTGTTCACGGCCAGGCAGCAGCTCAATGCGCTGGGAATCGTGGTCTCGGAGTACGCTCCCGGGGAATCAGACACCCCCATTGTCGAGAAGCGCCCCGTGTTGCCGACGCCGGAGCATCGTCAGGCGATGATCCGCTCCGAAGAGTGCGGTGAGGCGTTGTTCTTCATCGCTTCGCTCCCGCACAGCATGAGTTTGATTCACATGCCGATTTACCAGCCGTTCGGGGGGATGCCTCCACAGATCAACTCCCCGTGGATTCCCGGGATGGAGATAAAACCCAAGGGCTGAGGTGGTGGCGGGTGCTCGCGGACTTGCGCCGCTGAGTTTCTCCGCACCTGAGGTTCTGGAAGCATCCGGCATGGAAACCAAGCAAAGGCGTCTGGTCTGGGGGGGGATCGCAACCGGGTTGTTGCACGGGCTATTGACTCGGTGGGTTTTCGGCCTGCACCACCCGGATGCCGCGACGCAGGGGAGCGCCTATTCGGTGATGACCAGCGCCTTTGTCTTCGGGGCGCCATTGACGATGGGTTTTTTGGCGGTGTGGATTGCAGAGCGGGCAGGGCCGGTGGGATGGAAGACGCGGGTGATGCTGCCGTGGGTTTCGAGCCTTGCGGGCCTGGGGGCAACCCTCTTGCTCGAATGGGAGGGGCTGATCTGTGTGGTCATGTTGGCGCCGGTGATGCTGCTTCTCTCGACGATCGGAGGGCTCCTTGCGATCGGAGTCCGGCGGGCGATGGGACGTGATGGCCAGGTCCGGTGCGCGGCGCTTGTGGCGTTGCTCCCCTTTCTCGCGGCGCCGGTGGAGCGGCTTCGTTCGCAGGCGGATGAGATTCTTGAGGTGCGCAACGTCATCGACATTGCGGCCCCGCCGGAGCGCGTCTGGCAGGAGATCCGCTCGGTGCCTCGCATTGCCGAAGAGGAGCACTCGGACTCGTGGCTCCATCGGATGGGGTTCCCCAGACCGGTGGAAGCGGTGCTGCAGGGGGAGGGGGTGGGCTCGGTCAGGATTGCCCAGTTTGAACGGGGACTGGTTTTTGTGGAACGCGTCACGGAGTGGAAGCCGTCGGAGCGGCTTGCCTTTACCATCCGGGCTGACACGGCAAACATCCCCGCCAAAACCCTCGATGAACACGTGAAGGTGGGGGGGCCGTATTTTGATGTGCTCGACGGCGTTTATGAAATTGAGGCGGGAATGGTTGGAACAGTTCGGCTTCACCTCGCGAGCAGGCAGCGACTCGGCACCCGGTTCAACTGGTATGCATCGCTCTGGTCCGGTCGCGTGATGTCCGAGCTTCAGACGTACATTCTCCGGATCGTCAAGCGACGTGCGGAGTCGTCTCCACAGCGTTTGTCGAACACCGGCGAAGAGGCCGCAACGAAAGTGATTCGCCAGTGCTGATCCTTCGCCGCCGCGCCGGTATGCATCGGAAGCGGCAGTTTGCGGCTTGGTTTGGGAGGGCGGGAGGCATCACTGACCGAGCCATTCGAGGTTGAAGCGGGCGCAGTCGATCGAGTCTTCGCGCTCGAAGAGGCAAAGCACGGTTCCATCGGGAAGAACGGCGAGATCCGAATAGGCGGACTTGCCCGGTTCGAGGGTCTTGTTGATGGGCCAGGTCTTGCCGTCGTCGCGGCTGAGTTTGATCGAGAGGTTCTCGCGCTTGCCCCGACCCGCGGGCACCGGATTACCCGATTTGTCTAGGCCTAGGGTGTGCGGATTCGAAAACAAGAGCACGCCCGAGGGATGTGCGACGATGCTGGCCATACAGGTCGGCTCCCAGAGCTGATTGTGGAACTCGGGTTGGCTCCAACCCGTTGCACCGTCGGTGCTTGTGGTGACGATCTTGCGGCTCGTCTGTGACACGCTGCGGGCGACGAGCATCACGCGGCCGTCGGACAATTCGGTGAGCATCGTCTCGTTCGGATTGCCGAACTCGCCCTCGTTGGGCAGGCAAAGCTCGCCCGCCTGCCAGCTCTTGCCGCGGTCGTCGCTGTAGATTGTGGCGGCCGCACTGGGGGCGTGGGCGCCGGGCTTCCCGTAGGCGAGCCAGATGGGCACGACCAGCCTGCCGCTCTTGAGTTGAATGCCGTGGCCCGGTCCGGTGGCGATTACCTTCCAGTCGTATTTCTTTCGGAACGGCTCAAAGCTGCCGGTGATCTCCACCGGTTTGGTCCACGTCTCGCCGTCATCGACGCTGCGCATGGAAAAGCAGCGCGCGTAGTTCACGCAGTAGAGAAACTCAATGGCTCCGGTGCCGCGCTCGACGATCGCGACCGGGTTGTTGACGGTTTGCTCCTGCGCGCCGCCGGCGGGTTTGTGCGGGTTGCCCTCGATGCGTCCGGCGGTGTGCGCGATGTGCTGCGGGGGGAGCCAACTCTTGCCGGCGTCGGTGGATCGGCGCAGATGCACCTCGATCTCGCCCCAGTCGGAGCTGTTGTTTCTGCGCGCCTCGCAGTAGGCGAGCACGGTGCCCCGGGTCGTCACAACGATGCCCGGGATGCGATGGCGGGTGATGCCGCTGAATCCCGGCGGGAACACCTCGGACTTTTCGAGCAAAGCATCTGCGCCGTGCAGCGCCGTCACTGGCGCAAGCAGCAGCGCGGCGAGGAGGATGAGAATTGCTTTCATGAAGCAAATAAAGTGAATGGGCGAAAAGTGAAAAGAGAGAAAGTGTTCGTTTCTGGTCCTTCCTCTGGAGTCGGGTGCGTTTGAAGCGCCGTCTGATGGACGAACCGGTGGCCCACCTGCGGCAGGTCACTTGCGCCGGATGCGCCCGGACAATTGCATCTACCGCTGACTTAACCCGGCCGGCAGAGTAGCCGGCATGCAGCATGTCATCCCCACCCGGCGCCACTGCAGCGCCTTTGAAGTCCGCCAACTGATGGCCCGCTTTCGTCAAAGCGGTTTGTCCCAAGCCGTGTTCGCCCTGAACGAAGGCCTCGATCTCAGCACCCTCCAGCGGCATTTGAAACGTTCCCGCACTTTACCCGCGGAGGCTGCCGCTCTCCCAAGCACACTCTCAGAGTAGACTTCTTGGAAGTCGAAGCCGCCGTTCCGCTCAGTTTCCACTCCTCCACGCCGCCGGCCCTCCCACCCCTCCTACCCCTTCCACCTCAAACCGGTTCCTATCGCCCCGCCCTTGCCGGCGGGATGGTCTTGGAGATGCCAACTGGCCTTTGCCCGCAATACACGGAGTGCCTTCTGCGCTTGGCCTCAGACACTCCTTCCCGATGATCTCCACAAGTCCCGCCGCCAGCGTGTTTGTTGCAATCCGACCCATCGACATGCGCGAAGGCTACGACGGCCTCTGCGGCCTGGTTGCCCACCACCTCGGGGAGGATCCCCGCTCGGGCCACCTCTTTGTGTTCCCCAAAAGCCAGCGCACCCAGCTCAAATTCTTTTCTGGGACGGGAAGGCGATTTACCTCCGAAAAAATTAAATAAAATGAACACTGACCCCTTTCTCCCACGGGAAATCTAGATGAATGTATCAGTACTTCGTGGCTCGGAAGACGCCGAAGATTTCGAAGTCACTCACGTTCAGGGTGAGCAGGCGAGTCACGCCGGCGGCGTAGTACGTTGCCGCCAGTTGAGTGTCGAGTAAACGCTTGCGCCCAAGGCGATGCTGGCGCAGCCAAAGCAATCCCAAACGGGTCGAATCCAATGACGGGTAAACCGGTTTGACTTCACTCGCTTCCCACCAACCCTGCGCCTTTTCCAGCGCTTCTTCCATGCTCAAGGGGGACGCAAAACGCCGGGGATCCGTAACCACGTGGACGAACTCGGTGAGGACTTGCGGCGCCAGTGCAAGGGGCTGTGGATGTTTGGACAAAGCCCCGTCCAACCAGTTCCGTGCCTCCTGGTGCCCGGGAACCTCGCGGATTTCCACTTGGACGAGAAAGGTCGTATCAACCCCGTGGATCATGGGATTTCCAATAAATCCTCCAAAAGCTCACTCCGGCTCGACCATGGCTGGAGGACCGTACCCACCGATGAGGGTTTCAGATTCCGCAGGCTCCTTGGAGGTCTGATTTTAGACTGCCGGTAAAGCTCCATGGCCTCGCGTAAGAGCTCTGAGGTGGGCCTGTCTTGCTCCTGCGCGTACCGCTGAAAATCGGCGTAAACCGGCTCGCTTACATTAAGCGTGATGGTCTTCATATGCTTTAGGATATAGTCGACCATCCATGTGTCAAGATAGCGCTGGCCTCCACAGCAGACCAATCCCGATGACTCGGCCGCTGTCTGGGCCTTCATCCAACGCCTGGAAAAAGCCCCCCACATCATTGCCTTCAACGTGGGCCTCACCGCGGAGAGTGCCGACGGTCAGCAGAACCTGGAGTATTCCGGAGCGCTTAAAGGCGGTTACGGACTAGGCGCAATGGCCGAGGCAGATGCGCTCCCCTTGCCAACCCTTTCCGATCCAACGTTGCGGGTGCTGATCGACCGTCTGCGCTGGCTGGCACTTGCCCCCGCCTTCTGGGAAGAGGCCAACCGCCGCCTCCGCGCCAACGGACTTCCGAGCGCCAAATTCCAAAAGAACCCGGCCAAGCCCATTCCCGTGCAACCCTCTCTCGCCAAAGAACTTTGCATCCTTTGCTGGGCGGTGGAAGAGGCCTGCCGGACGACATCCCCAATGCCCTCCGCAACTGGGAAGCGCTCGCCCCCCGGGAACGCTGGTGGCTGTTTACCATGACGGTGGCCACGACCGGCCAGGCCATGCAAAAGGGCATCGGCTGGCGCAAAGCCCTCCGTGCCTCTCTCGCCGACAATCCCTTCGTCAAGGGCGAAGGGCTCTCCCCCAAAGCCCGGCGGGAGTTGCTCGGCCATTCCCAGCTTTCGCTGTCCCTCTGAATCCAGGCGTTGCCTCCATGATCGCGAGTCTCCTCGACCATCCGGAAAGCAAGACGCTGGAGTTCAAGCGCGACCTGTCTTCCCCTCGCTCGGTGCTGCGGTCGCTCGTGGCGTTTGCAAATTCCGCCGGCGGGCATCTGCTCCTCGGGGTGGCCGATGACCGGCAGATCATTGGCGTTGAGAGCCCGCTGGATGAAGAGGAGCTCCTGTCCGACCTGATCGAGAACTCGATCGCGCCCCAGCATATTCCGCATCGCCGAGGCAGAAAACCTGTCGGAACCCCCGATCGAAGAGCTCGCCGGGCGCATCCGATTCACCGTTCCTCTTGCGGAAATCCTGCCGCTCACCCGGGAACAGTCGCGAAAAGGCGGAGAGCAGTCGGCACCAGTCGCGGCACCAGTCAGTGACTATGTGGAAAAACTGCTTCACCTTCTAGCCCATCGGGAGCCGCTTGGAAATGAGGACATTCGCGAGGGATTTGGACTGAAAAGCCGGCTGCGGTTGCGGGAAACCTGGCTTGCTCCGGCACTCTCAGCGGGCCTGATCCAATACACCTTTCCCGAGAAACCCAATAGCCGCCTGCAAAAGTACCGTCTCACGGATGCAGGCAGAAAGATGACCAATGAGGGATGAACGGTTACTCCGCTGTGTCGTGCCTCGTGTTCTGGCCAAGCCATCCTGCCCAAGGCATTCCGGTTTGAGTCCCGTGCGCTTTTGTGCTAAAATGTTTCCATGCGCACCACGCTCGAAATCCCTGACCCGCTCTTTCGCGAGGTCAAAGCTCGCGCCGCCCAGTCCGGCCTCAAACTCAAGGAACTCCTCACCCGCTACATCGAAGCGGGACTGAAAGCGCCCCATCTGCAGAGTCCTCAACTGCGCCCCAAACGCGCGCCGTTGCCTACTTTTAGAGAGGCAACGGGCGTTCCTCACCGAGCGTACTCAAATGCGGAACTTCAGGAGATTCTGGATCAAGAGGACCTCGAACAACTCAGACGCGCCTGGGGAATGACTGACGAGGCTCCATGAACGATCTTCCCGATGTGAACGTCTGGTTGGCTCTGGCTGACGCCGACCACAAGCATCACGCTGTTGCTAAGGCGTATTGGCTCCGACTCGATGCCGCTCCTGTGGCATTTTGCAGGGTCTCAATGCTGGGCTTTTTGCGCCTCAGCACCCAGCCCAAGGTTCTCTCTTTCAGGCCTTCGATCCAGGAAGTCTGGAATCTCTATCGCCAATATCTCGCCGACCCTCATGTTGTTTTCCTCAACGAACCGCCGGATTTCGAGGCATCCATGGAAAAGCTGACTTCCACTCCCGGCTTTGTGCACCGCCTCTGGACCGATGCCTATCTTGCGGCCCTTGCCATCGCTTCGGGCTGCCGCCTCGTGTCCTTTGATGCCGATTTTCAAACCTTTGACGGCCTCAAGTTCCTCCACCTGAAGCCGGCCTAACCCGCTCAATCCCACCCCATGCCCTCCTTCTTTGAAACACAGTTTCCCATCGCTCGTCTCTCAGAGGGAAGAGGCGCGCCGGGAGGGAGCTGGCCGCTGGCGAGGGCAGTGTGGATTCCGGCTATGATCTGTCCGTAGAGGGCACCCGGGGCGGAGAGGGAAAGCGGCGGGAGTAATGAAGCGACGGGCACCGCGTTTGGGAGCATGGCATGCTGTATGTGCCTTGTATGCAAAGTCCGTCAATCCTGCGGAGGAAGTGGGAGGGGGACGCTTGGGGCGAGCGGAGCGGGAAAGCGCAGCGGGGCTGCGTGCTCACGGCTGGACCCGTGTCACGCGTTTACGGTACTACGCGCAGACTCCCCACGCCCGTACACTCTCGCGGCACAGCGGCTCCCCTCCCTCTTGCCTCCTCCCTCGATGAGTACACTGCCCTCTCCCTCCGCGCGCCATTTGATTGATAAGATTTTGCTTTCGCTCCCGTCTCCGCAGCCCGCGCGCGGTATCGTCGCGAGGCGCGCTAAAATGAGTCGCAAGCGGCCATTTAAAATTTTGAGCAAAGTAAATTCTTGAAACAGTCGCGCCTGCCGCCGCTCCCCGGTTCCTCGCTTCACTCCCATGAGGCATCCACATGGCCGCAGCAAAATGGGAATTGGACGGAGAACCCCACTCGATCACGCCCCGCCACGTGACGAGCGCGAGCGCGTGGCGTGCGCTGCCGGGCGAGTCCAAGACTCCAATCGTTGTGGGAGATCCGGTGAACAGTCCCATCGGCGACGTGGACGTGAGCGCCTCCGGTTCCGCGGTGTTCTGTTATCAGTACCTCGAAAATGCCCGCAATGTCTTCATGGCGGACCCTTAGCGCGTCCCGCGACAACATCGCGCGCTCTGTAGAGAGCGGGGGCCGAAGCAAAATCTTATCAAGATCAATTACTTAATTCAGCAGGCTTCTGGCTCCGCTACGTGGGCCACCTCTCTTCACCCGCCTCAGCACCCAAGGGCACACGATGAACATCCATCGCAATTTATCGCTCCTAAACCGCGGCCACGAGTTTCGCTTAAGCGTATTCGTCCTCGCATGCATCGCCCTACTTCGCCTGCCCCTCGGCGCGCACGCTCAACAGCGCACGGATTCTGTTGGCGTGCCCGTCTCCTACAGCCTGCCCATTGATGGGACGCTGCCTCGTGTCTATCGGGTGACGCTGGCGATCACGGCGCCCAATGATCCGAATTGGATCCTCAGCACCTTTGTCTCCGGTGCAGTGCGTGAGGTCACGAAGGAGAATGGTGGACGGTTTTCGGAGATTTGGGATGGCTTGGACGACAATTTCATGCCAGTGCCGCCGGGCGAGTATGGCGTGAGGGGCATCTCTATGCCGGCGGAGATCTGGACACCAGATGGCAAGCCGCACACGCTGCGGGCACGCTACTTCAGCGGGCCGAATACACTGATGCCGAGGCCGGGCCGGCAGGAGCAGGGGCCCTTCATCACGGGAGATCAGGCTGCGCCAGGTATCGGCGATATCGCAGTCGGTCCGGACGGAGTCGCCATCTTCTACTGGAAGTTTCTCGAAAACGCTCAGAATGCCTATCGCGTGGACCTGAACCTGCCGCCCGGGCCGGAGCAACTGCTCGGCGGCTTCGGCTCCGGCGGGACCGGCGGCGGCAATTACGCCACGACCGATGGAAAGACGATTTGGTGCGTGGCGCCGACTGACAAAATGATCCATCTCAGAGGAAAGGAGGGACTGTTCATCTATCCGCCGTTCCTCTACCGGACCGACGAGAAACCCTTTGGCAGCGACAACATGATCCGCCGTAACGTCACCCTGACGTCGGGACTGGTCACCGGGTTGGCGGCTTGGCGCTCCAAAACAACCAGCCCGGCCCTGCTATTCGTGGCCGAGAGAGGCAAGATGGCGGTCGTCGATCAATACAACAATCTCGACATCTATGCCGAGTCGCCAAGTGAGCGCATCAACCTCCTGCGATGCCTCGACGGCGACACGGCGGCGGAACTTTCACGCCTGCCAGTCGCCGAGCCCACCGCACTGGTGGTCGCCAATAACCGTCTCTATCTGATGGAGAAACGCGAGGCCGACTGGACGGTGCGCCATGCGGAACTGCTGCCGGACGGCAAGCTCGAAGCCGTCACATGGAGCGTGCCCACCACTCTGGCCGGGCTGCGGGATCCGCGGGACCTGGCCGTGGACTCCCAGGGGCGCTACTACGTTGCCGACCCGGGGCTCAACCAGGTCCTGCGCTTTGCCGCTAATGGCAAACTGGAGCGCAAGCTGGGGCGGCTGGAGCGCCAGCCCGAGGGCGGCTACGACCCAAACAGCTTCATGGAACCAACCCGAGTCGTCTGCTGGCGCGACAAGAAGGGCGCTGAGCGGCTGCTCGTGGCTGAGTCCGGCGGCCCCAGCCGCGTCACCGAATGGACAACCGACGGCAACCCGCTGCGCGACTGGGGCTACAGCCTCGGTGGTAACGGAGGTTTCGCCGTCGACCCCGAATTGCCGGAGCATCTCTATTTGTACGGGGCCAACCACACCTTGCTGCGCTACCGCGTCGACTATGGTTCCGGCGAGTGGACGCTGGAGAAGGTCTGGCACGGCATTGACACCACCGGCCTGACCTACCCTGAAATCATCAACCACGCGGGTCACAAATATCTCTCATTCAAACGGCTCGGCCAGGGGGTGAACCTCTGGCGCTTCGCCGGCGACCGACTCCTGCCCTCGGCCGGCATCCTTCGGGAGGGAAAACAGGGCGATCCGAAAACCAAGTTTTTCGTTTGGCACGACGCCAACGGCAACGGCGTCATGGATGAAGCGGAACGCCGCCCGCTCGAGATGCCGCGTGGCCTCGACCGCTACTTTGGCGACTATCGTCAGGACGACCTTAGCCTGCTCGTGCCGCGAGGGGGGACACCGGATCTCTACCGCCTGCCGGTCGGGGAACTGGACGCACATGGCAATCCCATCCACGGCGACTGGCAGAAAGTGCTGACTGACGAAATCTATGCTGCCAAGGCCGCCGGCACGGCCACCGCCATCCACGGAGGCAACGAGGCTGTGTCGGCCTTCAATGGCGACTGGGGCAGCGCCCGGCAGACGTCGACAGGAGACATCGTCGTCAACATGCGCGGCGGTGGTTTCTCAGCCAACCACGGCTGGCAGCAGAGGCTCAGCCGCTATGTCCCGGATGGGCAGACTGGTTTTCGCCAGAAGTGGCGCGTGGGCCGTTCGGCGAATATCGTGCCTGAGCCGCACGGCGTCCACGGCTCCATCAACGTGACCAAGCCCCTGCTCGGCCTGATCGGCATGATCGACCAGTCGCGGGCAGGCGTGCATGTCTACGACTGGGAGAGCGGCCTGTATGTGGACACGCTCATGCTGCCCGGCGAAATCAATCACGAGGTCCGCACCGTCTATAACTCGCCCGGCGAGTTTTTCGTTGGCGCTGCCCACGAGGCCGGTGGGAAAGTGTATGTGCGCTGGGGGAAGACAAATCCGACATTGTTCGAAGTGGATGGCTGGAGCCCCCGCCAAGCCATCCGTGCGGTCGCCGGGCTGCCGGGGAAGGTCGCCATCACTGCCGCGCAGATTGCCTCGCCGCCGGAGCTGGCCTTGCAAGTCCGCGGCGGATCCGGCGCGGCCAAAGTAGCCGCATTCCAGCCCCTGCCTGGCGCCGGTCCAACGCTGGATGGCTCCCGCGCTGGATGGGAGGGCTGCCAGCCCGTCGTCTTCGGCGATGACGCCGCCCGGATCGAGGTCCGCTGCGGCTACAATCCCGAGACGCTCTTTCTGCGGTGGGAAGTCCGCGCCGCGCAGCCGACTTCCGTGCCCCCACTGCCATCGCCCGAGCGCATCTTTACCCACGATCGCGCGGCCACCACGCTGGGCTTTTACCTTCAGGGCGATGCCGCCGCGCAGGGCAAAGCCTCAGAGGGCCGACCGGGCGACATCCGCATCGTCTTCGGCCTCTACGAAGACAGCGGCCAGCTCCGGGCCGCCGCACTCGGCATGTATCCGCGCTGGGACGACGCGGGCAAGGCCACGCCGTTTCTCTACATTTCGCCCGGACAACAAACGCCCTTCGCCCACGTCGCCCTGCTGGATACGGTCAAGCTGAGCCACGCCCTGAGCGACGACCGCAAGACCCTGGTGATGACCGCAGCCATTCCCCGGGCGGTCCTGCCCGGCAAGGTGCCTCGCCTGGCAGACGGCTGGCGCACCATGGCCAACTTCGACGCCAACATCGGCGGCTCGCACAAGCTCTGGTGGTCCAATGCCGACGGCACCGCCAGCCGCGAGACGAACGACGAGCCCACCGAAGCCCGCCTTTATCCCGGCGCCTGGGGCCAGGCAACCTTCGCCCCGCTGAGCGGAGGGCTCCCGATCCGCGCCTGGCTCATTAATGGCCCCTGGAAAGCGGACACGCTGAATTACACAGGCACCGCCGACAACAAACGGCAGTTCCAACAGCATTTCGATGACGCCACCTTCCCGCCCGACTCGCGCCTGATCGGCCGCGGTGACATCGCCTCCCAGCCCCCCGCCGAGCCCGGGCAATGGAGCGTTTTGAACGCCCGCCCGATCGACAACTGCCTGTATCCGGATGACGGGCGCGGGCTCCATGCAAACGGCTGCAATCTCTACTTCGCCGCCAACTGGATCTGGGCGCCTGAAGCGACGGAGGTCACGCTCGAACTCCCGCAGCAGAGCCAGAACAACCTCCGCGTCTGGCTAAATGACACCCAGCTCGCCGAGACCGCCGATGAGCAGGGCCTCTATCACAAAGTGAGCTCACCGCAAAAACTTACGCTTCAACCTGGTTGGAACCACCTTTTCCTCCGCGCCTACGCCCTCGGCTACGATCTGCACTTCGGAGCCATTCTGAAAGCCGATGCCGCGCAACTCTGGAGACTGCGCCTCTCAGCCACTCCGCAAGATCCAAGACCCAAGAACTAAGGACATGAAAAATCGCTTTCCGCTCCGTTTCCGCAGCCCGCGCGCGCGGTATCGTCGCGGGGCGCGCTAAATACCGGGACCTTGACAGTACAGTGCCCTGCACTTGCGAGTACGCCGATGTGTTAGACGGGCTTTATTTGAATTGTTATCGGGCACCCGACTTGGCGTCTTCTCCTCATGTCTTGTGCCATCGAAAATACAAGGATCCGTGAACTAGCGCGCGAGGAGTTGCCGCTCATCTTGCCCCTCATTGAGATGCACAACCCCAAGATCGCACCCGAGGAGTTGCGGAGTCGTCTCGAGGCCATGATCCCGCATGGCTATCACTGCATCGCCGCCTTTCTAGAGGATCGTGTCGTCGGTGTTGCCGGCTACTGGCTTGGCGTACGGTTCTGGTGCGGCGAATACATGGACGTGGACAATGTGGTGGTGGACGAGACGCTGCGTTCGCGTGGCATCGGCGATCGACTGATGACTTGGCTGGAAGCCAAGGCCAAAGAACTGGGCTGCCAGTGCGTAGTGCTGGATAGCTACGTCTCGCTCGACCGTGCACACCGGTTCTACTTCCGGCGCGGCTACCACATCCCCGGTTTTCACTTCTACAAGGCGCTTCGTTAGCCACTGCCACACGAGGTCACACTGCGATGCCTGTCCCCGCAGAGACAGGCACGAGGCGCGCCCCAAGACGACACCGCGCGCGAGTTGCGGAAACGGTCCCGGAAATGCACCGCAAACCGACCGCCGATTCCGCAGATGATCCCGAGGGTGTTCACTTTGGGGTCGCGGTGTATCACCCATGAAGCCCCGGCAAGCTCTCTTGGTTGCTGGGGCCGAACCTGGCGGTCTCCAAACCCATCTGTTGAAGAAGTTTTTCGGGAGGGCCTTGCGCACCTCATACGAGATGTCTTCATCGGCATAGACCTCGTTGAAGGTGCGGTCGGTAAAGACGCGGGCGCGGCGGCCATCAAAGCCGGCGTCCATACCGTTGATTACAAGTTGACGCGGAGCGGATTCGGCGAACTCGATCAGCACCTCGCTCAGTTCGCCCGCCGCTTTTTGCAGCAGTTCGAATGGGTAAGAAATATTGGTAAGAAATTGATTTTCGCTCGGTTTCCGCAGCCCGCGCGCCCGGGATCGTCGCGGGGCGCGTTAATTAGTTGCGCGAGGGTCCACCGGGCGAGTGGACCACTTGGGGAAAAACTAACTCCGGTTGTCGCGGTTAACGCAGATGACGGAGGCCCCGTTTTGATCCGCGACCTCGGCGGTTCTGGAGGAGTTCGCCTGCGTGGCGATCGGCATCCTCAGGTGTATCTCGGATGAAGGTACCTGCGCAGCAGCGGGGCAATTTGGGAGGGCGCTTCCAGGTGAAATTTGCTTTTCGACGTAGATGCTGGAGTCCACGCATGCGGTGTCGCTGCGGGCCGCGAAGGTTCGGTGCCGACAGAGGGGGACGCCGCAGAGAGGGCTGGCCGCCAGAGGATCATGGGGCGTCGGGTTGTGAGCTCAGGCAATGATCTCCTTGAGCACGCCGGTGCTGTCGCCATGGCGCTCGACGTTCACACCGATGCCATGGAGCAGCGTGAGCCAGGCGTTGCACAGTGGCGTGGCCTTGGGTGCGACGATGCTGTGGCCGAGTTTCAGGCCGGCGGCGCCACCGGTGAGAAGGGTCGGACAGTTGCTCAACTCGTGGCCGGTCCGAATGTTGCTGCCGTAGGCGAGGGCTACGTTGTCGAAGAGACATGCGCCGTTGGCTTCGCGGGTGCCTTTCAGTTTGTCGAGGAACCCTGCAAGAAGCTCGCTTTGAGCTATATCCCGTCGCTGCGAGGCGTCTAGTTTTTCGCCGAGCGTGGTGTGATAGTGGCTCATGTCGTGTGGGAAGACTTTGATGTCGAGACTCGTGAGCAGGCTCCACACGGGCTGACGATAGGTTAATACGCGAGTGCTGTCGGTCTGCATCGCGGCAATCATGATGTCATACATGAGCGCAATCTCGCCGCGTCCGGCGATGCCGGGTTTGGGTTCGGGTAGCGGAGCATTGGGCTGCGGTACACCGATCCATTGTTCGTCTTTGCTCAGGCGGGTCTCGATGTCGCGGATGCTTTGAAAATACTCTGCGACTTTCGTACTGTCGGCGGTGCTTAAGCCGCGCTGAAGTGTCTTTGCGTTGTCGAGCACCGCGTCGAGGACGCTGCGTTTCTCGGCAAGAAGAGCGCGTTGCCGCTCCACTGGCGTGTTGTCCTTTGCGAACAGACGATGGTAGGCCGCCAGCGGTCCGTTCAGTCCGGCAACCGGCTTGCCCCGAATATCCCACGCGAGCGAGAGGCCCGGCCCGTGGCCGGACTGTCCCATGTCGCCCTCGGCCCCGTTGAAGTGCAAAGATGAAAAGCGCGTGTCCATTCCAAGCTTCTCGGCAGCGACCTGGTCGGCGCTGATGCTGTTGCTGAAACTCTGGCCCGCCTGCGCGTAACGGTTCGCGCCAGTGAGCCACATGGTGCTGCCCCAATGACCTTCGTTTGAATACTTGTTCCAGAGCCCCTGGACGACGCTGAAGTCCGCTTTGTGACGCGCGAGCGGGGCGAGGCCCTTCGGAAGGTCGTAGTCTGGGCCGGGATTTTTGATGTCGGGATACCACGTGCTTTCTGTGGTGCCCCAGCCGAAGCCGAGAAAGATGAGACGCTTGGGGGGTGTCACCGTTGCGGCGGAGGCGAAACGCCGAAAGCCGATCGATTCGAGCATGGGCAGCGCGATGATCGCGCCGGTGGATTGAAGGAAGAGGCGGCGGGTGTGCATAAGGTGTGGGGGAAGGGATTACTTGCTTTGAAACTCTTTGCTTTCAACGAGTGCGTGGATGAACTCCCGCAACGCCAGATGTTTTTGGCCGGCGCGTTCGACCATGGCGGCCACGAGGGGCGCGTCTCGGAAGCCGATGGGTCTTCCGAGCGCGTATTCAATCAGGGCCTCGCTGAGACCTTTGGAAAACGCGCCCGATTTCTCCGCGATAAGGTCGCGGAGTTCGAAGTAGTCTTGGAAGGCGGGGCCCTTGTGCAGGGCGGCACTGGCATCGATCTGCCAGGTCGTGCTCGACCCCTCCACGGGTTTCCCGGTTTCATCCATGACCTGATAGGTGTCCTGGGTGCGCCATTGGCCGACGGCGTCGAAGTTTTCCAAGCCGAAACCGATCGGGTCGATCTTGCGGTGGCAGCTCGCGCACTGGGCGTCCTCCTGATGTGCGGAGAGACGCTCACGCGTGGTGAAAACTTTGCCGGCGAGGCGGGTGATTTGCGGCACGTTTGCAGGTGCCGGCGGCGGCGGGTCATGGAGAAGCTTGCGCAAGACCCACGCACCACGCTCAACGGGGCTCGTGTGCTCGCCGTTTCCGCCCATGGCCATCACGGCGGCCATTCCCAACAGGCCGCCGCGTGCAGAGTTCCCAGACAGCGCCACCTTTCGAAATGCGTCGCCCTCGATGCCTGCGATGCCGTAGTAATCCGCGAGCACGGGGTTGATGATCGCGTAGTCGCACTTCAACAGGTCGCGCACACTCGCATTTTCACGGAGAATATGCTCAAAAGTCGCAAAGATCTCCTCACGCGCCGCGAGCTTGGTACTGGCGTCAAAGCGCGGGAAAAGTTTGCGGTTGAACTCGAAAAAATCAAGCCGCTCAAGTCCCAGCCATTGATGCACAAAAGGCCTCGTAAAGCCCCGACTGCGCGGGTCATTGAGTAGTCGCTTTGTCTGCCCGGCGAGCACCCCGGGCTTCATTAATTCCCCGCGCGCGGCCAGAGCGAGAAGCGTGGCGTCGGGCGGCGTGCCCCAAAGGAAATAGGAGAGCCGGGTGGCGAGTTCCGGCGCACTCAACGGCCTGCGTTCATGGTCCCCAACCGGCTCTGCCAGATAGAGGAACTGCGGTGACGCCAGAGCCACAGCCAGTGCTCGCTTGAGTGCAGCGCTGTGCGTGTCGCCTGCCCTTAAGCGTGCGTGGTAGAGGCTGGCCAGTTTGTCAATGTACCCCTGCTCCGGCTTCGCGCCGTGGAAGATTTTCATGCAGAAACGCCCGATTGCCGCGCGCACTTCCGCCGCCGTGGGTACCGCCGTGTCGTTGAGAGGGATACCGAGCGCGGCGATGGCTGTGGCCTCGCCCTTGCGCGAGTCCGGGATGCGCTCGAGTTCCATCCAATCCACCCAGATCGCAAAATCCGGTCCAATACCGTTGCTGGCTTTGGCCCCGCCCAATTTTGACTTGGCTTGCGTGTAGTGATCGTGAGTGCCTTTCTCACGGATGAAGAGTGTGCGGTCGCCGCGCTCGGCGTGACGTCGCGTCAGTGTGATCGGAATCTCGATGATTTGCGGATTCGTCATCGTCCCGGTGACGTGATGCGTGCTGAGAAACGGGCTCTCCGTGTGTCGCGGGGCCATGCCGAACTCGATGAATTTCCGATCCGGTCTCGCCTTGTCCGTGGCGGCAAGCCGCACGCGCAGGATGTAGTCGCCCGAGATCGTCTTCCACTCGCGAGGTACCTGGAGAGTGATGCAGTCATGCAAGAGCATGTCGATACCGCCACCGATGGTGAGATAAGCGCCCTTTTCCACGTCTGGCATGGCCAGATACGCCTCGCGGTACGCACGCGTATAACCCTTGGCGGCAGGAGTTCCAAAGCCGAGCGCGTGGTTGGCAAGGTCCGCGGTATTCTGCTTGGTGATGAAGCCGAATTCCTCCGGCGCCGGAGCCCCCTTGATCTTCCCCCACTCGCGGCGCACGGCATCCGCGCTCTTCGCATCCCTCCGAAGCTTTGCGACCACTTCGACATTTTCGGGCCGCGCCATTGCCGTATCCACTGCGGTCACCCATTTCCTGGCACGCTCCAGTGCGTCGAGATCGTCCTCGTATTTTTTGCGCACTTGCATGGAAGCCTCCTCGGCCTCGGCGCGCACCTTTCGCTCCAGGCCCATCGACTCCTGCCACTCGAAGGCCTCATCCAGCGCCTCGCGCCCGAGTGCGAGGTATTGGTCCAACTGGTTTCCCGACATAAAGAGATTCGCCCCCATCGTATCGAAAGTTCCGGTTCCCGTGTCGGCCGGGAGCTCGGTGGCATTGATTTCGACGCCGAGCAGTTCGCGCAGCGAGTTGCCGTATTCACGACGATTCAGCCGCCGGATTGTGATGGCCCCGTTGCGATCCGCGAGCGCTTTGCGCGCCGCCACCATCACATTTGAGAGGTCATCGAGAAAATCCGTCTTTGCCGCGTTCGACGGTTGCCTTTCATCCTCCGGAGGCATCTCGCCGGAGTTCATTTGATTGAGCACCTTTTGCCACTTTTCGGACGTCTCGATGTCCGCGAGGGAAAATGAGAGGTTGTCGACACGGAACTTGCCTTTCTGTTTCTCGGCACCGTGGCAGGAAACGCAGTGCTCCTTGAGCAGGGCGCGGTGCTTTTCTGGCATGGCGACTCGGGGAGCCTCCGCTGCAGCGGCCACAGCCACCCGGAGAGAAGCCAGAGCCAGAGGGGTTAGGAGGATAAGAACTGGTTTTCGGATGCTCATCGGAAAGCGTTGATTTTGATGTTGTCCACAACGACCTCACTCCCGTCGGGGCCCGTGCCGATCTGTGGAGACATTTTGGGAGAGCTGGCTTTGTGGCACCTCCCTCGCAGGGACTGGCCGTTGCTGAGTTGCACCGCCACCTCGCCGTTGCGCACCTCGATCATGACCCGGTACCACTGGCCGGGCGCGAAGGCGGCTTGGTGTTCGCATACGGTCTTGCGCTCCCACGGCACCCGCCCTGTCTCGTCGGGTTGGGGCGCGGCGGTGGCGTCTTGTTTTCCCACGGCGGCTTCCGGGGCGTTGTCTCTGATGTCCCAGGAGCCCGGCTGTGTCGCATCTTTGGGCCGGCGGAATCGGATGAAGAACTCGGGGGCAATCCCGTGCGGCGATTCTCCCGCCTCGCGCAGTCTGGGGAACTGGAAGCCAAAACTCTGCCCGACATCCCAGCGGAAGTCGGCTTCAAGAATGAAATCTCCAAGCGGTGGTCGGTCCGTCCCGTAGACAAACGCGATGCCGCCGTGACCCCACTTCGGTCGTTCGATTTTGGTCCCCAGACGCACCCCGCCCTCGGCGATCTCGGACTTTGTGTTTTTTATGACCCGAAGCGGTACGGGGTTTGGGCCGTCGAAGGATTCGGAGAAAATGACGTCCCCGCGTTCCCCAAGCAGCGGAACGAGGTGTGGCAAAGACTCGGCGGCGTAGGCCGCGGGCGACAGCAGGAAGATAGCAAGGGGGACAATGTGTTTCATGGGGGCAGGGGAGTGGGATTTAAGGGGTAAGTGGGAGGTCACGAGCGGGATTGGCGGAGCGATCGCTTGGTGGTGGGGGGCGGGATGGGCTGGCGCGGGGAAGGTGCCCGGAGAGCGGCGGCGGGCCAAGACGCCAGTTCCAAAGGTGGACGTGCGGGGAGTTTTCTTGTGGGGCGGTATTTTAGCCGCTGGTTCCGAGAGAAAACGGAGGAGTTGTCCGGCAACGAAAAAGGCGCCGAGGTTGTTGACGGGGATGTGATGCCCAAGCAGCCCGCCGTTGCGAGAGTAAGGGTATATAAAGTAGCCGTTGCCCGAATAGTCCCGCGTCTGCCCGACTCCACAGCCACCGTCACAGAGGACGTTTTAAAGGCCGCGATCCTGCGGGTGGAATGGCCTGTCGCCACACGCCGTGGGGTCGCTGGCGCAAGCGGCGCAAAGGCGGTCAAATGTGCGTGGACGCGGTTCACGGAGAAGATCGGCTCGCGGGCGCGTGGCGGGTTCAAAGGGGATTGCGGCAGGCATCAATGCAGCGGCGAGCGCCGGACCCAGTCCAGGCGCACATCGTCGAGGTAGTGCCCATCAAAGGTCGCGCGGCGCTGGGAGGGGTGC
This sequence comes from Chthoniobacteraceae bacterium, assembly GCA_044376515.1. Lineage (GTDB taxonomy): Bacteria > Verrucomicrobiota > Verrucomicrobiia > Chthoniobacterales > Chthoniobacteraceae > Chth-196. The sequence continues at coordinate 10,123 of JBILKV010000027.1, read as the reverse complement.
GCGTGATCCACGCTGAGGCGGATAAGCAGGAACTCGGTGTCTGGCGGCAGCCGCAGCTCTGCATCCACACGCTGCCATGTCGCCGGATCTCGATCGAGTTTCATGCGTCGGTCGCGAACCATCGCCAGGCTGTTGGAGTGAATAGCCCATTCCGGTCCCTGGTCGTGCTCCGCGAGGGACTGCGATCCCAGGGCGTGAATTGCGACGGAGCACCAGAAACCCTCCTCCTGCGGAAACGCGAACGCATTAAATGCCGCGGACAAACGAACCGCCGTGCCCCCGTCCGCGAAGTCATTCCGCTGGGACCGCACATCGATGAGCCGGTACATGTCCGCATAGTAATTGCCCTCGTGCTTGGTCTTACCCTCATAGTCCGCCCGCAGAAAACGCAGCATTTTGGCGCCCGTCCTGGGCTTCACCCCCTGCTGCCCGTCCACCACCTCGGAAAAATCCCCGCTCCACCTCGCTGGTTCAACAGGAAGCCCCTTCACCAGAGGTGTGTCGCCGGACTCAAAACTGTCGCGAAAGAGCATCACTGTTTTCGCCGTCATGGGCCGCACATAAGCCCATACCGCAGAGCTGAAGAGCATTCCGAAAACAACCCCCCCTGCCATGGCACTCAAGGGACTGCGCCGCCACCAGGGGCCGCGGATTGGCTGCGATGAAGCACCCGAAAAATCCGCCGCTTCTCCGCGGGATTGTATGGAGAGTTTGCCGAGGTCGCCCAGGGCCAGATCCAGATTCAAGGAGCGCACATAAAAATTCCGGAACTCGGGGTCGTTCCGGAGATGGTTCTCCAACTCAGCCGACTCCCGGGCGGCGGCATTGCCTTCCAGATGAAGCCGGATCAATTCAAGGCGCGGATCGTTTGGGTGCATCAGCGTTCTCCTTCGGCGAGTGTGTTCCGGGTGCAGTCGAGAAGTTGGAGTCGCAACCGGTGCAGATTTTTGTAGAGAGCCATCGCGGTGCGTTTCATTTGCCGCGCAATCTGGTCAATCCGGACGCCCGGCGCGTAGGCCGCCTCGAGGAGTCGTCGCTGCGGCGCGGGCAGTTTTTCCATGCATTGCTCTAGAGCCGCTCGCTCCGCCTCCAGAGTGTCTGACTGCTCACTCACGGTCTGCGCGAGGAGCTCAAACACGTCCTCCCCGAAACAATGCCGATCCCGGGCGCGATCCCTTCGAAAAGCCAGCACCTCCATCCGTGCGACACCAAACGCCCAGCGCGCGAAGGATTCGCGAGTCATCCCGGCCTCGAATTTGCGCCAAAGCACCGCCGCGACCTCCTGCAGAACCTCACGCTCTTCCTCCCGGTCAAACAGAAGCGACCTCACATAAACCCGGAGGGAATCCTGTGCATCCATGAAAAGGCGCAGGAACTCATCGTGTTGGCTCGGGTCAGGGACAGGCATTCATTTATATTGCTCCGCGAGCCGCTGCGTTTGCCGAAAAAACTCGAAGAAGCGTCCCGGGGCTCTTTCCGGGGTTGACGAATTTGCGGCGGCGGCACGAGGCGCCTCAGTCCCCGCGGGACCGCTCAGGCCACCAACTGCAAGGCATCCGGGCGCCGCCCCCCGGCCACCTCAAATGCCTCCCAGAGTGTCTGTCATTTCATTCTCCACGATCATTCGCACCGCGGACCTTGTCCGTCTCCTGCGGATGCTGCCTCGCTTCCCTGCCCAGAATCTGCCGTGCGCCGAGGACAACAAGCTGCCAGAGAACATACTGCATCGCGGAGGAATGTGAAGAGCGGGAGGCAGGCGGATAAAACCAAACCTACGGGCGTTCCACGCTCCACGCGCCGTTGACGGCCGCTTTGAAGTGAAGGTCCGTTCCCTCGAAGCGGCAGCGCAATTCGGCACTGCTTTCGCCAGACGTGTGCACGATGCTTTGTGCAAACGTTTCCGGGTTAAAATGAGTACCCAGAGTCGGAGCCACCACGGTCAGGAATACCAGCGGTTTGCCCGCTACCGCCGTCTCGGAGGCAAAGGTGGTGATCGGCCGGAACTCCACCGGTGGGATCTTGTCGAAAAGGCCCGGGGCGTCCTTGGTGGACTGCTTGCCGATGCGACGACCGGCGGCCTTCGAGGGCGCATGCCACGCGAACATCCCTGCTGAACGATCGGGCTGCCCTTTGTGGAGTGCAGGCCAGCCCATCGGTTTTTGGGTAAACCAGTTTTTGCCCTCAGCCTCGATGTTGTCGAGTTGCCATAGCGCGCCGACGGTGTAGCCCGCCGCCTTTGGTCCGGGCCACACCCGATCCACCAACACGAGCACACCTTCCCTGCTCATCAACAGGTCGCGGCTCCAACGCGTGTCGGCCGTGACGTAACCCGACATCTCCAAACGCGCCCGGCAGTCGCCCGCCTCGTTATTGGCCGCTTCCGCTTTATCCACGGTTCCCCGATAAAACTCCATCCACGGGAAAACGTCTCCGCGTTCGCCGCGGAGTGCGGAGCCCCACCGCATGAAGCACCACGGTTGCTGCGGGCCCTCGAATTTCCAGTCAAACTTCAGCGACTCGAACCGCGTGCGGTCGATTGGGGGTTTGTGCGTGAGCGAGGTGAGTGTCTGGCCGTGCCGCCCGTTGATGAGCGGGATCTTGACGCTGTGAGTGCCCTCCGTGTGATCCGCGGACAGTTCGTATTGGGTGCTGCCACCGTTCCACGGAGCGAGCACTGCGATGGACTCGCAGGATTCCAGCAACTGCGTTCCGGCAGGCCCCTCGAGCCGGATGTTATCGAGATAAAGCCACTGGGTGTCGCCCCGCACAATGGCGTCCCACTTAAACTCGGGCAGGTAATCCACGGCCAAAAGATCCAGGGGCACCGTCTGCGTGTACCAGACCCCGGCTTCGCATCCCCGCGGGTTGTGTGGGTACTCGGCCCGAGGCGGCTTGAGGTACACTTGGTTTGCTGTTTCCGGGGTGTGGTTTTTGTTCACCCCGCGCGCTAGGGGCACCCCGTTCACCTCGTAATGCAGCACCGCTCCGCGGCACTCCGGGATCCCGTGCCCGCCCGTTCCCACATCGAGCATCGCATACGTGTTGACGGAGGAAGTCGGCGACTTGAGCAGCACCTTGTCCACCTCAACGTCCCCCGGTCTGGATCCGAATCCATGGCCCCGCGAGTGTTCAAGTATCTGCGCCTTGGCTTCAAACGCTGGAAGTGGCTCCGGCGCGCCTTCGTAAGGGGGGAGTGAAAGCAGTTGAAGGGAAAAAATGGCATCGTAAGGGCCAACGGCGCCGTCTTTCCTACCCCCAGCCACCCGTTCATACACCCGGCGGGCTACTCGCAAAAAACGCGCGTCGTGGAAGGTCCGCGCAGCAGCCTCAAAAATATACATGTGCAGCGTCACATACCCTTCGCCGAAGTAGTGGTCGCCGTAGCCGGGCTGCAAGCCCTCTTCCGAAACCAGATTCGCCAGGCGGCTGAAGAGTCCCCGGAAAAAGGGCGTGTTGAGCCGATCCACGCTCCCATTCAGAGCCGCGGTCTGAAATATCTGGGCCGCGCCGATAGCCCCGTAAAAAGGGGCGTTTTCAACATCCCCGCTAAATTTTGCAAACAACTGATCGCAGAACTCGGCCGCGTTTTTGCGAAGCGGTGCCAGCACCGGTTCCTGCGCGAAAATACGCCCCGCATACATCTGGCCCACTGCAATCGAAGCGTCCCAGTTCGCAACGGACCCGACGCGCCGTCCGCCGTCCTGAAAGAGAAGCGCCGCGCGAAGCACCTTTTCCCGGCGCTCCCCCGTCAGCCGCCCTGCACGGTTGAGCGCATCGGCTGCAGCAAAAAAACCGATCGGGGCAAACGGATTGAGAATGTGCTTCCGGCGCGCGGGCTCGAGATATCCCTCCACAAGAAAATCAAACGCCACCTCGTAATGAGAGAGCATTTCCTCATCGCCTTTTGCGGCGGCGAACCCCAACACGGCGCCGACTACGGCGGACCGGTCGCAAAGGGCTTTCTCCACCGGATCGCCCCCGGACACTGCGGCGGTGCTGCCCACAGCGCTTAATGGAGATAGTAAATTTTTGAGGGCCGCATCTCCCCGCGGCCCGCGTATTGGCGGCAAGCCGCGTTCATAGAGCGCCAGATACTCTTCCCGGCTAACCGGTTTCACGTCCAGCGCCGCACCGTTGGAATGAATCGCCAAACGATTGATGTCTGCGGCAGGCGCGTCTGAAGCCGCCTGCACCAGGCTGGGAGACACGGAAAGAATCGAGCACGTGAGGACGGCAATCGCGGGGGAACATTTCATAAGCTCTGGACTGCCGGGGCCGACATTTCACCGGCAATTGGTTTGTTTCGAATAGCTCAAACGCGGCAGTCAGGCCAACGCCGAATGGTTCCGGGTAATTTCTGATACCCGGCGTCCATGACCTCCTCCGATTCCGTGGCTGGTTTTTTCCGGCCCGCTCGCGGTGACCGATCTTTTTCCCGCGATCGAAGTGGGTGCAACGAATGCGCGGCTTTCCCCCTTGTATCCGCCTATCGATGAGCTAAGGCTCCGCCCCATCCCTCCGCGTATGCCGCACCCTGCAAACCTGTTCTCAACATCCGTGCAAATTCGTGGTGCGTCTTTTGTTTTGGAGTCGGAGATGCGCGAACTGTTCGAGTTTTTTGCGGCGGTTCCCGCAGGCAAGCGGTTCCCGAGTTTTACGTTTTACCCCACGCGCTGACATGACGATTTTGAAAAGGGGGCGTTGCTCGCCGCTGTAGGTGACGCCCTCCTCTTCCACGCAGAGTTCCGCGCCAAAGGCTCCGCCCCGTCCTTCCCCGAGGACCACTTCGATCTCGGATCCGTTTGCCCCAATGCTCACCCAATCGCCGATCTTGCGGACGTCGCTCCATCGGGGACCGAGTTTGCCCTTGGCTCGGAATGCTGTCGGGCCCTCGCCTTTGCTGCAGGCAATCCCAGAGTAACCTCCGTTTGATAAGATTTTGCCTTCGCTCCCGTCTCCGCAGCCCAGGCGCGCGGTATCGTCGCGGAGCGCGCTCAAGCGAGAATTGCTTTTCAGGATCCGGAACATGGAGCCAACACCTTGAGATTTAACGTGTCTCGAGCGAAAAACTGGCATTTCATCGCCCGCTCTACAGTTTTTCCCGTGATCAATTGGGCGTGTGTCTTGGCCATTTGAGTGGTCCAAGCGGCATTCAGCTGATTTGTGAAATATCCGAGTCCGATCTGAGCCATCGATGATGGCGCGGTCTTCCACCAAAAAAACGCGACATCAAGGTTGCCCGTTTGTCACACATCATGACGCGAGCGGAAGCAGAGGTGGCGCAATGTCATGCGGCGTTTTTTAGTTGCCGCCCTCTAGGGCGCCTTGGGCAGCTGCGGGTCGAACAGGTGCAGGGCCCCGGAGGCACAATGGACTGACAACCGGCTGCCGTCCGGGCTCCAGCTCAACTGTGTGGGCACGGCGGAGAAGATCCCATATTCCTCCACCAGCTCCTTTTTGGAGAGATCCCAGATTCGAACAAAAAAATCATCGGAGCAGGTTGCCAGAACCGGAAGCTTGGGATGCCAGGCGACGTCCTGAAGCGGGCCGTCGTGGACGCGCAGCGTCCCAAGCACTTCGAGCGTTTCAGCGGCGCGGATCCGGACCTTCATGTCCAAGCCCGCCTCGGCGATTTGGGTGCCGTCGGGAGCGACCGAGACCGCCACAGCACTGGGGGCCGGAATCTGGTGCAATGGCTTACCGGTCGCCACATCCCAGAGGATCAGACTCTGCTTTCGAACATCCTCTTTGCTCGCTCCGTTCACATTGGAGAAGGTGGCCACTTCGACAACGTGCTGATTATCCAACCATCGGACGCGCTGGCGTTCGGAGGGCTCCAACAATCCTTTACGGTCCATTTTGGAAAAAACGCCACGCGTTCCAGCGCTGTAGACGATTGAATCGAACCAAATCAGACTGCCATCGGGGCTCATTTGAGGCGGGGTAGACCCCTTTTGAACGGGCACCAACACCTGGTTGGCGAGCTGGTGGCCGGCTACGGTGAAAACCTTCAACTCGGGATCCAGCCTGTGATACAGGACCACCCGCTTACCATCCCTACTGGTCGACGGAAAGAAACTGCGGTTGTCTGTGATGCCATGCTCAGAGAGCATCTGGGACTGTGGCCGACGGGTGTCGAACATCCGGGGGGCCAGGGTCGTGGCCGTATTTTTTCGGCGCTCTTGCAGAAGCACTTTCCATGACTGGTCGAGAAACACAAACCCGCCAGCCGGGGGATTTTCCAACTCTCCGAAGGAACTCTCAGGCTGGACCTTCGGGATTTCAAAAACCTTGATTTCACCCGCACGCCCCACGAGCAGGCGGTCGGGAATCACCCCGTTACCGGGCTGATAGAGAAGACTCCACTCCAAGCCGTTCAAGCGCGGGATTTCCACTGGGTAGCTGCCGATGGCGGTTCCGTCCCACTCATTCCAAAGCTGCAGCACCGCCCCCGAATCAGAAACCCAGCTGAGGGTTGCAATCATATTTCGCTCAGGCATATACACAAGAGTCGCCATATTTGCAGCGCCCTGTGGCAGCCGGATTTCAAACTCCACCCTTCCCTCGTACGTTTCCATCTTCCGACACACATCCTTGCCAATCACGTACAGGTAGCCCCACTCAGGATCCGCCGCCCACTTGTAAAAGTGTCGGTGATGAAAAAGGCGCGGGCTGTTTACCCGAACCGCCTCCCGGCTGATGGCTCCAGTGCGCACGGCAAATTTCATCATCCATTTCGCGCCGAGATACACACCGAGATGCCCCGATCTTTTGATAAAGTCAGCCGAAAGCCCATCGGGTTCCGAGATGTCCCACAACAACTCCCCGACTGCAGCGTCGAACACAGCCAGGTAGCCCGAGGACGCCTGCGCCAACAGGAACAAGCCATCCTCGCTGAATTTTAACGAAGTAATGGAGACTGGCTTGGGCAATGGAATTTCGAGAACTACCCTTCGACTTTCTAAGGACCATACGTCGATAAAGAGATCCTTGGCCGGGTCACCCGGCTTGTCGACAACCCGCATCAGGGCGGCCCGCTTTGCATCAGGCGAGACCGCGAAGGCCGGAGCGGTGGTCGAGCTGATCTCCAGCAAATCCTTCCCCTCCCCTGAAGAAATGCTGATTTCTCGCAGGAAGCTTTTTTTGGTGGCCGCTTGATGACCAAAGCTCAGCAAAACGTCAGGTTTTGTCGGGTGGAAGCGGAGCGCCATCGGTCGGACCCCCGCGGGGCTCGCGAATGTGCGCACCGAGGCGTCCGAGGCGCGTCGCAGGTAGCGCCATTGCTGATCGCGCAGGTCTGCCGGAACCGCCTCCAGCGCCCGACGTATTCCTCCAACATCGAGGGCCTGCTCTGAGGCCTCGGCTGCCGCGATGTGGGCGGACGCCGTGGCGAATCTCGCCTCCTCCCGCTCCTGTCTGGCAAGCCTTTCGTTTTCGGCGGCGATCCGCGCTTGGTTGTCGGCGCGCTCTGCGTTCGCAGCGGCCTGCCGGGCGTTTTCGCCGGCGATCCGCGCCTGGCTGTCGGCGCGCTCTGCGTTCGCAGCGGCCTGTAGGGCGTTGTCAGCGGCAATCGCAGCCTGACGTAGCGCGTCGAGGGCGCTTGCCCTCGCACGCTTTTCGCTTCTGGCAAGCCGCACCGTGAAGAGGCTCGCCCCCACCAGCAGTACCGCCAGCAGCGAGGAAACCATCTTGTGGCGCTTCACAAACAGTTGGGCCAGACGGGTCAATCCGGCCTCCTCCGCGACGGTGGCGAAGCCGTTCTGATAGGACTCCAAGTCCTGCGCCAATTCCAAGACCGAGGCGTACCGCCGCCCCTTGTCCCGGGCCATCGCCTTCCGGGTTACCGCACAAAGGGCGTCTGGAATGCCCGCCTTCATTCTCAGCGGGCCCCTCTCTTTGAAGAGGGCAGCGTTGCCACACTCCATCATTTTGGTGGTTTGCCCGTTTCGGACTTTGTCGAGTACCTCCGCAACGCTGCCCCCCTCCACCGGAGGACGCAGCGTAAGGAGCGCGTAGAGAATCCCGCCCAACGCGTAAATGTCGGACCGCTCATCCAGCGTGGCGTACGCTCCCGAAGCTTGCTCGGGGGACATATACTGCGGGGTTCCCTCGATGAAGCCCGGATGGGCTGACGCCTCCGGCGCGGCGCCCCGGTTGGGCAACGCCTTGGCGAGGCCCCAATCCATCACGAGCACCTCGCCGAATTCACCTACCATCACGTTTTCCGGCTTCAGATCCCGGTGGATGAAACCCCGGTCATGCGCAAAGGCAACCGCGTCGCACACCTTGCGAAACACCCGCAACAGACGGGCCCGAGAGAAATGCGCAACCGCCTGCGGGTCCCCCGCGGCCACCTGCCTTAATACTTCCCGTAGCGTACGTCCCTCCACAAGGCGCATCGCATAAAACGGCCGCCCCTGCGCGTCGTTGCCCAAATGATATACTGGAACGATGTTCGGATGCGTCAGTTCCGCCAGCACCCGCGCCTCGTGGCAAAACTGCGCGCGCGCGCCTGCCTCGGTTGAACCGCTCACCTTGACGGCGACGTGCCGCTCCAGACCAGGGTCCTGCGCCGCAAAGATGCGCCCCATGCCGCCGCGCGCGATCTCGCCGTTGAGGACGTAATCCATGTGCACCGGAACGCTTTTTGCCGAAAACAACTCGGCCGCGGGCATCTGAAAAGAAAGGGTGGCTCCGTCGGAAAAGGCGCTCAGCGACACGGGCGGAACGTGGACCTGCGGGGTGATGCGTTGGGTGCACTCCAGCCCGTCCTCGGCCCGGCGCATCCGCACGACGTCGGGGTGCACGAGGCGCTGGGTCTGTTCTGGTGACAGTCCGCCGTCGGCCGAGAACCCCGCAAATTCCACATCCAGCCTGACGCTGCCAAGCTTTACTGTAACCGGACATCGCGCATCACGCGCCGACTCGATACGCTCCGCCCCCAGAAACGTTTCCCCTACCTCCCCGAGGGGATCCACGCTGACCCTCTCCCCGAAAAGCGTCAGAAGTGCGTGGTGGGCAGCCAATCCCTCACCCAACGCGGCAATCTCACAATCCGAGGCACTCCCGACCACATAGGAGCCCTCGCCAAGCCGCATCGTACGAACCATGCCGACAGCCCCATGGACCCGGATATTCCAGAAATGGAGAGCCATAATTTGCGACTAGGAAAAAGGACTTCCAACCAAGGACCAACGTCTGAAGGTCGGGGCCGGCGGGCTTAAAGACTTCCGGGCGGGTCTCGGACGCTAAATCACCGAACGATTGGGCGCTTGAATAATGACTTTCTCGGTTGCGTCCAATGGATTCCCAGACACGGGACATTCCTCCCGCATCTTGGGAAGGAAGGCCTCCGTCAGTTGCATGGCCTCGGCGCGCGGCAGAAGGTCCTGCTCGTTCCCAAGGTGGAGCTGCTCGCGGTACTCGCGGAAATCCAACCGAATTTTGCCCACTGTGAGCAACTGAAGAACGACCCCCAAGGTATGTAGGCTGGAGCAACCGAGCTTGAAAATGTACTCCTCTATTTTTTCAGCCAGCGAAACGGAGACGATTTCCGGGCCGGGCGCGATGTGTCCCGGAACGTTGTGTGTCCGAGTTTGGTTGATTCTAATCGCACTCAAGTTCGGGGGGAACATCCTCGGTGGATAGTGTGGACCGCCCTACATGTCGATGCCTCATTTGCATGCGCAATAGGATCGCCCTTCTGAGTGGCCCGTCTCATGCAACGCGCCTCGCCCAATCAGGGACCACTGAAACAGACCACAAAATACCATGCCGAAGGGAGGCTTCGGAAATTTGATCGCCCTTCCGCTTCAAGGCGGGCCCCGTAAGGGTGGGAACAGTGTTTTTGTAGACGGTCATTTGGAGCCTTATCCGGATCAATGGGCTTTTTTGAGCGAGCGGCCACTCCCGCCACGAGCCAAGGTGGAGTCCCTGGTCGCGGTCCTCGAGCGGACGGGGAACGTCGTTGGCCTGCGGGAAGTCAACTTGGACGCTGATGCGTTGGACGAAGAACCGTGGTTGCGGGCCCATTCAAAGAGAAGGAGTGAGTCGCTCGTCGAGGGGCCGCTTCCTGCCGAGGTTCGGGTGGTGCGGGGCAACCTCGTTTACGTCGAGAGGACGG
>JBILKV010000124.1:0-12574 GCA_044376515.1 Chthoniobacteraceae bacterium | reverse complement strand
CCTACCGCTTTCAGGGCCGCCAGTTCCGCCTCACCGACGTGCACGGGAAAGTGGTTCGTGCGGTCCTTGCCTGATCACTTCCACGGGAGCTTGCTTCCGGTGGAAAAATTCCGGGCAACAGGGGATGCCGACCTTGACTGGTAGGTTCGACTCGGTGCGGGGCCGGTGGCGGGACTGGTCAGGTCTCATCCGATCCTACGAGGGAAATGGGGCCTCTGGGGACGGCGTGAAAAGCCCACTCGGGAACGCTGGAGCATGCTCGAAACCAGAAACCGAAGTTCCGTGGGAGCGCGGACCTTTCGGCGGGAGAGACGAGGATCCATCCCAAAAAGTCTGTGGGAATCTATCAAACGCAGAGCGGCAATAGAGCCGAGCCAAAGACACCTGCAAACGGGAACCGCCTGGAGCGAAATCGCTTCAAAGGGACCCTCGTCAATGCAGCCAATGCGCCGCTGATACCAACTCTCAACGATAACCGGAGGGTTTCCGCTCCGAAGGGGTAGGCCACTCGCAGCCCATGGCAACGCCGTGGGTTTGATCCGTTCTAAAACATGGAGGCCTGAAGGGGCGCCCCTTGATGAAGCCATGCTTTCGGATGGACCGTGCATGGGAGTGTGCCCTTTCAGGGCGTATTCTTTTTTCGGGTCGGTTTTCCCATGGCGTTGCCATGGACTGGAAGAGAAGTGCCCCGTGCGGGGCGTCAGATTTGGGGAGAATCCGCGCCGGTTTTGTGAACAAGGCGGAACGGTTGATCCACGCGGCTCCGATCGCCAACCATTCAGAAAATTCAGATAAGAGGTATGCGTGCCGCAGCAATCGCTTTGGAAAGTAGCTCAACCGGGGTGGGCAGCTTTGGCTTATTTTGAGGCACTCTTGGGGACGATTTTTCCGGTGTCCGGTCCCCTCTGGCGGCCTGGTAGAGGGCGCCTTTTCAGCATTGGCCGAGTCCGCAGTGTCGAGCGAACAAGGCCCGACACAAAAAGGCCCGCCGGGGAGGCGGGCCTTTGCGCGGACGGCAACCCAAAAGGAGCGTGAAGTCGGTTTGCAACCGCACGCGATCCGGGTGACCGGTGACCACTAGCGAGGCAGGGACTAGCGGATAAACAGCATCTCCTGATAGGTCGGCAGCGGCCAGAGGTCGTTCGGCACAACCGCTTCAAGGGCGTCAACCGTCTTGCGGAGCGAAAGCATCGCCGGCAACACCTTGTGGGTCCAGTCACCGATCTCCTGAGCCGCCCCGTGTACTTCCCTGAGTTGTGCAATGCCCGACTCAAGGTCCGCCACAAGGCCGGCCACCTTCTGGAGCGTGGCGGTCGGAGCCACGGTTCCAGCCGCCTTGAGCTTCGTGACCCCCTCGGCCAAGCTGGCAGCGTAGTGTGCCGCGACCGGGAAGATCTGCGTCTGGGCAATCTCCTCGGCAATCTTCGCCTCGACGTTGACGTGTTTGATGTACTGCTCGGCAACAATCTCGTACCGGCTGTGGAGTTCCTCGTGAGAGAGAACGCCGTACTTTTCAAAGACCTCGGCGACGTGGTGTTCAAGCATCTGCGGAAGCGCTTCTGCGGTGGTCTTGAGGTTCAGCAACCCGCGTTTGGCGGCTTCCGCATGCCATTCCTCAGAGTAACCGTTGCCATTGAAAATCACGCGACCGTGCGAGTCCATGATTTCCTTGAGGACAGACTGGATGGCCGCATTCAAGTCTGGCGCGCCCTCCAGTTTGCCGGCGATGTAATCAAGGGACTCCGTCAGGATCGTGTTGAGCGCCGCCAAAGAGTTTCCAATGGCTTGGCTGGAGCCAACCGCCCGGAACTCAAACCGGTTTCCGGTGAAGGCAAAGGGTGAGGTGCGGTTGCGGTCCCCTGCGTCTTTCGGCAGGTTCGGCAACACATCCACTCCGATGTGAAGCACGCCCCGCTGGCGTGAACTGGTCGCTCCGCCTCCCTTAATCTGTTCGAAGACATCCCCAAGCTGGTCGCCGAGATAAACGGAGATGATCGCCGGAGGCGCTTCGTTGGCACCGAGCCGGTGGTCGTTGCTGGCGGAGGCAATCACCGCACGAAGGAGGCCGGCGTACTTGTCCACGGCCCGAATCACCGCTCCCGCAAACACGAGGAACTGGGCGTTGTCGTGGGGCGTGTCGCCCGGATCCAGCAGGTTTCCCTGAGTGGAGTTTCCGAGCGACCAGTTGACGTGCTTGCCCGAACCGTTGACGCCGGCGAAGGGCTTCTCATGCAGGAGGCAGACCAAACCGTGCCGGTCGGCAACCTTCTTGAGCACCGTCATGATCAATTGCTGGTGGTCCGAAGCCACGTTGGCAAATTCAAAGAGAGGGGCGATTTCAAACTGCCCGGGGGCCACCTCGTTGTGGCGCGTCTTGGAAGGAATACCCAGTTTGTAGAGTTCCCGGTCGACCTCACACATGAAGGCCAGAACGCGCTCTGGAATCACGCCGAAGTAATGGTCCTCAAACTCCTGACCTTTCGGAGGCGGAGCTCCAAACAGGGTACGGCCCGCCGCCTGCAAGTCAGGGCGGGCATAGAAGAAATGCTTGTCGACGAGGAAGTACTCCTGCTCCGGGCCCGCAGTGGCTGAAACATGCGCAATTTCCTTGTGGCCGAAGAGCTTCAGGATGCGGCGGGCCTGTTTGTCGAGCGACTGCATCGACTTCAGCAGGGGAGTCTTCGTGTCGAGTGTTTCACCAGTCCATGACACAAAGGAGGTGGGGATGCAGAGCGTCGTTCCGTTCACGCTCTCCAGCAGGTATGCGGGGCTGGTCGCGTCCCAGGCAGTGTAACCGCGGGCACGGTGGGTGGCGCGAATTCCGCCGTTCGGGAAGGATGATGCATCGGGTTCCCCCTGGATGAGAACCTTTCCTTTGAACTTGGAAATGGCCTCGCCACTCGCGGTGTTTTCGTAAAAGGAGTCGTGCTTCTCCGCCGTCGCACCGGTGAGTGGGTAGAAAACGTGCGCGTAGTGAGTGGCTCCTTTGCTCATGGCCCAGATCCGCATCGCATCGGCCACCTCGTCTGCCACCGACTCAGAGAGTTTGTGTCCGGACTGAATGGTTTTCACCAGGGACTCGTAGGTGTCCGGCTTGAGGGTTTCCTTCATGAGCACGAGGCTGAAGGTATTCGAGCCGAAGACGCTCTTGGGGGACTCGTCGGAGAAGTTAACGGTGGACTCCGCGGGGGTGCGGCCAACAATGGCGGCTATGGCGCCGGCCCGGCCTGTGGGTGTTGTCATTCTTGGTTTGAGCTAAGGGTTCGAGGGCACGGATTGCATCCTTGCGCCGCACAACAGCCCTTTGGGACTGCCGGCGGCCTGCCGATCCTCACTTTAGCAGCCAGCGTGCCACGGGCAATATTCCACATCCACCCGCATCCGCCTCTCTTTTTTTCAGGGGGATTTTTTTTCAACAGACCCATTCCGCACGAACCTCCCCACAGAGATTGCGTGTTTTTGATCATTCTGGGCGAATTGATTCAGGAATGGGCGCGACTCTGAGGAGGGTCTGCATCTGGCCCTCGGCAATCCACCGGGTGGTTTCCCTGTTTTGAGAGGGGAGAAAGTTGTCGCGTACCCCGGCGAAAAAGCTTCCGGCGATTTCCACCCATCCTGTTCCCGTGACTTCGTGCCCCCAGGAGAGTTGGGGCTTTTGAGGGACCCGCACCAGACAGGAAAGCAGCACCGGCCTCCCTGCAGCCGTTTCCCTCCTGAGGAGGTCGGGGGAAAAGCGCTGGAGCGAAGTCTCCAGAGTGATGCCCCGCTCCGCGGCGTCCTGCCGCAAGACCTCCAAAAGGTCGCTTGGAAAAGCACCGCTCAGTGGCATGCCGTTTGCGGTGAAGCCGTCCTTGTCGGGGATCTCCTGCATGCGGAGCCTGTCGCGGAGGCGCTGCGTCAGCAGCGGCAGGTCGGGCGCACGGGTGGCATCCTCTTTGGTCTCTCCCCAACGCCGCAGGCCCTTTCCCGCCCAGAAGCCGATCAGATTGGCCGCCGCCGTGGGAACGCAGCCGGATGCGACGTCCCGCGCCAACTTTCCCGCGACGGGGAACTGCTGCTGGTTCGGCACATGCTGCACGAGGCTCCCGCTGCCGCGTTTTGGCAACCCCTCACCTTCCGGGGCGTCCCAGGCGAAGTCCACGAGCGGGGCGCCGGGGGAGTCCTCCCACATCAGGTAGCCCTGACGGCCGAGGGGTGCTGCGACCTGCACCACCCAGACTGGGGCGAGGCCTGCATTGTAGATCTGCCCCGGATTCTGCTCGACCCTGCGAGGCGGGGACACGGTGACAGCCCTCCAAGCCGGGGGCTCAAAGGCCTCTGCGAGAGCCGACACAAGGGATGCAGCACGCCGGTCGGGGGATGTTTCTTCAGCCCGGAGGTCGGGTCTGAGCGACCAGAAGAGCAGGGCCGGGAGAGCAATGGCTGGGGTGAGACGCAGCATTCTGTGGATGGTGGGTTGCGGAGTGGAGGGGATGATGCGTGAGGATTCCGGTGACTCATCAGGCAGGGGCAGCGCCGGCCGACCAGTAAGCCGACCAGTAAGCCGACCATTTGGAAGTTTACCGCGCCGGGAGTTGCATTCGGAAGCCGGGCGAGGCTTGTTCTGCCGGATGATCGCAGGAATCGACCTTGGAACCACCCACTCCCTGATTGGGGTTTATGACGCGGGATTTGTCACGCTCATTGCCGACTCCGATGGTTCGCGCCTGACCCCCTCTGTCGTGCACTATCCCAAGGCGGGGGGGGAGCCTCTGGTGGGAACTCCCGCGGCGCGCCTGCGCGTGGTGGATCCTGGGCGGACGCTCTACTCGGTGAAACGTTTCATGGGGCGGCGGGTAGGGGAGGAATCAGCATGCGTGCCCTACCGCGTGCTTGGGGAGGAGGGAGTGCCCGTGCGGTTGGCGGCGGGGGACAGGGTGGTCACCCCCGAGGAGGTTGCCTCGGAAGTCCTGCGGAAACTGAAGGCGGATGCGGAACGAGCGCTCGGAATGAGCGTGGAAAGAGCGGTGATCACCGTGCCGGCCTATTTCAACGACGCGCAAAGGCAGGCCACCAAGAGGGCGGGGGAGATCGCCGGATTTGAAGTTGCGCGGATCCTCAACGAGCCGACGGCCGCGGCACTTGCCTATGGATTGGAGCGCAGAGGAGAACGCACCCGGGTAGCCGTATACGATCTGGGCGGCGGCACCTTTGACATCTCGATTCTCGAGCTGACGGGTGGGGTTTTCCAGGTGCTCTCGACCAACGGCAACACCAGCCTCGGAGGGGATGACGTGGACGCAGCGGTTTTGGCGTTTCTGGAAGAGGAGCGGGGCGTCAAGATTCCCGATCCGGTTGCCCGCGCCCGGGTTTTGGAGGCGGTGGTGGAGGCCAAGCACCGGCTTTCGGAGGAGGAAGAGGCGTTGCTTTCACTGCCGTTCCTCGAGGGGACCGCCTCCCGGGAAGTGCGGTTGAGCCGGAGCGAGTTGGAGCGCGTGGCCCTTCCGGTGCTGGAGCGGACCCGAGCGCATTGTCTGCGCGCCATGGCGGATGCTCACCTGGAGAACGCTCCTTTGGACGAGTTGGTTTTGGTGGGGGGAGCCACCCGGATGCCTCTGGTCCGCCGGTTGGTGGAGGAGTGGTTCGGAAGGGAGCCCAACTGCAGCCGGAATCCGGATGAGGCCGTGGCGGAGGGAGCCGCGTTACAGGCCGCAATTCTGGAGGGAACGCTTCGGGAGGTGGTGCTTCTGGATGTGACGCCGCTGTCCCTCGGGATAGAGACCTTCGGAGGGTTGATGAACGTGATCCTGCCCCGCAACAGCACGATTCCCTGCAAGGCAGGAGAGATGTTTACCAACGCTCTCGCCGGCCAGCGCTCCATGCTGGTGCGGGTGCTCCAGGGAGAACGTGAGATTGCCAATGACAACTGGGAACTGGGGCGCTTTGAGCTTCCCTTTGAGCCGCTCCCGAAAGGACAGGCCCGCGTCGGGGTGCAATTCGAAATCGATGCGAACGGAATCCTCCATGTGCTTGCCCGGGACGTCGCGACGGGTGTGGAGCAGGTGGTGGAGTTGGCAAGCGCGGTTGAGGTGAGTGATCAGGCGGTCGAAAAGATGTTGGAGGACGCTCTGGAAAACGCGATGGACGATATGAACGCCCGCGCTTTCACCGAGGCCAAGCTCAAGGCCGGGGAAATGCTTCCCGCCTTGGAGAGGGCCCTCAAACTGGCTGGCGATCGGCTGGAAGCTTTCGAGCAACAACAGATTGAAATCTGCGCCGCGGAGGTGCGCCGCCATTTGGGCGGCAGCGCCGCAGCGCCTCTCAAACGCGCCGTGGCGGCTTTGGACGAAGCGACGCAAACCCTCGCCGCGCATCTCATGGAACAGACGCTCCAGCGCCGCGCTGCCCCCGGGCACGTCGAGTGATCTCGTGCAGAATTGAGGTTGAATTGCCGCGCGTGAACCGGAGCGTTTGCGGGGCCCGGAAACGGAATTCCACGCCGTTTGGCGTGAATTCCTGTACGTGGTGCAGTCGCGAGGATCGCGGAGGCACATCGGTGGGGCGCGTGGGGAGACCGTCTTCTGTGAAAGGAGATTCTATCGCCATGCGGGCGTGTCAACCGCCTCCATTCACCCTCCGACCCGGGCGACTCCCCGCCACACTTTAGTTGCACGCCAAGCCTGCGCGGATGGCCGCACCCTATTGCCCGTAGATCTTGTCGAAGGAACCGCCGTCGGCAAAGTGAGTCCTTTGAGCCTCGGTCCATCCGCCGAAGTGTTCATCAATGTTCACCAGATTCTGAATCGCGGCGAACCGCGCGGCGTGTTTGGTCAGCGCAATTTCAGAGCGGGGACGGTAGTAGTGTTTGCCGGCGAGATCCTGCCCCTCGCTACCGTAGAGAAAGGCGAGGTAGGCCTCTGCAAGATCCCGCGTCTTCTTGATGGCCACATACCGGTCCACAACCGCTACAGGAGGCTCGGCAAGGATGCTCACCGAAGGGGCGACCAGTTCTATTCTTTCCTCTCCGAATTCCCGCAACGCCAGAAACGCCTCGTTCTCCCAGGAGAGCAAAACGTCGCCAATCTGCCGTTGAATGAAGGTTGTCGTGGACCCGCGCGCGCCGCTTTCGAGTACGGGTACGTTTTTGTACAAGCGGGTCATGAAATCCAGCACACCCGCGCTGCCTTTCCCGAAGGTTTTTTCCGCGTACGCCCACGCGGCCAGATAGTTCCAACGCGCTCCCCCGGAGGTTTTTGGATTGGGTGTGATCACCTCCACTCCGGGCTTGACCAAGTCGTTCCAGTCTCGGATTGCCTTGGGATTGCCCTTGCGGACCAGGAATACAATGGTGGAGGTGTAGGGCGCACTGTGGTCGGGAAGTCGCGCGGCCCAGTCGGGGGGCAGCAGTCGCCCGTGTTGGCTCAAGGCGTCAATGTCTGCACCCAGTGCCAGAGTAACCACGTCGGCTCTCAGTCCCTCGATCACCGCCCGCGCCTGCTTTCCCGAACCTCCGTGGGACTGCTTAATGCTTACGCTCTCCCCAGTTTTTTGTTTCCAGTCCCGAATAAAGGCAGCGTTCAGTTCGGAGTAAAATTCTCGGGTGGGATCGTAGGAGACATTAAGCAGTTCGCGCCCGGCGCCGGTCCGGGGCAACGCAATCCCAAGCGACAAAAGTAGGCAGAGATAAAAACGGATCATACGAAGCGGCCAAAAATGCAGAAGGCACCCCCCGAGCGGAGGAATCTGTAGGGAGCGGGGCAGGGCGGAGAGTTGTGGTTCGCGAAAACGTTGAAGTCAAATCAGACGGAGCGATCGCTGCCGGAACCTTGCTCAAACACTCGAAACACCAGCTTCTGAAAATTCATGGAGCTGCGTGCGCCGGGAAATGAATCTAAAGACGCAGCAATTGGAGGGACAAAGAAGCACGGATGTCTTGTTCGCTGCCGGCGGGGCAGACGCGATCATTCCCGGCTCGAAAAACTTGCCGGGGCAAAATCGCTCCCATGTGGAGGCGCGGAGAGCTCAGAGCATATTCCCAAGCGAAAACGGGTCAAACTGTCTCTAACTCTCCCAAGCTTTGGATGAGCTGATGCTTCATATCTAGATCCCCTCAGGCCTCAGCTGCCTGCCGGAAAACCCGACAGGCTTCCGGGAGGCTGCGGTTTGGGTTGGATTTTCTAACATCGCCCTTCCGCGGGGGTAGGAGTTGGTGGGATCCGATTTTCTTCTAGACTCCCCGTCAGGCCCCGCAGAACTCTGCGGGCGGAAACGGCTGCCCCAAACCCGATGCCACACAGATGCGCGCACATTATTTGACTCTAACCTTTTTCTCATCATGGGTGCCCCTTGTATCCGGAGCAGAGGTTGATTTCCGGCGCGACATCCAGCCCTTCTTTGCCGAGCACTGTCTGGAGTGTCATGGGGCGGACAAAGCCAAGGGCGGCCTTGCGCTCACCTCCCGCGCTGGCGCTCTGAAGGCACTGGAGAGCGGACTGCCGGGAATCGTCCCAGGAAAACCCGGGGAAAGCGAGATCCTCGCCCGGCTTGAGACCACTCATGGCGACGACAAAATGCCGCCCTTGAAAAAGGCGAAACGCCCCACGGCGGCGGAGGTGGAAAAAGTCCGGAACTGGGTGGCGGAAGGCGCGCCGTGGGCCACGCACTGGGCGTACACGCCCGTCCAAAAGCCCGCCGGACTGGGCGGGAGCCCTTCGGAACAGATCGATTCCTTGGTGCGCGCACGGTTGGGGAAGGAGGGGATAGCGCCCTCTCGCGAGGCTGGAAAAAACGCGCTGCTCAAGCGGGTCTACTACGATCTGCTGGGTTTGCCGCCGACGCGGGAGGAGGCTGCCGCGTTTCTGACCGACCGGGCTCCCGATGCCTACGGTCGTCTGGTGGAACGCGTTCTGGCGTCGCCTCATTTTGGCGAACGCTGGGGGAGACACTGGCTGGACCAGGCTCGTTACGCCGACAGCGACGGGTACGAAAAGGACAGCCCGCGGCCCGATGCATGGCGTTACCGCGACTGGGTGATTGACGCGATCAACCGGGACGTGCCCCTGGACCGGTTCACAATCGAGCAACTGGCGGGGGACCTCATCGACAACGCCACTCCCGAGCAAGTCCTTGCCACCGCCTTTCACCGCCAGACCCTGACTAACCGGGAAGGGGGAGTGGATCAGGAGCAGTACCGGGTCGAGGCGGTCTTTGACCGGACCGAGACGACCGGAAGCGTTTGGCTGGCGCACACCGTCGGTTGCGCCCGCTGTCACTCCCATAAGTACGATCAAATTTCGCAGAAAGAGTATTATCAGTTGTTCGCCGTCTTCAACAACGCCGACGAGTCGGCTGCAAAGGTAGGCACATCCAAGGCCGAATTGTCCGCGTTTGAGCAGAAAAACGCCGCACATCTTGCCCACGTGCTGCAGCGCCGGAAAGCCTATGTTGAAGCCCGCGCTCCGCTGGTCGCCAAGCTTCCCGCGTGGGAGGCTGACATGCAGCGGCAACTCGCAGCCGTTTCCGGGAAGACGGCCGAGACCGTCACCCTCAAACCTCTTTCGATCAAGAGCGCCCAAAAGACTCAGTTCGCTGAATTGCCTGACGGCTCGATTCTGGCCCAGGGCAAGACGCCGGAAACGGACATTTACACGATCGACATTCAGGTCCCACCGGGAACCTTTAGCGGCTTCCGATTGGATGTGTTGCCTGACGATTCCCTGCCTGCAAAAGGGCCGGGGCGAGGCAACAACGGAAACTTCGTCATCACGAAGTTCAGCGTTGAGGCCGATACGGGAGGCAAGCGTGAGGCGCTCGAGCTTCACTCCCCGCAGGCCAGCTTTGCACAGACGGGATTTTCTGCTGCGGCAACGCTCGACGCCGATCCCAATTCCGGGTGGGGGGTTCTGGGAGGGACCGGCAAGGCGCACAACCTGACCATCCAATTGATGCAACCGTTGGTGCTTGAGTCCCCGGCCACCCTGACAATTCGGATCGAGCAGGCGTTTAAAAAGTCGACGGCCAATGTTCTTGGCCGCTTCCGCCTGAATCTTCTTCGGGGTGCCACGGTGGAGAGTCTTCTCACAGCTGAGCTCAAGCGGCTCGTGGACACCGGGTCTGAGAAGTGGACCGTCGAACAGAAGGAAAGCATTGTCGACTGGCTGGCCCATTTTGACCCCGTGGCGAACGCGGCGCGGTTGGCTCTGCTTGAAGCCGAGGCGGCTGGCCCTCAACCGCCACTGATGGAGGTGCGGGTGCTTTCGCAACGGCGCGTTCCGCGCGAGACGCGCGTGCTGCACCGGGGCGAGTTTCTCTCCCCAACCGACGCGGTCGCCGCGGGAACCCCTGCGGTGTTACCGCCGCTGCAGTCCCGACGCCCCGAGACCGCGGACCGCTTGGACTTCGCGCGGTGGCTGGTTGCTCCTGAAAACCCGCTGACCGCCCGCGTGCTTGCCAACCAGATCTGGATGCGGCTTTTCGGCGAAGGGATCGTGCGTACCGTGGGCGACTTTGGAGTTCGGGGCGAAGCGCCGACTCATCCGGAGCTTTTGGATTTGCTGGCCAGCCAGTTGGTGGAATCCGGGTGGAGCCGCAAGGCGCTGATCCGTGCGATCCTGTACTCGGCCACCTACCGCCAATCCTCGGTAAACCGCGCGGACCTCGCCGAAATCGATCCGCTCAACAAGTTGCTTGCACGGCAGAACCGGCTGCGCGTCGAGGGGGAGATTGTCCGCGACCTGCATCTGGCGGTGTCCGGCCTGTTGTCGCGCAAGATTGGCGGCCCGAGCGTGTTTCCCCCGATGCCGCCGGAAATCGCCTCCCTCAGTTACGCGGGTAATTTCCGCTGGGCCGAGAGCAAGGGCGAAGACCGTGTGCGCCGGGGGATGTATACCTTTTTCAAGCGCACAGCGCCCCATCCGGATCTGGCCACCTTTGATTGCCCCGACGCGAACGTGACCAGCGTGCGGCGAACCGTCTCTAACACGCCCCTGCAGGCGCTGACGACGCTCAACGCCCAGTCCTTTGCAGAGGCGGCTCAGGCGCTCGCCAAGCGCTGTGTCCAAACGGCCGAGGGAATCGAAGAGCCGGACCACGCCCGGGTGCGGTCCCTCTTTGAGACCTGCTTACTCCGCGCACCCGAGTCGGCGGAAACCGACGCGCTGGTAGGCCTCCTACATTCGGCCCGTGAGACCTTCCATGCCCAGCCTGTTTCCGCCCAGAAAATGGGCGGAACGCCCGAATTGGCAGCGTGGACAGCAGTGGCCCGCGTGGTCCTTAATACCGATGAATTCATCACGCGCGACTAGCGCCCAGCCCGAGCATTTCTTCCCATGAATCCGATCCTCGAAGCGGCCCACCTGACGAAGCGCGATTTTTTCACCACCACGGCCAACGGCCTCGGGTTGCTTGCGTTAGGGTCCCTTCTCGACAAGGACCTGGCGCTTGGAGCCGCCGTGAGCAATCCGGCGGCTTCCAATCCGCTCAACGCGCGGAAGCCGCATTTCGCGGCAAGGGCTAAAAATTGCATTTTCATTTTCATGGAAGGTGCGCCGAGCCAGTTGGATTTGTTCGACCCCAAGCCCAAGTTGAACGAGCTCAACGGACAGCCTCTGCCGGAGTCGCTGACCAAGAATGTGCGCTTCGCCTTCATCAAAAAGGAGTCCGCAGTGCTGATGGGCTCCCCGCGGACCTTTAGAAAGCACGGCCAGTCCGGAATGGAATTCAGCGATCTGCTGCCCCATCTGGCACAGTGTGCGGACGATCTGGTGCAGGTCCGCTCGATGCATACCGACCAGTTCAACCACCATCCCGCTCAATTGGTGCTGGCTTGCGGGCGCGGCACCTTCGGGCTGCCGAGCATTGGGTCGTGGCTCACCTACGGTTTGGGCAGTGAGAGCAACGACCTGCCGGGATACGTCGTGCTGACCGCGGGCCGTGGCACGAGCGCGGGGACCTCGCTCTGGCAGTCCGGCTTTCTGCCGAGCGTCTACGCCGGAGTCCTTTTCCGCAACCAGGGCGACCCGGTGCTCAATCTGCGCAATCCCGAGGGGCTTCCCTCCTCCTTGCAGCGGCAGGGACTCGACGCGCTGGCGGCGCTCAATGCACGGCGCTTTGAGCAAATGCAGGATCCAGAGATTGCCTCGCGCATCGCCGCCTACGAGCTCGCCTTTCGGATGCAGACGGCGGCGCCCGAGTTCGTGGACCTCTCGGGCGAAAGCGAGGCGACCCTCAAAATGTACGGGGTCAGCCGCACGGAGCCGGACATCAAGGCCACGCGCGGCGGCGGCCCCGGACAGTACGGCAGCTACGCAAAGAACTGTCTTTTGGCGCGTCGTCTCGTCGAACGCGGCGTGCGGTTTGTGAACATCGTCCACGCCTCGTGGGACCACCATTCAAACCTCGATAACGAACTCACCTTCAACAGCGGGATGGCTGACCAACCCATCGCCGCCCTGATCAAGGACCTCAAGCAAAGGGGGCTCTTGGACGAGACTCTGGTGATCGTCGCCGGCGAATTCGGCCGCACTCCGCTGGGCGAAAATCGCGGCGGCAGCAAGAACGTCACCGGCCGTGACCACCATCCCAATGCGTTCTCCAT
>JBILKV010000304.1:0-4102 GCA_044376515.1 Chthoniobacteraceae bacterium | reverse complement strand
CGCGCTGATATTGCCGGCGTTGCCCACGGGCAGGATGTGGATGTCGGGCGCCTCCCCCAGTTCCTCGATGATTTCGAAGCTCGCGGTTTTCTGGCCCTCGAGCCTGTCGGGGTTGATGGAGTTGACCACTGCGATGGGCTCGGTCTCGCCGATTTCGCGCACCAGGCGCAGTGCGTCATCAAAGTTGCCTTCGATGGCCACGACCTTTGCCCCGTACATGAAGGCCTGCGCAAGTTTGCCAAAGGCGATTTTTCCAGCGGGCAGCAGGACGATGCAGGTGATGCTCGCCCTCGCGGCGTAGGCCGCGGCAGCGGCACTGGTGTTCCCGGTGGAGGCGCAGATGACCGCCTGCGCGCCGCGCTCGACTGCCTTGGAAAGCGCGAGCGTCATGCCGCGGTCCTTGAAAGAGCCGGTCGGGTTGAGGCCCTCGTACTTGATGTAAACCTCGCAGCCGCGCCCCACTTTCGCGCTCAGTTTCGGCGAATGGATCAGCGGCGTTGAACCCTCGTTGAGTGAGATGACCGGGGTGGTCTCGCTGACCGGCAGGTAGGGGCGGTACCGCGCAATGACGCCGTGATCGTGGAGGGTGCGGAAGCTCATGAGAAGTGTTCCACCCGGATCATGCGCGGCTCCCGGTGCACGCAGGACAGGGCTTGAATCCGCTCCAGCGCGCTGCGGATCTGCGCATGGGTGGCGGTGTGGATCATCATCACCAGAGGCACCAGCGCGCCTTCATCCGGGGATTCAGGCTGGAGAATCGAGGAGATCCCGATGTTCAGTTCCCCCAGAATCCCGGCCACTTGCGCGATCACTCCGGGGCGGTCCTCGACCCAGAGCTGGACGTAGTATTCCGAAAGCACCGCATCGAGCGGTTTGCACCGGCCGTAGAGCCCGTGTGGCATGAACCCGAGGTTGCGCCGCGGATTCGCCAGCGCCTCGGCCGCCTCCGCGATGTCACACAGGATTGCGCTCGAAGTCGGATCCTGCCCCGCGCCGCGCCCGTAGAAAAGCGTTTCGCCAACCACGTTGCCGTGGACGGCCACCGCGTTGAAGACCCCGTTGACCGAGGCGAGCACGTGCTGCTCCGGCACCAAGGTCGGATGCACGCGCACCTCGATCTCCGACCCGGGCGTCGCGCTGGCCGCCTTGATGACGCCCAAAAGTTTGATCGCGTACCCGAGTTGTTTGGCGAACCGGAAGTCCGCCGCCGTCAGCGCTTCGATGCCCTCGACAGAGATCTGCTCCGGTGGAATCCAAAAACCGTAGGCCAGCGAAGCCAGGATGATCGCCTTGTGGGCGGCGTCCCAACCGTTGACGTCGAAGGAGGGATCGGGCTCGGCGTACCCAGCTTCCTGCGCTTCGGCAAGGGCCTCCGGAAAGCTCAGCCCGGCTTCGCGCATCCGGGTGAGGATGTAGTTCGAGGTCCCGTTGATGATCCCGTGGATGGAAATGATGTGGTTGCCAATGAGCGCCTCCCGCAGCGCTTTGATGATCGGGATGCCCCCCCCGACGGCCGCTTCGTAAAACACCGGCACTCCGTGGCGCGTGGCCGCTTCAAAAATGTCGCGGCCGTGTTCCGCCAGAAGGGCTTTGTTTGCTGTCACCACGATCTTTTTGGCGGCGATGGCGGCGAGAATCAGCGCGAGGCTTTCCTCCTTCCGGCCCATGACCTCCACGACGATGCGCACCTCCGGATCTTCGATCAGATCCTGCCAGCGGGCGGTAAGAAGTTCGGGCGGATAACCTTCCTCCGTCCGACGGGCCACGTCCCGGACCGCGGCGCGTTTGACATCCAGATCGAATCCGAGCCGCTCACGCAACAGGGCGCGGTTGGCCCGCAGGTTTTTAAAGACGCCTGCGCCAACGTTGCCGAGGCCTGCGAGGCCGATGCCAATGGGGTGCTGCATGGGGTGGTGGGACGGGTCGGCAAGTATGACTTTCAAGGATCCGCCGAGGCAAGGCCATTCCCCGCGGGAAGGACGGTCCGGTGAAACGGCGGTGAGGCCTCCGGGCCGGGAGTAGGCCAGGTGTTGGTGATTGCCGCAATAAATCAAAACGTCATTGATCAGGGGATTCCCCTAAGGCATACGGTGGGCAAGCCATGGGTTTCTCCTATCGAAAATCGGTCAAGGTCGGCCCGTTCCGGATCAATCTGAGCAACCGGGGCGTCGGGTATTCGGTCGGGGGCCGAGGTTTTCGCACGGGCGTTTCGGCTTCCGGGAGGAGGTACAGCACTGTGTCGTTACCGGGTACAGGACTGAGTTATCGGACGAGTGGTGGCAAGGGTTGTCTCGTTCTGGTGTTGGGGGTTGGTGGAGCCGGGTTTGGGGCGGCGGCGTGGTGGGCGTACCAGTTTCTCACCTGAACGAAACTGAATGTATGTCTGAACTCATCTGGAAAAGGACGTTGCGCACTGCCTCCTCGGAGCGCTTCCTCGGGGTGCGGGCCGGTGTGGAGGTTGCCGCCGTGGACCTGCATTACCTGGCCGATGGAACGGTGGCCGGGACGGTGATCCTGCTGGCGAGCGCGGCATGGCGAGAAAGCGAGATTCCCGGTCTGCTGGCGCACCTCGACGAGGACCTGCTTCCGGGCGTGGACCTGGGCAGCGGAAATCTGCAGTTCACCGTGGTGCGCGGGGAGTTGCTGGGCAACTGGGAGGCGGGCGAACTGAGCGGCGGGGACTCAGCACCCTAAGAGCACCCTAAACAAAAAGCCCCCCCGTCACAAAGACAGGAGGGCTTGAAGTTGATCTGGAACAGTATCCCTTAGAAGGAAACGCTCATCTTTCCACCGAAGTAGAAATCGTTGCGGCCTTCCTCGTTGTTTGCTGCAGTCCCTGTGGCCGCAGGGCTGTACCGGGCGGCTCCAGAAATGTTCATCGCCGCGTAGGGTGTGAAGGTTGCAGTCTCCGTTACTTTAATCGGGAATGACAACGCAGGTCTAACGGCCGTGAAGCCATCTCTTTTTCCGGGGCCACCCGCTGTGTTGCTCGCGAAAGAGTAGTAGTCGAGGCCGTAGCCTACAGAGACAGAAGGAACCACCGAGAAGTGGGAGGTCACCTCGATTGGACAGTCCGCCGAAGACTCAATATACTGGCCGCCAATTCGGAAATCATACCAGTAACCCGCGTTCAAGTTTACGGGACCCAGAGACTTGGAAACCGTAAAGCCTAGATCAGAGGAGGTCGTGATGCTTGAGTCTCTATCTGTATTGCCGAAGGAAGCTCCAGCACCATAGCCAGTGGTCGCGTTTGTCACGGACCCAGAGAAGGTGTCGTAAAAATTGTAATAGGTGTAAACCAGTCCGAACTTGGCGAAGCCCGCGTCGAAGGACGCCCCGGCAATCAAATCGAGTTCAGAGTACTTTAATCCAGTGTTCAAGCCGTTTGCTCGTATGTTGGTGCCCGTGCTCGACGTATAAATCCCCCCAAAGGTCAGCGAAAGCTGGTCGGTGACCGGCAGGTTCAGCGTCAGGCCTTCCCAGGCGTTGTTGTTGGAGAACCAGAGGCCACGGAAATAGTAGCCGCTGTCATAACCGACGTCGACGCTTCCGGTCATCTTCTCGAGGAAGGAGCCCGAGAGGAGCGAACTGGCTTCCTTGGCAGGCTGGGCCGGTTTCGCGGCGGTGCCGGCCTGGGCGTTTGAGGTGAGGGTTGCCGCCGTGGCAAGAGCCAACAGGCTCAGTGAACATTTGGAAGTAATGGTGTGCTTCATGGGTGTATTGGGCTGAAAGCCGCTTAACGGCTCCCCACCCTATAAGCAACGGCTGTGCCAATGAAAAACAGAAAAATTCACGGGATCGTCACAAATTATCGTAAAATATTGATCCTGAGCTTGATATGCATTTGAATGAACATTAGTCTCTGCAGAACAGGTGTTTTTCGCGGTCTCGAAAAAATGCCCGGTTTGATGCGCGTGCGGTGTCAAAAAAACGACAATCTGCCCGTAAAACGACAGGTTTGGGTGGCGTTCGCGGGCGCCATCCGCATGCACACCCTCCTTGGCGGTGAGTGGGAGGCTTGTCTCGGAGACAGGGGAGGGAATTTTTAAAGAGTTTCCGGAGAGTGGAGCAGGCATCTTGCCTGCTTGGGCGCGGAAGGCAG
>JBILKV010000303.1:0-4106 GCA_044376515.1 Chthoniobacteraceae bacterium | reverse complement strand
CACAGTGGGCAGGTGGTGGTCCGGGTCCCCCGGAATGCAGTGGGTTTTCAAATGGACGCGCCTTCGGTGCGGGTCGTGGACCTTGGCACGGAGTTCGCGGTCAAGACCGGCCCGGCACTGGTGACTGATGTGCAGGTGTTTGAAGGCTCAGTCGAGGCAAGTCCGTCGCAGGGGGGCTTCTCCAAACGACTCGGGGCGGGGCAGGCCGCCCGTTTCACCCCGACGGCCCTGTCGGCCAGGGAACTGCCTTATTTGAAGTCCCGTTTTATCAGACAAATTTCCATCGAACCCGGAATCCCACTGCCGGGAATGGGCAACGAAGAACATTTCCGCCGGGCCCTGCACACCGAGGCCCTCATCCCTTCGGTGGAGCGCAAGATCCAGATCGACGGCGATCTCTCCGAGTGGAGCGACGAGGGTTCGTTTTTCTCCCGACGCGACCCGGAACGCTCCGTCGAGGGGCGCATGCGCTACGATGCCGACGCTTTTTACATCGCCGCACACATCACGGATCCCGCGGCCATGCGGAACAGCATCGACCCCTTCATGGATGGCGAGTTGGGCTGGCGGGGCGGCGGCTTGCAGGTGCGCCTCTCGCTGGACCGCGCGCAGGGGTGGCCGGTGGACGCAAACAGCCCCGGCTACTACAAGTCCCGCAAACTGACCGCGACCCCGGAACAGATCGCGCGCGCCGAAAACGAACGCCTGGTCACCCTCACACTCTGGCACCACGAACCGTCCGCCACAGACTGCCTGCATCTGGCGTTCGGTTTTGACTACAGCGGAGGGGCAGTCAATCCGCCGGGCTACACGTCCGTGTTCAAGCGCGACGCCGACGGCGCGGGTTACACGATCGAGGCCCGCGTGCCATGGGCGCTGCTGCGCGTCGAGCAGGATCCGCCCCGCGCTGGGGATGAACTCGCCGTGTGCTGGCACGCGCACTGGAGCGATCCCACCGGACGCGTGTGGCAAACCAACCTCGTCGAGCTGCGCAACCCCACGGAGCCCCTACGCATCTTTGATTACGAACGCGCCGCCAGTTGGGGCCGCGCGGTCTACCGCTGATTGGCGACCCTCCACCCCTTTTTACCATGAAGCTGCTGCTTCCCGCCCTCGTTCCGCTTGCCCATTCATCCCGTGCTTTCGATGCCGCAGATCGCACCCCGTGGGCGCACAACCGTTTCGCGAAAACACCCGAAGCGCTGCCGGCCTACGCAGTCGTTCGCACGTATCCGCAGCTCGCCATCAACCCCCTGAACTCCTCCGTAATGCAACGGCTCTCGGGTCGGCTGAGTCGCCCTCCACTCAATCTGCAGAACCCATGAAACACTCCACCCTTTTCCTGCTCGCCTCCACATTCTGCGCCCTCCCCTCTTTCGCCGACAAGTCGACCGCTCCCGTGGATTGCCACAGGGCCCCCGTTCCGCCAGCCATCGACGGCAAACTCGACGAGGCAGCATGGGTACAGGCGCCGACGGTCACGTTTCAGATGGCTTGGTTGCCGGAAGGAAAGCAAACCCCGCCCCGGCAGACAAAGGCCCGCCTGCTGTGGGACGACGCGTATCTTTATTTCGCCGCGGAAATGGAAGACACCGATGTGTTCGCGAATGTAACCGAACAAGACGGACCGCTCTGGACCAACGATGTCTTTGAGTTGTTCTTCAAACCCTCCCGCGAAAACCAGGGTTACTACGAGTTCGAGATCAACGCCGCCAACGCGAAGTTCGACATGTTCCTGCCTTCGCGCGGCTCCGGAGGCACCAGTCGACATGTGAAGGAACGGGACTTCCACATCGAGTCGCGGGTGGCCGTCCACGGCACGCTCAACGACTGGAGCGACAAGGACAAAGGTTGGACGGTCGAAGGCCGCATCCCATGGAGCGATTTTGCCCCCACCGGGGGCCGCCCCGCCGTGGGTGACACCTGGTTGCACGCACTCTGTCGGTACGATTTTTCCGTGGGCCTCGAGGACCCGACCCTGTCCTCCAGTGCTCCCCTGCAAAAGCTCAGCTTCCACCGTTACGAGGACTACGTGCCACTGCGCTTCACAGGAGCCGCGGGCAAATAGATGCCCCCGAGCATCCCCACCCCATTTCTCATGAAACCCCTCCTTCTGTACCCGCTCGCCAGCCTCGCACTGGTTTCAATCGCCCACGCAGAAACCGGTCTTGCGCGGCACAAGCAACTCTACGCGGTACCCGCGCCTGCCAGGGTCGTGGTGGACGGCCAGCTCGATGAATGGGATCTCTCCGGCCAGATCGACATGTTTGTCGTCTCCGAGTCGAAGGAGACCCAAAGCGCCCGCTTCGCGCTCATGTACGATAAAGACGCACTGTATCTCAGCGGCGTCGTGCGCGACACCTCGCCCATGATGAACCGCCAGGACCCTCGCGTGAAAGGCGAGCGCGGCTGGGATGCCGACTCGTGCCAGTTCCGGCTCACGGTCGACCCCTCCCAGCCCTATCCCATCAAGGAGAGCGCCTTCGACTACCGCGGCAAGGATGCGAAACTCGACACCCGGGATGACATCCGGCACCTCACGCTCTGGCATTTCACCGACCGGGCCGAGGCGTGTTTGCAGATGCAAATGGGCATGGGCTACCGCCTCCCGAAACCGGAGTGGGCTCCGCACGGCGTCGTCCCCTCGAGCGAGTTTGAGGGCAAATACGTAAAATCGACCGATGGGCGCGGCTACACCTTTGAATACCGGATCCCCTGGCAGACGGTCGGCGCAAAGAGCCCTCTGCGCGGCGGACAGATGGTCGCCTCGACCGTGCAGTTCAACTGGGGCACCGTAGACGGACTCAAAACAGGCGGTGGCGCAGCCTGGGCCTACGACCTCATGTCGGGTCCCGGCTTTGTGTACCAAAACGCGGCGGTATGGGGAAAACTGCTGTTCGCCGAACGCGGGAACGTGGCGCGGGACCTCGTGGAAGCCGGGGTGCCTGTGGAAAAACCGGCTCCGCTTTCCTTCGATTACGAACTGCCGGAGGACGGGCAGATCACGCTCCAGCTCTTCGACAACGAAAACCTCGTCCGGCGCATCCTCGTAGCACAAGAGGATCGCAAAAAAGGCCGCAACACCGAGCGCTGGGACGGCATGGACGACCAAGGCAAACCCCTGCCTCCCGGCGAATATCAAGTGCGCGGGATCATCCACGGGCCCATCACCGGCGAGTTCCTCTTTTCCGTGCACAACTCGGGCAACCCGCCCTATCCGACCGATGACAACAAGGGTGGCTGGGGCGGTGACCATGGCAGTCCGACCGCCTGCAGCGCGCTGCCCGACGGCATGTTGCTTGCGTGGGACGGATGTGAATTCGGTTGGGGCATCATCAAGGTGGATGCCGAGGGCCGCAAGCAGTGGGGCAGCAAAACCCAGGCTCTGCTGCTCGCAAACGACGGCCGGCGGTTCTTTGTCTACGACCCACACGGCTTCCAAGCAGCGGAGGGCATTCAGGTGTTCGATGTCAGCGACGGACGGCCGCTCAACTTCGGCAATGGCAAACCACTGCTTCAAGCTCCCGAGGGGGGTGACAAGACGTCCAACCATGCCACCGGTCTGGCGGTCGGCGCGGGGAAACTTTTTGTGAGCTACGCCAAACGCGGGCTGATCTGTGTGTTCGACAGCACGAGCGGAGATTTGCGCGATACCTGGAAGGTTCCCACGCCCGGCGCGCTTGCGTTGCGTCCCGACGGGGCGTTGCTCGCGGTGAGCGAGGATTCTCTTGTTGCCATCCGCGAGGGCAAGGCGACTCCTCTCGGGAGCGCCGCCGACCTCAATGCGCCCAGCGGAATCGCGCTCGGCGCGGATGGGACAATCTTTGTCAGCAACCAGGGCGGGCGTCAGGACATCGCCGTGTTGGATGCCGCAGGGAAACTGCTGCGCCGCATTGGCAAGCCGGGCGGTCGCCCCGCAGTGGGCGTCTACGATGCCGCCGGGCTTTACCAGCCAAACGGACTTGCGCTCGATACGCAGGGCCGTCTGTGGGTGGCTGAGCATGCGGACAGTCCCAAACGGATCAGCGTCTGGGACAGCCGCAGCGGCGCGTTCCAGCGGGAGTTCTTCGGTGGCTCCAGCTACTTCGCCCACGCGCACGTCAATC
>JBILKV010000123.1:0-12674 GCA_044376515.1 Chthoniobacteraceae bacterium | reverse complement strand
CTACGCCTCCGCCCCCACGCCGGTGGCGATGCTCCACTCCGGTGTGCTCAAAAAATTCGGCCTGTACGGGATCATCCGTCTGGTGGTGCCCTTCCTGCCGGAGGCCTTCAAGCAGCCGGTCTGGGGTAACTGCACCGCCCAGGATCTGCTTCTGGGACTGTTGCTTTGCAACATTCTCTACATCGGACTGGTGACCATCGCGCAACGCAAATTGGACTATGTGATCGGCTACTCCAGCGTCATGCACATGGGCTACGTATTCCTCGGCATCGCTTCGATGAATCTCATCGGTCTTTCGGGCGCCTGCCTGCTGATGTTCTCGCACGGGCTTTCGGTCGCCGCGCTCTTTGCTGTGAGCGGGGCGATCCGCGAGCGGGAAGGCTCGCTGAATTTCGAGCGACTGGGCGGTTCGGCAAAAGCGGTCCCCTTCCTATCGATCTGCTTCGCTCTGGCAACCTTCGCCTCCACCGGGCTTCCTGGCTTCTCAAATTTTGCAAGCGAAACCCTCGTGTTCTTCGGCGGCTTCCATACCGGCGCGACCAGCTTTCTCAAAACCGCCACGGTGCTCGCCCTGTGGGGGGTGGTGATCTCGGCAGTCTACATGCTTCGCGCTTACAAGGCGGTGTTCCTCGGCGAAAAGACCGCCTCTGCCGCAGGCTGGACCGACCTGAGCGGGCCCGCACGTTTTGCCTTGGCAGCCCTCCCGGTGGCTCTCTTGCTTGCGGGGTTCTTTCCCCAATATTTCCTTGGCTACCTCAAACCCACTTTGGAGGCGGCCCTCCGCTAGTTTCCCATGTTTTCGCCCATCACTCTTGAAATTTTGGTGCTGGTTCTGGGGTTCATCCTCCTGCTGGCCGAATCCTTCTCCAGCGCACCCAGTAAGCGGGGGCTTCCAAAACTGGCGTTGTTCGTTCTCGGCTGGGTGTTTGCATTCAGCTTCTTCACCACCCAAGCTCCTGAGACCGTCGAGGCAGGCAGCTTCTGGAACTTCTACAGCGCTTCGCCGATTTCGATGATGTTCAAGCGCATCGCGCTGCTGACCACCATGGGAGTGCTCGTCATGTGCCTCGACTACGAAAGTACGCTTGCGAAGTTCATCCCATCCTCCAGAACCGGTGCCGGAACCGGCGAGTATTACATCCTCCCCCTCTTCACGTGCGCCGGGCTGATGCTGATGGCCTCTGCAACCGACCTGGTGATGGCCTTCGCCGCGCTCGAGCTTGTGACGATCTCCTTCTACGTGCAGGTCGCTTACATGCGGAAAAACTCCGCCTGCCTTGAGGCGGGCGTGAAGTACCTGATCCTCGGCGCGTTGAGCACGGGCTTCTTCGTTTATGGCCTCACCTGGGTGTTCGGCCTCACCGGTGAGACGCACTTCGACAAGGTCGCCGTCAAGCTGGCGGCTCTGCAAAACTCCGACACTGCGATCCTCTTTGCGTTTCTGCTCGTGCTGGTAGGTTTGGGCTTCAAGGTCGCGGCGGTACCCTTCCAGTCGTGGGTTCCCGATGTTTATCAAGGCGCCCCCACCCCGGTGACTGCATTTCTTTCGGTCGGTTCGAAAGCCGCCGGGTTTCTTCTGGCGCTCCGGGTGCTGGAGCCGTTCTTGGGCGTGGCATCCATACAGCCCAAGGTGCTTGCGGTGCTTGGGACCATGGCCGGCGCGACTCTCGTTTACGGAAACCTCGCGGCGCTGCCCCAGAACAACCTCAAACGACTGCTCGCCTACTCCAGCATCGGCCACGCCGGCTACCTGTTGCTTGCCATTGCGAGCGTGGGCGCGGAGTTGACAGGGTTCGGTGCGGTGGGCACCACCGTGGGCTTCTATTTGTTCGCCTATCTGCTGATGACCATCCTCGGCTTCATGGTGTTGACTACGGTTTCCACGCAGTCCAGGGGAGAGGAAATCCAGCACTTCAACGGCCTTTCAAAGCGCTCTCCCTTCCTGGCCTTTGCCCTCTTGGTGGCGATGTCTTCGCTCGCGGGCGTTCCGCTCACCGCCGGATTTTACGGCAAGTTCCTCGTGTTCGCCCACGCAGTGAATGCCAAGCTGTGGGTTCTGGTTGGTCTCGGCGTGGTGACGGTGGGAGCGGGTTTCTACTACTACCTGCGCGTGGTGGCGGCCATGTACTGGTACGAGCCCTCAGACACAACGCCAATTCAGGTTTCTGCGTTAAGCAAACTGGTGATGGCGGGGCTCGTGATCTGCATCTTTTTCTTCGGCGTGAATCCGCGCCCGGTGCTCTCGGCGCTCCAAAGCGCTCCGGCCAAGGTGGCCGCCGCACATTGAGGAATGGCGGAAGCATCATCACCGCAAGCGGTTCTCAGCGTTTCTGAAATTTCGGTCGCCTTCGGCGCAAAGCCCATCCTCAAAAACGCCACGATCGCCATCCTTGAAGGAGAGCGCATCGGGCTGGTGGGCCGAAACGGCTGCGGCAAGTCCACCTTTCTCAAAATGGCAGCGGGCGCGACCAGCCCCGACTCCGGACAGATCAACACCCGCCGCGGACTGCACGTCGGCTATCTCCCCCAGGAGTTCGAACTCGAAGAGGACCTGACCGTCCACGAGGCGGTGCTGCGCGGTGCAGGCGCGGTGCAGGCGCTTCTCGCCGAGTACGAGGCCGCCCCTCCCGAATCCGACCGCTCCGCCCAACTGCTCCAGCGCATCGAACAGCTCGACGGCTGGAATCTCGATTCGAGGACCAAGGCGCTCCTTTCCAACCTCAACGCACCGCCCGCCGACCGCACCGTCTCCTCACTGAGCGGCGGCGAGAAACGCCGCGTCGCCCTGTGTCGTAGCCTTCTGGCCCAACCCGACATCCTCATTCTCGACGAACCCACCAACCACCTCGACACGGAATCCATCCGCTGGCTGGAAGAGTTTCTCGAGCGCTACCGTGGCACCTGCCTCTTTGTGACCCATGACCGGTACTTCCTCGACCGCGTCTGCAATCGCATCGTGGAAATCCATCAGGGCGGCTTTGTGTCCTTCCCCGGCAACTACACAGACTTTCTCATCGCCCAGGCCGAACGCGAAGCGGTCGCCGAACAAACCGAACACCGACGCCAGAAGTTCCTCAAAAGCGAACTGGAGTGGGTACGCCGCGCCCCCGGCGCCCGCCGGACAAAGTCGCAGGATCGTTTAGACCGTTACTTCGAGGCGGCCGCGCAGGGCCCTCCGGAACGACCCGCCGACGCCGAAATCATCCTGCCCCCGCCCCGCGAACTCGGAAACCGAGTGATCTCCCTCAAAAACCTGGGGGCCGAAATCGACGGCCGCGTCCTGTTCTCCGACCTGAACCTCGAATTCGAAGCCAACACCCGCGTAGGAATCGTCGGGCGTAACGGCTGCGGCAAGACCACCCTGCTGCGCCTGCTCACCGGCGAGACCGTTCCGCAACGCGGGATCGTCGAGCGGGGCGCCCGCGCCGAGATCAACCTCGTCGACCAACACCGCCTCCAAATCGACCCGAACCGGACGGTCTGGGACGAGGTCGGCGAGGGCCGCGAGACCGTGCGTTTAGGCGAGGAAAACGTGACGCTGCGCGGATACCTTCGCCGCTTTCTCTTCAGGGAGGAGCAGCTCAACCAGCTCATCGGCCAACTCAGCGGAGGCGAGCGCAGCCGGGTGCTTTTGGCGAAGATCCTCAAGCGCGGAGGCAACGTCCTCATTCTGGACGAACCGACCAACGACTTGGATTTGTCCACATTGAGGATCCTTGAGGAGGCACTGGTCCAGTTCCAGGGAACCGTCGTGGTGGTCAGCCACGACCGCTATTTTCTCAACCGGGTGTGCACTCACATTCTCGCGATTCAGGGCGACGGTTCGACCGTCTTTAACGTGGGTAACTACGACCAGCACCTGGCGTTGATGTCCGTGCGCGCGCAACGGGAGTCACCCGCGCCCGCAAAACAATCCGGCGCAGCAGCCACGGGCCACTCCCCCGCCACCCACGTTCCTTCGACCGCACCGCGGACAAACCGCAAACCAAAACTTTCCTACAAGGAGGAGCGTGAACTGGAAGGCATTGAAGCCGCCTTGATTGAAGCAGAGGGGAAGGCTGCAGCGGCGGAGGATTTGCTCAACTCGCCGGAGCTCTACAAGAAAACTCCCCCCGAAATTGCCGCCGCACAAGCCGAAGCCGCACGACTCCGGACCGCCGTTGGCGACCTCTACAACCGCTGGGAAACTCTCGAGCACAAGAAAGCCGCAGGCAACACGGACTGAAAAGTTTATCCGCAGCCAGCACAGATCTGCGCAGATTTCTGGTTTCGAAGAGTTTTTAGGCTGCCGCTTTCGCCTCATTCCCGCTCGACCCGCACCGGTTGCCCTTCCCTGCGGAGTGCGTTGCTGGATAGAGCGCTTCCCAAACCTTTGTTTTGGCCAGCAGGAGTTTTGGGCGGAGTCGGTACACAAACCGCGCCATGCAACCGAAGGAATTCAGGCGGTTGTGGAGAACGCTTCACCGCGAGGCCTCGATCGTCTTCACAAGCTCCTCGACCGTTTTGCTTATCTGCTCTTCCACGGTCTCGGTGAAATGCGCGCGGTGGCCGTATTCGTACATGCCGGTTTTTCCCTCGTACCCCCCTTCCCTGAGGACGCGCAGGCTGGGGACGTAACAAAGCAGGTCGTTGTTGTAACCGCTCACCCATGTGCTGTTCCACCCGTAGGCTTCCTTGAATTTGAGCGAGTAGTCGACCACCGTCTCTCCCGAGAGGGCGATGAAGATCAGTTCCGGACCGAAGGACCAGACTTGAACCGGATACCGCACCTCCCCGGGCAACGTCCCCTGCGTTTCGTACTGCCTGATGAAGTGTTCGAAGGCCCTTTTGGGAAGGCCATTGAGGTTCGGCGCACGCTGCCTGAGTTCCTCAAGCGGAAGACCGGGTTGGAGCGAGAGGACTGTCTCGCCCATGGCCGTGCGCAGCGGTCCGCTCAGCAATGTCATCTTTCCAGAAACTACCTGGCTTACCGATTCGGCGAGAATGTCGCCGTATTTTGAAGCAAGTGCCGCGGCGTTGTCATCCTGCCCGCGCAGGCGAGGCAACGGATTCGCATCGCCGCCGCAGTTTTGCACAAACAGCGCGGTGGCGCTGGGAAAGGCCTTCTCAATGGCGATTTGCGCGAACCCGGCGTAGTCCCCGCTGATGCGCAAGCCGCCCAGCGCAGTCGTGTGACAGGAATAACCAAACACGATGCCCCGCACAGTTCCGCCGGATTTCACACACAGCACCGGTACGTCCTGGTCGACGGGGCCACCCATGGCACGGCTCTCCGGTCCGCGCGAACGGCGTCGGTTGACGGCCACTCCGGCAAGCCCCTGCTCGAAACTCAACTCCGCTGGTTCCATCGCGGCGAGCGCCTCTCCGATGACCCTGTCGTAGCCCTCGTACAGTCTTGCCGTATACCGGTCACGGGCCCGCGCCTCCTCGGGCGTTAAATCGTAGTAGAGCCAGAGGACGTCCTCGGTGACGGGACAGGAATGGTTGTGGGATGCGTTTAAAATGAGGCGCTCGCGGAGGATCCCGTGCCTCGCCTGGGCGTTCTCAGCGATGAGACGCACCATGCGTTCGCTCAACCCCACCAGATCTGAGGTGACCACCACCGCCGTTTTGCCATCCTCTCCACGGATCGCGAGCGCCTTGATCCAAATGGGATGTTCAACCCGCTCCGACATCCGCGTCTTGCCGGCGTAGCCAGCCAGAGGCACGGGTTCCACGGGTGTAATGTCCACCTTAGAAACACCCGCAACCCAACCGGCGGACGCGGTTACCGAAACACTCAGTGACAGCAAAAATAAGAAACGTTTCATCATTTTGGGGCGGCTGGAAGTCTCCACTTTGGGATAAGGTGCACGGCTGGGGCTGTGTTTCTTATCCCGCATGCCGGAGCAACATGCGAAAACAGGTCATGCACCGCCGCTTGGGGAACGACACATATTTTTAGGAAAGACGGAAGGAAACGTTCGCCACCGGCGGATCCGAACGGACTCCCGTTTCATTGCTCAACGAAGAAACTCCGCCCAGGTCGCGGGCTCCAAAAGAAACTCCGGCCGCTCCAACTCACTTCTCTGGAACTTTTCCAGCGCGTCGGAAACATCCTCCCAGGGCTGGATTTCAGCTGAGACGGTCTCCCCGTTGCGGAGGCGGGAGGCGCGGGTGGTGCGTTGCTCGCGCATACTCCAGGTGTAGACGACGCACTCCATCGGCTTCGCCACCGACTGCCCCTCCACGACCACGTCCACCAGGTGCAGTGCGACGATGTGCTCCTTGTAGGGCACCGTCCCGGGGCGCGGCGCCTCTGCAACCCCCGCCACCACCCCCCTGACGCGCTGTTTGGCACCCGGGGGCGGACAAAAAAAGGTGCGCCCCTGGGGCGTTGGCCCCGGAATCGGCAACCTTTTCCAGTCCCCGAAGGCTAGCTCACGGACGGCGAACTCCCAAATAACCAGTCGCTTGCCGGCTAGTCTGTCGTTTCCGGAGGCGAGTTCCCTCTGGAGCATCTGTCGGGTTGCGAAAGAACCGTCACTGTTTCTGACGAGGGCGTCAATCCGACGCCCAAGTCGGGCGCTGAGATGCTCCGCCAACCCCGCTCCCTCGCCCCAGCCCATCGCGGCAAGGGAATAAATGTTGGAAAAACTGTCCCCTAGAAGAAGAACGTCACCGTTCGGATCCGAGCCAAACAGAGCACCGTTCTGCAGAGGTTGTCGTATCGTCACGGTCTGGGGCGCGATCAAGGCCTGATCCCCCGCCAACCCAAGAAGCGCCACCGTGTCACCGTACGCAGTGATTTGGACGGGGCGGAGTTCCAGGTTTTTTTGCAACATCGGATCCGGGTCGCGCTCAAGTTTGAGGGCCAGCGCCTCTGCGACGGCTTCCATTGCCTCCGGCGTCCAGTGGGTGTCGGTCCGCAGAAACTGGGGTTCCCCCGTGCGGCGCACCCGCTCCTGCAGAAGGGGGCCCGGGTCAAACACCGAGACCCCCCTTTCCTCAAGGGCTGCGAGCCATGCAGCATAGGAAGCGTTCTGCGAGGGAATTGCGGCCGGAGCCCCAACCGGTCGGAGCCGGTGCCTTTCAATGCAAGGCTTCACGGGCACGGGCACCACCATCAGGCGTATACCAATTGAGGCGAGCTGTTTGTGAAACTCGCTGATAGCCGCAACCGAGTCATGCGCAACCGAACCGCGGTGAGCCCGCTCCTCTCTCCTATCCCGTTCCAAAAAGGCGGGGCCGTTGAGGTAGTCGAGGTCCCTGCGGAAAAAAAGCCATCCGTCCGGCGCCGGTTCCACCTGCTCGTTGCCCATTCCGGCGGCACCGAGAAGCAAGGCCTGCATGCGCGGTCGGAGAGCGCCCGCCACCATGGAACGCTCCTCGAGTTGTTTCTCCGCCCTACGGATGGTGACTGGCGAAGGCAGCAACCGCCAGAGGTCGCCAAGGCCCCGCCGCTCGGGAGGCGCAACCACCCGCGCAAGAGACTCCTCCAAAACCCGCCCGACCGGAGGGGTGTCATTCTGGCCCCGGTCCGAGACGGACTGCCATAGAGCCGTGAGCATCCCCGAAAGGGAGACGAGCAGGAATCCTGAAATCAGCAGCACGCTCGTTCCCCTTGAAACTCGGGTCGAATGGAGCGCCAACCACGCTTCGGCCTCGCGGGAGGGCAGGCGGTCTGCGGGCGGAGACGAGTCGACTATCTCGGATTCTGATGCCATCTAGAAAATGAAGTAGATGAAAGGGTTGTAGTCCTGAGTCATCAGGGCGATGACAGCCACGCCACCCATTCCAAGCGACAGCAGCGCCTTCGCAGGCGAAAGGGATTGGGTCCAGTCCCAAGTCTGCCGGCCAAGCACGGCGATGCCCGTTGAGAGGGCCAGAAAACACAGTGCGGCGGGCTGCTGGACGGGCGACCCGGCCAACCGGGGAGTCCACTGCGCGGTGGAACAATCCACCATGCAACCCAGATAGGAAAGCGCGTCCGGAAGCGTCTCCGCGCGGAACAACACCCAACCGACCAACACGACGGCAAGCGTCAGCGGCCTTGAGATCCACGGGGTCAGCAACCGGGCTGGGATTTTGCTGCCCAACGCCCGCTCCAGCACCAGGGCACCGCCATGGAGCCCACCCCACAGCACGAAGGTCCAGGAGGCTCCATGCCAAAGGCCCCCGAGGAGCATCGTAAGAAACAGGTTCACGTAGGTGCGAGCGCCACCGGAACGGTTTCCCCCCAGCGGGATGTAGAGGTAGTCGCGCAGCCAGGTGGAGAGGGAAATGTGCCAGCGCCTCCAAAAATCAGTCAGCGAGGTGGCGGCGTAGGGCGCATTAAAATTACGCGCAAACACAAACCCAAACATCAGGCCAAGACCGATGGCCATGTCCGAATAACCGCTGAAATCAAAGTAGATCTGGAGCGCGTAGGCCACCGCCCCCGCCCACGCCTCGCCAATGCTCCGGGAGGCCGCCCCAAAGGTTGCATCCGCGATTCTACCACAGGCGTTGGCAAGCAACACCTTCTTACTCAGACCAAGCAGAAAGAAGGCAACGCCTCGGGCGAACTTATCCAGGCTCAGGGTCCGCGCACGGAGTTGGTCCGCGAGGAATGAGAACTTCAAAATCGGGCCGGCGACCAAATGCGGAAACATCGAAACAAAACAGGAAAAATCGACGAAATTCTCCATCGCCGCCGCTTCTCCGCGATAGACATCCACGATGTAACTGAGCGCCTGAAACGTGTAGAAACTGATGCCGAGGGGCAGAATCACCCGAAGGCCTGTGTGGATCGCCGCCGAGTCGGCGCCCAGCTTCGCTGCAAGCGCGTTCCACGTTTCAACGCCAAAGTGGAAATACTTGAAGAACCCCAAGGCCGAAAGGTTGCTCACCACTGAAAGGACCAGCGCCCGGCGTTGCAGGCGGGAACGCCGGAGGGTAACCGGCGTTCGGGGCAGGCAAATGGGAGATCCTTTCACCCGCCAAAAATCCAGACGGTCGCGAGCGATCACCAAACTCAGGATCCAGTCGAGGGTGGTTGTCGCCCACATCAGGGGTAGAAACCGAGGCTCCGCCCAGCCGTAAAAAACATAGCCGCTCAGCGCCAGCCAGAGGTTGCCCCACCGCTGCGGCGCCTGCGCCAAAAGCAATTGCCCCGCCAGTGCGATTGGCAGAAACCAAAACAAAAACAAATGCGAACTGAAAACCATGCGGTGCCCGTTTCCCGAACCTAGGAAAACTAGTTTGTATGCTTATCTCAGGTCAGCGTTATATTGCGAGTGAACGAATCACGAATGAAGACGGGCGGTTTAAGACGTTTCGAAGGGAAATACTCCCCGCGGGCTTGCTCCGGCCTGTTCAGGAGACTGACCGTCTGCGTTTTGCTTCTGAGCAGTGCCACCACGCCCCCCGTCCGGTCCGCACCCTCTCCCGCACCCTCTCCCGCACCGGTTGTTGAAGGCGCCGACGGTTGGCTGTTCCTCCGGTCGGAGTTGCACTTTTTGGGGTTCAAGAAATTCTGGAGTGCCGCTCCCAAACAAAATGCGGGCCTCGGCTCGCTGTCGGTCGCCAAGGGCGATCCACTCGAGGCCATCTCGGATTTTGACACCCAACTCAAGGCCGCGGGCGTGCGGTTGATCCTGATGCCAGTCCCGCCCAAAGCCATGATCTCAAGGCACGCGCCGCCGGGGGTCCGCTCCGGCCCGGAGGCCGACACGCTTGGAGTTTTTTACAGGGACCTGGCGTCCCGGGGGGTCGAAGTGCTGGACCTGCGCCCTGCTTTCGCGGCGCGCGAGGCCTCCGGTGAAGCCATGTACTGCAAGACGGATTCACACTGGTCGGGGCGGGGTTGCGTTGTGGCGGCTCAAACGCTGGCCGAGCGGTTGCGTCCCCTCCTGCCGCCCAGTCAGCGCGCTCTCGTGGAAACCTGGCAGGAAAAGGCCATTTCGGGCGACCTATCGGAAATGCGCGGCACAAACCAGGAGGCTGCCGAATCAGTCTCCGTCAGGCGGATTTCCGATGCGAACGGTGCCCCCCTGCCTCCCAGCCCCGCGAGCCCGCTGCTGTTACTCGGGGACAGTCACACGCTGGTGTTTCGCGATTTTCTGGCGGAAAGCGCCGGACTCGCCGATCAACTGGCCTTTGAGACGGGAACCATTCCGGAAGTGATCGGCACCCGGGGCTCGGGAGCGAATGCAGTCCGGGTGAGCTTGTTTCGCCGCAACTTCAGGGATCCCGGTTATCTGGCTTCAAAAAAGGTGCTGGTCTGGTGCTTTGCCGCGCGGGAGTTCACCGAGGCGGATCAAGGATGGCAGCTGATTCCCATCAGGCGTCCGGAGGCCAAATCCAAGTGACCTTCCCCTCCACCCAAGAGCTCCACGCCGACGCCAAAGGGCATCCCCGCTGGACCCTCGCATGCGCCGTTCTCCTCCTGGGGCTTCCTCTCTCGCTCTTTGCGGCCCCTCTCCCCGGGGCGGAACTCCCGGACAAAGCAGCCAGGAAGGCAGATGCCTGCCCGTGCGAACCTCCGAGTCCGCTGCCACACATTGTCGGTGGGGACCTTCTCGACTCTCTGGGGGATCTGGAATCTCTGGTGCCCCCCAAGGCCATCAAAGTCGAGCGGATGCCCGGCAGGCATCGGGTGCTCATTCTGGGGGATTCACTAGCGCTCTGCGGCTTTGGAAAAACCTTGGATTCCAAACTGAGAAACCTCGCGCAAGTTGAGGCCGTCTCGACCTACATGGCGTGTGGTTCGGTGCCCACCACCTGGCTAACGACCGGGCCTCTGGCCCACGCCCGCACCGCCTGTGGCTTCTGGAGTATCGAAGGCGCAAGAGGCAAACCGGTCACCGAAATCAGAGATACCTTCGGATTGGAAAAGGGCCGCCGACCAGCCGTCTACACGGTCCCAAAGCTCGAACAACTCGCCGAAACCCTCCAACCAGACATTCTGGTCATGCAGAACGGCACCAACCTGCTCAGCCTTTTTTCTGACGGACAAACCATTCTACCCGAGCGACACGACAGCCAGATCCGCTCCTACATGAAGCCCTTCGTACGCCAACTGGCACAACGGGTCCATTCCCTCAAAAAGGTCTACTGGGTGGCACCGCCCGTCACCGGACGGGTTTCGCCGGGAATACAAGATTTTCTCTTCTCGCGGATGAAAACGTTTGGCTCGCCTCTGATTGAGTTTATCGACAGCCGCGCGCTCATTCCTTTTCCCTACCGGAAACCGATGCCCGACAAGGAACATTTCATCGGGAAGGACATGGAAATCTGGGCCAATGCAATTTTCAAACGCGTCGAGGAAGACATCACCAGAGACGCGTACTCCAACCGCCCTCCCCTCCAAACGGACGCCCCGCAGGAGGCGGCATCGCCTGAAGCGCTGGACTCTCAGAGCGCGCAGGAACGGGCAACCCTTACCGTGTTGGCCAAGCTTGTCGCCAAATCGCGCCCGCTTCCCCTGGAAAAAATCGCGCCTTACCAGGAGTCGATGGTTTGCTTTCTCTACAGGGTTGAACGCGTGGTGAGCGGCTCCTACCCCGAAAAAGACCTGCTCGTTATGCACCCGGCCCACATCGCCCAGAAACTACAACCGCTCGAGAAATACACACTGCATACCGTCTACAAACTCGACTTAATCGACTTCGAAGGATCTCCCTGGGAGGCGATTAAAAGAAGCGAAGAAACCGGAAGAATCGAACTTCTTCCTTTCATTCTCAAAGAGGATGAAACGCGTTTCCCCTCCGGCGGACGATAAGGCAGTGTCATGAGCGATCTCAACACACCAGGATCACGCCGCGCCTTCCTCTCCACCCTCCTCAGTGCCGCGCTCCCGGCCCCAAATCTCCTTGCAACCTACGGTGCGGGAGGAAATGTAATTTTTAGGAAGGTCCTGATGCTGGGCGACTCCCTCTCCGTCGGCCCGTTTGGCCAGGAGATGCAGCATTTTCTGATTGAAAGATTCGGGGAATCAAGGGTTTACCTCATAGCATCATGCGGCATCAGCCCGGAACACTGGCTCCCGTCCGAACCCGAGTTTGTCTCCCGGTGCGGTTACCGAGTGAAGACCCCCAGACAGTATCTTCTTGGCGACTATGAGAAAGGCCGCAGACCCGAACCCTTCCCAACACCAAAGCTCGACCGGATCCTCTCCAAAACGCAACCCGACCTGGTCCTAATACAGATGGGGACCAACTGGTTTGACCTCCTCGAGCATGCCTCCACCCCCGAGTTTATCGAACACCTTGACGGCATTTTAGACCGCTTTGTAAACACCCTCTTTGCCTCCGATCCCAAGCCTCAACTGGTCTGGATCACGCCACCGGACTCGGCAAGATTCCGCAAAGTTCAAGGACTGGTGACCAGTCTTCTTCAGCGCGGAGCACGCCGCTTGCGTTTCCTCTGCATCGATTCCTCGGATCTCATCGAATACGTTCCCGGGAAGTCCGGGGGCGACGGCGTGCACTACGCCTCCAACGCCGCGGAAAAATGGGCGAACGGCGTCAAGGGTTGCCTGCTTAAAATGCTGTAGGCCATCCAGAAACGTCCCCCCGGCCACGTCCCCCCTCGCCCGCTCCGCAATGAACAGTGCCCGGAAAATGCTGCACTAGCCCCCTCGGAGTCCGTGCTGAACCGCGGATGCGGGACTCTTCGTGAACCGCATTCTATGGCACCGACGCCATCCCGTG
>JBILKV010000302.1:0-4142 GCA_044376515.1 Chthoniobacteraceae bacterium | reverse complement strand
CCACATGGGGAGCCGCGGCCTGTTTTTAATCGAGAAACACCTGACCAACCGGTTCAAATGAAGACACTCAAAAACTATCTGCACCAGCCCTCTACATGGCTGGGACTCGCAAAACTGGGCGCGGCCCTCGGGCTGTACTCCACCGGAGTCGGCGGCGCAATAGGCACGACTGTGATGGGCGTGTTCGGCCTGCTGGATGTGTTGCGGAATGAGCGTGTGCAGCCTGTCGCCAAATGAGTGCTGATTTTCAGCGCGCCCTGGCTTTCGTGCTGAAGGTGGAGGGCGGGTACACCAACGATCCCGTGGACCGGGGCGGTGCCACCAACAAAGGCATTCTCCAACGGGTGTACGACATTTACCGGAAGGCCGAGGGGCTGCGTCCGGCGGATGTGCGTGACATTCTCAATGTGGAGGTCGAGGAAATCTACCGGGACGCCTACTGGCTGGAGGGTGACTGCGACCGGCTTCCGTGGCCGGTGAGTCTTGTCCATTTTGACGCCTGCGTGAACACGGGGGTGACACAGGCGGCTAGGTTCTTGCAGCGCTCGGTGGGTGCGGAACCCGATGGCAGGATCGGCCCCAAAACACTGGAGGCGCTGCGTGTTCTGCTGGAGCGTGAAACGCCTCTTGCAGTGGCCGAACGGTTGGTGCGCCGGCGCGAACCTTTTTACCGGCGACTTGCGGAAGTAGACCCGACGCAGAATCGTTTTCTACAGGGCTGGCTCAACCGTGTGGAAAAGCTCAAGACGGCCTCGGGAATAGCCTGAGCCGATACAGGAGGATGACCATCGCCATAGACCCGGGCAAAAGCGGAGGGATCGCCTACCGGGACACCGATGGCAGCGTACACGCCGTGCCCATGCCCGACACCGTAGCGGACCTTGACCGGCTCCTGCGGGTGTTGGTGTGCCCGGAAACCGTGTGTTTCATCGAGGACCTGCCCATGTACCGGGGCAAGATGAACCTGCGCTCGACGGCTGTGCTGTTCCGGAACTTTGGGAGGATCGAAGGGGTGTTGGCTTCACTCAAATGCCGGGTGGAATATCT
Source organism: Chthoniobacteraceae bacterium (assembly GCA_044376515.1). Taxonomy (GTDB): domain Bacteria; phylum Verrucomicrobiota; class Verrucomicrobiia; order Chthoniobacterales; family Chthoniobacteraceae; genus Chth-196. The sequence goes on along the minus strand of JBILKV010000302.1, from coordinate 3,095 downwards.
GAAACCCGACTGGTGGCAGAAGGCGCTCAGGTTGGGGAAGAGCGCGGACCATGGAGACCGGTGGAAGGCGCACCTCAAGGAGAGGGCGCAGGCGCTGTTTCCTCGGGTGGAAGTGACGCTCAAGACGGCGGACGCCCTGCTGATTCTGGAGGCGGGCCGGCTGCAAAGGGAGGACTTACGATGACCGAAGCGCTGGTGCTGCTGTACATGCTGGTGAACGCGTTCGCCTGCGGCTTTCTGGCCTGCCTGATGTTCGGGCCGGAGGTGTGAGGTTCCGGAAAAGTACGAATTTTACGAATTAAGCGTGGTAGCCTGTGAGAATGGGTTGTTGAAGAGAGGGGTATGCCATTGTCCCTTTGGTCGAGCGACCAGTGTGGGTTCGACCTTATCGGCCCCGAGGCTTAGGCCCTTGGCCGCTCCTTTTTTGCCCTTTTTACAGCCTGTCTAGCCCGCCAGAAAACCGGCGATCTCCTACAAGAACTTTAGGAGTTGAGCTTTCTGCGCCAGGACAAGGGCCTTCTCCTTGCTCTCAGCTTTTCCAAACTCACGGTCGCCTTGCATCCAAGGCCAGCCTTCGATGTCTGCGTGTCGGGGTGGAGGCTCAGCGGCGCTGACTTCTAATTTGGCGGCTCTTACCTCTGCAGCGGTGATGATGGCCGCCCCATACAACGAGCGGTCCTGAGCGACCTCATTTCTTCCAATGTCTTCCAAAACGTCTCGCGGTTCGGCGTCGTGTCTGAAGACCGAAGTTTTCCCATCGTTTGAATTTGGCAAAAAAGCGGAGGGCTTCACGAAGGACGTGTTGAAGTGACTCGAAGACGTCAGAAACCGGGCGAGCGGCTCTTGATCGGCAACGTGGTCAGGCAGCCCAGACGGCAGAGGCATGGTGAACGATTCGGCTGAGTTCTTCCAAAATGCGCTTCGGCACCTCGCCAGACGAAGAGCGCGCCACTGCATGACCGCGATCGGTTCCGTCAAGCCACGCATAGGCAAGGCGGTCGGACCCTCCGATACTCAGCGAAAAGTTCCGGGTGCGTGTCGGTAGCCAGTCGAAGGAAATCGCACCATCCGGTTCCACGGAAAATTCGGGAAGGGGAAAACCCTCTGGCAGGGAGCGGAGCAATCGCTCGGCCCTGTAAAGCGCCTCCAGATTCACTGCCTCGGCTCCATAACCATCCCAATCTGGAGTGGAACACTCCATGGCCACGGAGTGGAGATGGTCCAACGCATCCGCTTTGGCGCCGAAAAGCGCAACAGAGCGTTCCACATGTTTGGTCACCTCGACGGCATTCGACCGCAGCGCGCCGGCCATTGAGCACGTGGCTGTGCCCTGGCGGGTCAGAGACTGTAAGGCGGCGTAACCAGCCATCAGGCTGATGGTGAGAAGAGGCTCAGGCATCTATCTGTTAAGGTGTTCCGAAAAACGCGATTCTTCAAGCCCCGTAAGGACACCAAGATTCTGAGCAGTTCCGGCCAGGAGGTGGGATCGATCTGGACGGGACGGAATGCGTCGATGTCCAAAATGAGCGGCAAGTGTTCGCTGTCCGCTTCCAAGGTGGTCAGCACGATATTCACATTGTTTCCGGTGGCTGTCTCCTGAGCTTTGTGCTGATCGAGGAAGCCGGTAAGCATCAGCGCTTCTTCATCGGGCAGCCGGGGACCCGTTTGAATGTAATCCTGCAGGGTGACCTTTCCCTGTGACACGGGCAGTTGGATTTTATTGATGGTGCGAAGCCCGATCTTTCGGATCAACACAGGCTCAGTTTTTTCGACAAACAACCTCCACGTCCGCTCGATTTCGGGCAGGTAGTCGTCCAACTGTGAATAGGGCGCGAGCCTGTTAAAGGAAAACCCCCCCGCGCGGAACTGGACGATCTGTCTTTCGTCAACGCTGAGAAATTGGACGGCCTGGAGCCCCCTGCGCAGGGAGACCTGCGGAGGAACATCCGCCTGCGGGGAAATCTTGTGCTCCTGAACCATCTGATGCCGCGTTTTTGGGTAGGCATCACCAAGGAGGGAACGAAGCTCTGGCTCAGACTCTTGAAGTTGAAAGGAGGGAGGAAGATCGCAATCGATGTCGAGAATGACTTCAACGATTGGGGCGTTCTCCAAATGGAAGGATGTCTGCGTGGTCATGGTGCGCTAGTTACGGTTACGGCGGGTGTCCCTCCCAGACACGTACGCGCTTGTGCCCAACCTTGTGCTCGAAGCGGAGGTCTACTGCAAGACACGCTTTTCGAAGCCGGTCTCCATCATCCCAAGGAGAAAGACCGCAGGGAACCGGTGGAGTGGAGGCTAACCAACCGCGAGCAGTAACCCTAGGGGGTTGATTTAGGAGTAAGGGTGAAACTGAAATCGACGATGTTCACGCTAGCCCGGTCAACTTGTGAATTCACGAGTCCGAGCGAGAGCGGCGCGCAGGGACTCAGAACCTAATGCCGCCCGAGAGCTAGTCGGCGGGGAATAAATGCACCACCAATGTCAGCAAAATGGGACTCGGTGAAGGGGACGGATCTGTGAACGGTCCCAAAAGTACGAATTTTACGGAATGCATGACAACGCCACCGGCACTCAGCGCCCCATGGCACGTCCGCGTTCCCGCGGCATAGTTTCCGAGGCAAGAGCTTCCGCCTGTTTGAACACGGTTTGGATGGCCTGCTCTTGGCAGGTTGGGGGGTGCCCTGTCTCACGCAAAGTCTGTTTCATCACTCGCCGCATGTTTTTCCGGCACTGGACCAAACATGGGGTAACAAATTTATAATTTTCGCGAATTGAAATTAAGTGGGTGTGCCTGTTGTTTCAAATTAGGGGATGTAACATCACGAGAAGTCCCACCCGACTGCTCCATCAATCGCCAAAGCCGCTACAAAATGCCATCGAAGCACGCTCAAGCCGTCCTGTTTTTGAGGAGAGGTTTCTTTGAAGGTCTAAAGTCCTTAGCGCGCCCCGCGACGATACCGCGCGCGCGGTTTGCGGCAACGGAGCAAAAAGCGAATTCCTGCTATGAGGTTGGTCAAGCTTGAGCTGGAAATTTCCGCTAGGGTTTGTGGGTTTTAGTGACCGATTACTGCTTGTGTTTCGGGTGAATGGTTTTC
>JBILKV010000025.1:0-35630 GCA_044376515.1 Chthoniobacteraceae bacterium | reverse complement strand
CCCCGGTTCCCCGCGGTTTCCCGGCAGCCTGCGGGCCGGTTGAGGAATGCCTCGCGATTGACGCGTCGCAGAGCGGGCGACTCCAACTCGTCCAATGGCTCACCTCGGGCAGCCATCCGCAGACCGCACGCGTCCTCGTCAACCGTGTCTGGCTGCACCTCTTTGGAGAGGGACTGGTGCGGACTCCGGATGATTTTGGCGTGTTCGGAGACCGTCCGCTCCACCGCGCGCTGCTGGACCACCTGGCCGCCGGTTTCGTCGAGGACGGGTGGTCGCTCAAGCGACTCATCCGCCGGATTGTACTGAGCCGCACATGGCAACTCGGAAGTTTCTGCGACGAGCGCGGCCGCCGCAACGACCCCGAAAACACGCTGTTGGCCAGACACAACCGGCGGCGACTCGACGCTGAGGCGCTGCGGGACGCCATGCTCGCGGCAAGCGGAGAACTGGACCGCTCACCGGGCGTCGGTTCGCTCGTCCAGCACGAAGAGGTGCTGATCAACGAGATGGGCAACCTGCACCGCCAAAGCCTGAAGCGCAGCGTGTATCTGCTGATGCTGCGCAACTCGATGCCGCCCGAACTCATTCCCTTCAACGTTCCCGACGGACTCGCGGTCACTGGAAAACGCGACGTGACCACCCTGCCTGCGCAGGCGCTCTACCTGCTCAACAATCCCTTCGTTCTCGGCCGCGCCACCGCTCTCGCAGAAGGGCTCATCCAGGCTTCAACAGACGACTCGAAAATTATCGAAACCGCCTATGAGCGGATCCTCGCCCGGCACCCGCAACCCGAAGAGAAACGGCGCGCGCTGGAATTCCTGAACCAAGCAACACCCACCACTGGAGAAGAAAATCCAGAGGGCGAAAACGCCCGAAAAACTCAGGTGGCGTCCTTGTGCCAGGCGCTGCTGGCGAGCAACGAATTCCGCTACATTGATTAACCGCCCCCCCACATGCACCCCGCTCCCCACGGTCCAGTCTCGCGCCGCGACATGCTCCGGCTCAGTTCTTGCGGCTTCGGCTATCTGGCCATGGCCGGTCTCGCACAATCCGCGCCGCCCGACTTGCAGGCACGCCCTCCGAGAACGGCAGCCCGGGCGAAACGGGTGATCTTTCTCTGCATGAGTGGCGGTCCGGCGCAACTGGACACCTTTGACTATAAACCGCAGGTTGGCCAGAAACCCCACGCCGGATCCGTCGTGTCCTTTGAACAACGCGGCCAGAGCGGCATTCAGGTCTCGGAACTGCTTCCCAACATCGCACGGCACGCGGACAAGCTCTGCGTGCTCAACGCCATGCACGCGGACACCGGCAACCATGCGCAGTCTTTTCTGCAGTTGCACACGGGAGACCGGCTGCGGCCCTGCCCAAGTCTGGGCTCGTGGGTGGTGTACGGACTGGGTTCCGAAAACCAGAACCTGCCCGGCTTCATCAGCCTCAACACGGCCAAACCGTCGGTCTATTCCAGCGCATGTCTTCCGCCGATCTACGAGGGCACCCCGATCGGAATCAACGGCGAGAACATGTCGCTTGCGACCATCAGCGACATTTCAAGCGGCCATCTCAGCCCGGGGGCGAAGCGCCGCCAACTCGACCTGCTGCAGTCGATGAACCGCGCACACAGCGCGCAGCATCCCGACGACGAACGCCTCGAGGGCGTCATTCAAACGATGGAACTCGGCTTCCGCATGCAAAGCGAGGCCCCAGACCTGCTGGACCTCCGGTCCGAATCCAAAGCGACCCTCGAGAAATACCAGGTTGGCAAAAGCTATGACATCGGTACCTGCAAACCTTCGGACTTCGGCCGGCAGTGCCTTCTGGCTCGCCGGTTCGCGGAGGCCGGGGTGCGCTTCATCGAACTCAACCACGGCAGTTGGGACCAGCACACCGACCACCGACGGGACCTTTGGGCAAACTGCGTTTCCACCGACGCGCCCATAGCGGCGCTGCTCGACGACCTTGAACAGCGAGGAATGCTGGACGACACCTTGGTCGTTTGGGGCGGCGAGTTTGGGAGGCCGGGCCTCGTGCCCGGGGATGGCAAAAACGAGACGGGGCACAACGCCCGCGCCTTCACCTTCTGGCTGGCGGGTGGCGGCGTAAAACCGGGCTTCACCTACGGACGCACCAACGAAACCGGCGCGGAGGGCGTCGAGGGCAAGGTCCACTTTCGTGACCTCCACGCCACAATCTTGCACCTGCTCGGACTCAACCACGAGCATCTCGCCTACGTTCAGGGCGGCCGCAGCATCCGCCTCACCGGCGTCCAAGGCGGCAAGATCGTCCATCCCATTTTGGCGTAGGTGGAACGACTTACCGAACGGCCGAGGTTTGAGACCGTGCGTTCCGGCAGCCATCCTCGACCCCATGCCCGTATCCCGCGACCATCGCGCCCCAAGCCGCAACTCAAACGCCCGAAGCAGCCCGAGCTCCGAGCGGCACAAAGACCAAGCCCCGTAGATCCAAAGCCAGCTCCCCCTACCTAAGGTGTTTTTTCCGTGTTTCAGACCCCTTGGGACGAGGAGGAAACACGGGACCTTGAAAGCCTCGAAAAGGAAATCGAATGGCTCCCTGCCGAACGAGCCGATGGCGTGGTCATGGCGATGGTCTCGGAAACGCCGCGGAGTCCTCCGACGAATGCGACGCTCTCGCATCGCAGGTGCGCCACATCGTGGTCGGCCGCCGATTGCGCGTCAGAGGGTCAGCCGAGCGGCAACGGCGGTCACCCGCACGCTTCAAGTCTGACAGTGAAGGCCTGATGCCCATTCTCAATGATAAACGGAGTTTTTTGCCCGGGCGCCCCATGATGAAGCCACGCTTTCGGATGGACCGGGCATGTGAGTGTGCCCTTTCAGGGCGTATTCTTTTTTTGGGACGGTTTTCCCATGGCGTTGCCATGGGCTGAACAAGAAGTGCCCCTGGCGGGGCGTCAGCTTTGGCAAAAATCCGCGCCGGTTTTCTGCGCAAGGCGGACTGATTGAATCACGAGACTCAGGTCACTAGTAATCCAGAAAACTCAGATAAGTGGTATGACTGGTCGCTCGCGAGGAGGGCAGTTGCGCGGCGTTCAGCGGGTTGAACAACATGTGCGGCCTCCTCGTGCGTCGCGGCTTCTCCAACGGTGGTTCCAGCCCTCCTGAAAGGCCAGAAGGGATGCGATTTGGTGCTGAGCCTGTTCGCGGGGCTGTTCGTGGTGGCGGCGCTCTGCCGGTTCCCGACGGGCAATCCGGAGTCTCCCTCAGAGGCGTGCTGAGAGCCCCTTCCTTCCGGAGAACGGCTCAGGGCGCGAGCTGCTTTTTGAGCCAGGCGACCGTTCTTTCCCACATGCCGGGGAGATAGACGTGTCCGGTGTTCGGCTCGATCTGGCTCGAGAAAGCCTCCCTCGCCCCGAGGGCCGCATACACCGGTTCAACCGCCCGGGTGATCGCGCGGATCCCCTCGACAGGAGATCCGCCGTCGGAATCCCCTGTCATGAAGAGCATCGGGCGTGGGGCAGCGCATGCGATCACCGCTTCGGAGTCAAAGTGCCGGAGCATGCCCGGGACAAAATAGTAGATGCCGTGGGCCTTGAGCATGCCGGTTTCGATCAACTCCCGGTAGCGCGTCATACAGCCGACGGCGACGCCCGTCTTGGGGCGGTCATCCAAGGCCATGAGCCACCACGTCCGGGTGCTCCCCATACTGATTCCGGTCACGCCGATCCGCGTAGCGTCGACGTCGCTGCGGGCGGCGAGGATATCGAGGGCGGTCAGATCGTCGCGCAGGATCATTCCCCAAAGGGTCCGGCCCGCCCACAGGTTGAACTTTGCGGCGGAAAGCTCCCCGGGATTGCCGCGTTGTGCGGTGCCGTCGGGTCCAGCCCCGTTGCGCTCGCCAAAGCCGCAGGCATCAATCCCCAGCACAGCGAAGCCCTGCTCCGCCAGAGCCGGTCCGGGCGGAACCGGCGTGGCGTTGGTGCCCAACATCTCGTCCTTGCCAATAGCGTACTGGCCGCCGTGCCAGTGGCAGTACAACACCCCAGGCGCCTTCCGATCGGGAGTGGCGCCCTTTGGCAGAAAGAAGTACCCCCGCACGGTCTCGGCCGCTCCATTGTCGAATTCGAACTTTTCAAGCCAGTAGGTCCCCCGGTCCTCGCGCCAGAGCAACACCGGACGCGCGGCAGGACGCGGAGGAAGATCGCCCAACAGGGTCTGGAGCTTATGGCGAATCTCCGCGCGCTGGAGATTCCACGCCTCTGGAGAGACTGGCGCCGAAAAGCTCGGCACCGGCGGGAGGCTCTGCAGCCAACGCGCCCCCGCTGACGGTTCCTGTGCGTTGGAGGGAAGGTCGTTCAAGGCGATAAAACAAATGAGGGTCCGGGCGATAGAATTCACGGGCGGGTTGATTGAGCGGGTCGCCTGCAGTCGGGGCGCAGGCGCAAAAACGAGACTGGAGGGCGCTATCTTGGTCGAATCTGCGGTGAACGCCCCAGCCAATTCAAAACGGATATGCTGGTGTCGGCGAGAAGTCCGGAGTTCGGGGTTATCCGAACCGCCTTGCGTTGCGGCTGGGGAAAGGAAAATCGCCCTCCTTCGGGAAGGGCCCCAGAGGCCGAACCGTTTTGCCATGGGGCTTCTTGTGAGCCATCCGGAAAATCACGGGGGCGCGGCTACTCCGCAAGCGCGTCCCGCAGCGCATCACCCAGAAAGTTAAGGGCGAGCATGGTCAGGCTCATCATGACTCCCGGGAAGAGCAACAGCCACCAATGGCTTCTGACCGGGTTGAGCGCCTGAGCTCCATCGCTAAGCAAAGTGCCCCAGCTTGCCTGAGGCGCCTGAACCCCAAGCCCGAGAAAGGACAGAAACGATTCGTCCAGCATCACCGCCGGAACCGTCAGCGTGAGATACACCACGATCACGCCGCTAAGGTTCGGCAAAAGGTGCCGCATCAGAATTTGGAAATGTCCCTGCCCGAGCGCCCGGGCGGCCTGCACAAAGGGCAGGGTCTTGAGCGAGAGCACCTGCCCCCGAACGATCCGGGCCATCGTCAGCCACTCCATGAATCCGAGAGCGAGAATGAGGATGGCGATCTTGCTGTACCCAATCCAGCGCCCCCCCTGTACCGACGAGAGCATCTGCTGCAGCCAAGGGTCCAAGAGGAAACTGGCTAGAATGATCAGGATCAGCCGAGGCACAGCATACAGCACGTCCACGATCCGCATCAGCAGCGCGTCGGTACGCCCACCCGCATAACCGGCAACCATCCCCACCGCGGTCCCGATGACGAGGCTCACCAGTGCCCCGGTGCAACCCACCAGCAGCGAGATCCGCGCCCCCTCCAAGGTCCGGGCAAGGAGGTCGCGCCCGTTCAAATCCGTACCAAAGGGATGGGCGGCACAGGGCGAAACAAAAGTCTCCGGGGAGGTTTGCCGCGGATCGGCTCCCAGAAACACGGGCAGCAGAATCGCGGAGGCCAGAACCAGAGCCAACACCAGCACGGATCCGCGCGCCGCTGTTCTGCGCATGAGGCGCCTCCAAAGCCCGGGACGAAGGGATGCGACAGGGGTGGTCATGGTTCAGCTTTCGATGCGAATCCTCGGGTCCAGCCAGCTGTAGATCAAATCCACCAAAAGGTTCATCCCGACCAAAAGCACGCAGTAGACAAGCACGACCCCCCCGAGCAAAAACACGTCCCGGTTGAGGATTGCGTTCACAAAAAAGGAACCGGTTCCGGGAAGGTTGAAGATCGACTCCACCACGATCGAGCCGGTCAGCAGGTTTGCAGCAAGCGGTCCGAGGTAGGAAACCACCGGCAAAAGCGCTATCTTCAGCGCGTGGACGTAGAGCAATCTCCGCTCCGAAACGCCCTTGGCACGGGCGGTCCGCAGAAAAGGCGCCTCCAGGGTTTCAAGAAGGGAAGTGCGCGTGAGCCGTGCGATCGAAGCGGTGGCCGGCCCCGCCAGGGCCAGCGCCGGCAGCCACAAACTCGCGGGGGAATTCCAGCCCCCCGCGGGAAACCACCCGCAGTGGAGGGCGAAAAGCAGGACCAACACCGGCCCGGTCACGAAGGTCGGCACGCTAATGAGTCCAAGCGCAAGAAGCATCGAACCCGTATCCGCTAGCGTCCCACGGCGGATCGCGGCAATGCTGCCCAGCCAGACCCCCATTCCCACCGCCCACACAAAAGCCGTTCCCCCCAGCAGCGCAGAAACAGGGAGGCTCTGCGCCAACAACTCGCGCACCGGCCGGTCACGGTACTTGGTGGAGAGTCTCAGATCCCCCCGGGCAACATCGGCGAGATAGTCGAGGTACTGCTGCCAAAGGGGCCCGTCGAGGCGGTACTTGGCCATCAACTGCTTCTCAATCACGGCCGGCAGTTTCCGCTCGCGGGTGAAGGGACCTCCCGGAGAAAGCCGCAGCAGGAGAAACGTCAGGGTGAGCACGCAGAAAAGCACGCCGCACATCGCGGCAAGTCGTCTGGTGAAAAAGGCAAACATGCAACAGGGTGGAGGCGGCGCGGAGTTTAGACGAGGCAGACGGGACCGAAAGCAGTGCGCGACCGTTTCTAGAGGAAAGGCGCGTTCAATGCTGGGGAACCACCCTCAGGTTGCCATGGGGAGGATCCAAGCGCTAGCCTGCGAACAAAATGCCCGTGCAATACAAGGATTACTATCAGGTTTTGGGGGTCGCCAAAGGCGCGAGTCAGGATGAGATCCGCAAGACCTTCCGGAAACTGGCGCGTCAACATCATCCCGACGTCGCCAAAGACAAAAAAAACGCGGAAGCCAAGTTCAAGGAGATCAACGAGGCCTACGAGGTGCTGGGCGACGCCCAAAAGCGCAGGGAATACGACGAGCTGAGCGCAAACTGGGGAAAGCGCTCCCAACAGACCCCTCCTTCGTGGAGCAACGGTTCAAGCGCACACGCGGCCGCGTTCAACGTGGACGACAGGGGATTCAGCGACTTTTTTGAGGCGTTCTTCGGCGGCGCGCGCAACCCGATGGGAGGGGGGCGCGGCGGGGCGGCTTTCACCGGTGCCGGACACGGTGGCGGGGCGCAACCCAAGCATCTGGAAGCCGAGGTGCAGGTCTCCGTGGAGGAACTGCTCAAGGGGGCGCGCAAAAGGGTTAGCTTCCGCCGCCCCCCCGGCGGAATCCTCGAGAAGATCGACGTGCAGATTCCCGCCGGGATGGTTCCCGGCCAGAAAATCCGGCTCGCCAACCGCGGTCAAAACGGGGGGGACATGTTCCTGCGGGTGGCTCTGGTAGACGGGACTTATCTGACTGAGGGCAGCGACCTGATCCGTGAGGTGGGCATTCCCGCCTGGCAGGCCGTTCTGGGCGGGGAGGTTCAGGTGTCCACCCCAGATGGAAACGTTCGCCTCAAGGTCCCGCAGGGCACTCAATCGGGACGCCGCTTCCGACTGAGCGGCAGAGGTTTACCTGTAGATTCCAAAACGCGCGGGGACTTTTTTATCCAAATCCGAATCCAGATTCCCGAAAGCCTCTCCCTCGAGGAACGGGCGGCCTGGGTGAAGATTCAGGAACTCGCCACCCCCTGAGCCGCCCCACTCCTCCCTGAGGCCCGGAGGGCCACTCCGCCAACCAACCACGCTGTGGGCTGGACGAATCCATCTGCTTGGGCACACTCCCCCAGAAGCGCTCTCCATGCCCGGGTGCGCCACCCCTTTGCAAGAAAACCGTTCACATGAAAAAACCCGTTCGCATTGCTGTGACTGGCGCCGCCGGTCAGATTGGCTACTCCCTCCTGTTTCGGATCGCCTCCGGCTCGATGTTCGGCCCCGACCAACCCGTGGAACTGCACCTGATCGAAGTGCCAGCCGCCCTCGGAGCCCTCGAAGGGGTCGTTATGGAATTGCATGACTGCGCTTTTCCACTGCTGAAAAAAGTCGTGCCGACCTCCGATGTGGACGAGGGCTTCAGCGGCGTCAACTGGGCGCTTCTGGTCGGCTCGGTGCCCCGGAAGGCGGGTATGGAGCGCAAAGACCTGCTCGGCATCAACGGCAAGATTTTCATCGGCCAGGGGCGGTCCATTCAGGCCAACGCTGCCTCGGACGTCCGCGTGCTGGTGGTGGGCAACCCCTGCAACACCAACTGCCTCATTGCGATGAACAACGCCCGGGACGTCCCCTCGGAGCGTTGGTTTGCCATGACGCGGCTGGATGAAAACCGGGCCAAGTCCCAGCTCGCCCACAAAGCGGGAGTGGACGTCGCCGCCGTCACCAACATGACCATCTGGGGGAACCATTCGGCGACCCAGTACCCCGACTTCTTCAACGCCCGCATCAACCACCAACCCGCCACCGACGTCATCAAGGACCACGCATGGCTCGAAACGGAGTTCATTCAGACGGTGCAGCAAAGGGGCGCGGCCATCATCAAGGCCCGTGGCGCCTCTTCCGCGGCATCCGCGGCCAACGCCGTGGTGGATTCTGTCCGCTCCATCGTTAACCCGACCGCCGACGGCGACTCCTACAGCCTCGCCATCTGCTCCAAAGGCGAGTACGACGTCGAACCCGGGTTGATCTCCTCCTTCCCAATGCGGACCGCCGAGAACGGCTCGCTCGAGGTTGCCAAGTGGGTGCCCATCAGCGGCTTTTCCAGAGCCCGCATCGACGCCTCCGTAGCGGAACTCCAGGAAGAACGGGACCTGGTCCGGGAGCTTCTGGGCTGACCAAGGGAGGGGGGAATGGTCATGCCCACAAATGGGCTTTAGAATTCTCCAAAAACCCGGAAAGTTTTCTCCCGTCTCACAGAATTTCTGAAATCTTAATTGCCAAGCCGCACCCAGCAGCTCTAAAGCACCTGCCGCACTCAACCAACCTAGCTAACCGTTTCCTGTTTTTATGTCGGAAAAATCCATCGAAGAGAAGGTCAAGGACATCATCGTCGAACAACTCGGAGTCAATCCCGAGCAGGTCACCCCAGCCGCCTCGTTCATCGGCGATCTCGGGGCCGATTCGCTCGACACCGTCGAGTTGGTCATGGCCTTCGAGGACGAATTTGGAGTGGAGGTGCCGGACGAGGACGCTGAAAAGCTCCAGACCGTCGCTGATGTCGTCAAATACATCGAAGACAAGACCGCCTGATTCTTCTCCAATCGGGCCCTGCCGCCAGCCCAAGAGGCTGCGGCGTTCGCCAACAACAGGCCCCTCACCGCCGTACGGGCGACCGGGCCCTTCAAGACAGCCAAAGGCACGTCAGACGTGCCTTTTTGCTTCGCCTCACCCAAGCCTTTTTAGTGACTTGGCACGCTTTAGGCTAAAGTTGTCTTTAGGATGAAATTTCTTCCCGAATCATTCCAAAAGCGTCAGGGCGCGGAGGAGAAACTCGTTGTTCACCTCCCTTTCGGCCTCATTGGCCTGCGACACCTCAACGTTTTTGAACTCGAACCCTCCGAGGAGGGGGTGCCCTTTCAAATTCTCAGGGCTGTCGTGGACGAGGGAGAATCCCCAATGGAGTTTGTGGTAGTCGCACCGATGCACATTCTCGACGGTTACAAAATCGTGCTTCGCGACGAGGATGTGGAGTCCCTCCGAATTCAGGAACCTTCCGCCGCAATGGTGCTCAACATCGTTGCCATCCACTCCCACGACCCTCAGCACGTGACCGTCAATTTAGTGGGCCCCGTTGTGGTGAACCGCCACACGCTCATTGGCCAGCAGGTCATCATCGAGAACAGCTCCGAATTCTCCATCGAACACGTGCTCGTCGACCAGCGACAGGAGGTCCACTCTTCCCCTCGCACAGGCAGCGAACCCCCTGAACTATGCTGATCTTGAGCCGGCGCGAGGGCGAAAGCATCATGATCGGGGACAGCATTGAGGTTTGCATTTCACGAATCGAGCACGAGACGGTCAAAATCGGGATCATCGCCCCGAAAGAAATGCCGGTCTTCCGCGACGAAGTCTACAGGCGGATCAGGGACTCCAACTTGGGGGCCGCACGCACAGGACCGGCAACCCTCCCCCAAATCCGGATTGCCCCCACCAACAAGCCTCCTCAGGCTCTCTGATCCCAGCAAAGTTTCTCTACGGAGCCGGGCCCCAACCGCCCAAAGCCCGCCCAAAGCCTGCTGTGACGCACATCACGCCAGTCAGTTGAACAGGGCAAGCCACAAAGGCCCTACTTCTCGTAGCTTACGTGACGGGCTTCAACTCCCTCCCTAAACACCTCGTCGGCCTTGGGAGCCCTCTCCTGCTTCGCCATCACCCCCGTTGCCCCGCTCGGCTTCAACAGGGCAATGACGCCCACACAGACGGCCACAAGCGTAGCGAGGCAAAGGGCATACCGTGGGGTACTGAGGCTGTGTTCGCTAAGGAACGTGCCCAACCGCTCAATTGCTATCCGCCACGCCGGTTGTCTTAGCAACTCCGCACGCTGCCGCTCGCGCAGATCTTGGATGAGTCGTGCCTCGTAATCCTGCGGCATCTCCGTGCCGGCACGCTCCCTAAGCAAGGACTGAATCTGCTCCGGACTCATACGACAGCCCCCTCTATGTGTAGGTCGCTCAGGAAAGCCTGCAGTTGCCGGTGCGCGTAGAAGAGGCGGGAACGCACCGTCCCTTCCGAGACTCCAAGCACCTTCCCGATTTCGGCATGCGCCATGCCCTGGATGTCAAACATCGTGACCACCGCCCTGTGCTCGGCAGAGAGCCTGCCCAAGGCATCGCTCAAGCGCCCCTGCAGTTCAGAAATCCCGGCTTCCGTGCGCGGGGTGTGCGGACTCACGAGCATATTTTCCATGGCGTCCGCTGCCGCTCCATCCTCCGTTCCCGCATCGAGGCTTACGGTCTGCCGCCGGTTGCGGCGTTTCAGGAAGTTGATGCTCATGTTGACCGCGATGGAGTGAATCCATGTAGTAAACCGCGACGCACCCCTGAATCCCGCGAGAGAGCGGAAAACCTTGGTCCACACGTCCTGGAGCAAGTCGTTGGTGTCCTCGTGGTTTCCAGTCATGTGGTACACAAGGCCGTAAAGCCTCGCCGTGTGACGTCCCACCAACTGGTCGAAGGCCGACGCATCCCCCTTCTGCGCGCGCGCCACGAGTCGTTCATCCTCGGAGTGCCGGCTTGCTTCAAGCTGAGTTGCGTCCTCTGACATGCGTTCCCCCTCCCAACTAGCAGGCTTCGCGCCGGACGAAAGCCGCGAATGCAGGGGCATTCGTTCTTTGAGGACGCCCGTCGCTGGTTGTACCGGGTTGGAAAGCCCAGCCGAAACAAACGGTTCAGCGCATTCGGCCGGCTCCAAGGCCGCGCTGCATGGGGAATGCCGGCAGGCCTCCCGGTCCATCAAACCGCCCCGTTGGTTAAATGCTGACTGACTCATTCCTGCAACCAACAGGCTACTCAGGGGGTTGGCACCGGGAGTCTGAAACGCACTCGGGAATGGGGAAGCCATGACCTCGTTCATAGTGTCTCGCAACCTGTGACACCGCGTGGGACGCTCCGTTCAAAAATAGCCCCCGGGTGCAGCCCGGTTTTTAGAGGCACTTCTCCCCACCAATCCCTCAATCGAATGTTGCGCTCCGCCTCGCCTCCGCCCGACACTTGCCCGCTATGAACCGCCCCGACGGACGCTCCGACGACCAAATTCGCCCTCTTTCCTTTTCCCTGGGAATCGCCCCGCATGCGGCCGGCTCCGTTCTGGTGGCCTCGGGCGAAACAAGGGTGATCTGCTCGGCCATGGTCGAGGAGTCGGTGCCCCGTTGGATGAAGGAACAAAACGTGACCGGCGGTTGGCTGACCGCAGAATACTCCATGCTCCCCTACTCCACGCTCCAGCGCAAAGCTCGCGATTCCTCGCGAGGCAAAGTCGACGGGCGCAGCGTGGAAATTCAGCGGCTGATCGGGCGCTCGCTACGCTCCGTCGTCGACCTCGAATTATTAGGCTCCCGCACCCTCTGGGTGGATTGCGACGTGCTTCAGGCGGACGGGGGAACACGTACGGCCGCCATCACCGGCGCCTGCGTCGCCGCCTTCATCGCCTGCCGCAAACTCCTTGAAGACCGGAAGGTGGCTCGCCTGCCCATCAAGCAGCTCGTCGGAGCCGTGAGCGCCGGGATCGTCGCTGGCCGTCCCCTGCTCGACCTGAACTACCCCGAAGACCGCGATGCCGCCGTGGACATGAACCTCGTCATGACCGAGGGCGGCCAGTTCGTGGAGATCCAGAGTTCAGGCGAGGAGGCGGTTTTCAGTGAGGAGGAACTCTCCGCCCTCCTCGAGCTCGGGCGCAGGGGCGTTCAACAGATCATCGCTGCCCAGCGCTCCATCTTGGGAATCTGACCGGTCCGTCATCGCAACTCCCCCTCGCCAACCACCCCTTCACATGCAACTCCTGCCAGGCTTCCGCGACTTCTACCCCGAAGACTGCGCCCGGAGAAACTACATCCTCGCCGTGTGGCGCGATGTGGCCTCCCGGTACGGCTTTGTCGAATACGACGGGCCGGCGCTCGAACCGATTGCACTCTACCGCAAAAAAAGTGGGGGCGAGCTCGTGGGCCAGCTCTTTGACTTTGTCGACAAGGGGGAGCGCCATGTGGCTCTCCGCCCGGAAATGACCCCGACTCTGGCCCGGATGGTCGCCGCGCGCGAACGCGATTACAAAAAGCCCCTGAAGTGGTTTTGTGCCCCCTCCTTCTTCCGCTACGAAAAACAGCAGCGGGGCAGGTTGCGCGAATTTCTCCAGCTCAACTGCGACATTCTCGGAGACGCCACCCCCGCGGCCGACGCCGAGTTGCTCGCCCTGGTCATTGACATCTTCAGGGGATTCGGACTCGGGCCTGAGGACTTCGTGGTCCGTCTCAGCGACCGGGACGCCTGGATGCGCTTTGCCGGCAACCGCGGAGTCTCGGAGGAACAACTGCCCGATTTTCTGGCGCTGATCGACAAACTGGAGCGCGCTCCGGAGGCGGAAACCCGGCGGAAGCTGGGCGAATTCTCCATCACGCTGGAGGAAGTCCGCTCTTTTGTCGCCGACCCTGCCTCCGAGGCGGAAAAACTCCAAGGCATTCTCGCCGACCTGAAGGCCCGCGGTTTGGAACAGTATGTCGCCGTCGACCTCACGATTGTGAGGGGGTTGGCCTATTATACGGGCCTCGTTTTCGAGGTGTTCGACCGGGGAGGAAAGGAAAGGGCGCTCGCGGGTGGCGGCCGTTACGACGCCCTTCTGGAGATCATGAGCGATGGCAAGGTGCGGATGCCCGCACTTGGTTTTGGCATGGGGGACGTGACCCTCGCCAACCTCGTGGCAGAAATTCCAAACGCCGCCCGTCAGCGCGACCAATGGCTCGCTGCCCGCCGCGCAGCCGAAGTCTACATCGTAGTGGCCGAGGAATCCAGACGCGCGGAGGCCCTACGGTTGCTGCAAACCCTCCGGGAGGCTGGCGTGCGCACCGACTACTCCCTCGGCACCGCCAAAGTGGCCAAACAATTTCATGCCGCGGAGGCGCTTGGAGCCAAATTTGCGGTGGTCGTCGGAACGGAATGGCCTCAGGTGACACTCAAAAAACTAGCCACCCGTTCCGAATCAACCTGCCTCTGGGAGGAACTCCCCGCCCAGCTCGCCGGAAAGTAGCGAAGGTTGTCCCCGACCAAGAGGCTCTCACAAAACCTGGTTTCCAGCCGCCGGTGCCTCCATCCACTTTTAGCGTTTTATTTGAGGCTCCGCCTACGACTCGGAGCGCGCCCTTTCTCGGGCCCTTTTCATCCGGTAACGGTTTCCCGTCCCGGTGCATGAAAAAACTGCCTTGCATCGCGGTTCCACACGCCCCGTTCCGCCTCCACTCACGCAACCGCGCTTGCATCGAAGCGAGCGCTACTTGGCTTCCATCATGTCCTTGCGCCGGTAGCCGCTGATATTTGTTGTGAAGTGCATGTCGTAAAGCTTTTTGACACTCTCGAGCTTCATCAGGACCCACGGCTGCAGGGGCGATCTGCCGTTCTTCGTGAAAACGATGTCGTCCGCTAGGTAGGCGCAGGAATGGTAGGCGTCCCCCGTCTTGGTGTCGGTGAAAAACAGCACGTCCCCCAGTTCATAGGGAGGATTAATCGGGGCGAATTTTTCCAGCGTGTAAGCGGTGGCCTGCACCGGATCCGCCAGGCGATCCAGCGGTTGCGGGTTGAAAAAGTTAAGCGAAGACCAGTGACAATCCGGAAGGTAACCCGAGCGCGACTGCGTCGGATCGGGAAACGTGTAAAGAATCTTCCGGATTCCCGAGGGGAGGAGGTGCATGAGATCCATGCGGTCCACGTTTTTATTTCGCTTCACCGAAGCCATGAAGGAGGAAATGTCCTTGAGGCGGAAGCCTTTGTGCCAATAGGACGCAAGCTGTTCGGTTGCCGTGGAGGCGATAATAATCTTTGCGACAAGGCTTGGCGTGCGACTGAGCGCCCTAAGCGCCTCCGTCCGCTCCTGATCGGTCGGGAGCAACCCCAGAAGTGCCGGAATGTCTGCAAACTGGATCATCGATCCGTTGCGATAGGAGACCGCCTTGATAAAGTCCCTCGCGCTCTGACTGATGTGCACTCCCCGGATCCATTCCTCAAACGAATTCCCAAACAGAATTTCAGGTTCAACATGGAAGGAGTTCTCCTGAAACTTGGCTAGTTCATGGTACAGCGCAATCCTGTCCGCCTCGCCAATTTCAATCAAATCTTCCGTCTTCGGGAATACGGTCACTCCCTCGGAGTCCTCGAGCCAGCGGTCCCGATTGCACAATTTTTCCGCGAGGTCGCCTTTCCGCACGACACGCCGGATCAAATCGTCGACCGCGTCATCCTTTAGCTTCCCAAAAAACCAACGGGTACGAACCGACTTCGGTTCGCCTGCCCGGATCAGGTCGATCGGAGCCTCCAACAAAACATCGAACGTCTCCATTTGCCCCCAAGCCCCCGCATCACCAAGCCTGGCGGATTGCTCATCTAAAGCGTCGGAATCGTCGGCCCTCCCATTGTTTTTTTCCTCAAGGCCGACGGAGCCCCCGCCCGTCAACTGCAGACCGGCTCTCACCAACCCGTCGCCCAAGAAGAAGAGGGCAAGACCGAGACGGATTGTCCTGATGGTACGAGTTCTGAGTATGGTGTAATTCACTTTATGTCAGGTCACTAAACGTGAGAGCAGCGGGCACCTTGGATAAACTATAAGAGGGCCTGTTCCGAGGCAATCTTTCTCTTATCGGCTTCATCGCGTCCGCTGGTGATTCTGCCGTGGGCGCCCGCCGATTGCCGGCTTGCCGAGGGCCGCGAACTGCTTTTGAGTCTGCGTTCGTATGTTTTCACACGTTGTCATTTTCTGGACCCGCCCCGAGATTCCCGATGCTGCCCAACAGCTGCTCGCGGGAGCCGAGCAGTATCTGAGGCCCATCGAGGGCGTTCTCAGTTTTCACGTGGGCAAAATGTCCCCAAGCGAACGCGGTGTCGTCGACCAAACTTATCAGGTGGCGTTGAACCTGATTTTTCCGAGCAAGGAAGCCGAGAAGGCCTACCAAGTCCATCCCCTGCATGTGGAGTTTGTCGAAAAAGTGTTTAAGCCATGCTGCCAGAGGGCTGTCGTCTACGACTTTGAGTAAACTCCCCTTCCCGGCGCTTCCCGCACCGGGCATCCGCTTTCCTCCCAGCCCATCTACGTACTCCTATGTCCACACAAGCCTCAGTCTCCCGCATGGAAAAGATCGTCAGCCTTTGCAAAAGGCGCGGCTTCATCTTCCAAAGCAGTGAAATCTACGGAGGGCTCAACGGCTTTTGGGACTACGGCCCGCTGGGGGCGGAACTCAAGCGTAACGTCAAGGAGCTCTGGTGGAAAAGCATGACGCGGATGCGCGACGACATTGTCGGACTCGAGGCAACCATCATCATGCATCCCAAGGTCTGGAAAGCCTCCGGTCACGTCGACACCTTCTCCGACCCGATGAGCACCTGCCGGGCCTGCAAAAAGCTCGTCCGCTCCGACCAGGTCTGGGAGATGCTCGAAACCGTCTCCTGGGCGGAGGCCGTCCGCGCCGCTGCGCCCGGTGGCCAGCCGGACGCCGCCGCGCTGCTCAAATGGGCCACCGGCAAGGGCCAGCGCACCGCGCCAAACCTCGCGCTCGTCCAACAGCCGGAGGCCGTTCTTGCCAGGATCGCCGCGCGTTCCGCCGAGGCCGGTGCCTCCCTGCATACACTCTTTCAGCTGCTCTGTACCTCGGCGGCTGACGGCCCCCTTTCCAGCCCCTGCCCGCACTGCGGCGGCGAACTGACCGAGCCCCGCCCCTTCAACCTGATGTTCAAGACCTACGTGGGCCCCGCCGCCACCGAGGAAGACGTCGCCTACCTGCGCCCCGAAACGGCTCAGGCCATCTTCGTGCAGTTCAAAAACGTCCTGGAAACCAGCCGCGTGAAGGTGCCCTTCGGCATCTGCCAGATCGGCAAGGCATTCCGCAACGAGGTGACCCCGCGCAACTTCACCTTCCGCTCCCGCGAGTTCGAGCAGATGGAGCTGGAGTTCTTCATCAAGCCGGACGAGGTCGTTCAGGCTCAAGCCGGCCACATCGCCAAACTCTCTCCCGGGGAAGTCCCCGCCACGCCACAGCCGGACTGGGGCTGGGAGCTCTGGCACAAATACTGGGTGGAGGAACGTTTCCGCTGGTACGAGTCGGTGGGCCTCAAGCGCTCCTCCCTCGAGGAATACTGGCAGAAGCCGGAAGAACTCGCCCACTACGCGCGGGCGACGGTGGATATTCTCTACAAGTTTCCCTTCGGTACCCAGGAGCTCGAAGGAATTGCCGCCCGCGGGGATTTCGATCTCAGCCAGCACCAGACACACTCGGGCAAGCCCATGGAGTACTTTGACCAAGAGGCGTCCCAAAAATACGTACCGCATGTCATCGAGCCCTCCGCCGGAGTGGACCGCCTCATTCTGGCGCTGCTTTGCGAGGCGTTTGAGGAGGAGGAGGTCACTGATGAAAAGGGCGGGAAGGAAGTCCGCACGGTCTTGCGTTTCAGCCCGCGCGTCGCGCCGATCAAGGTCGGCATCTTCCCGCTGCTCAAGAACAAGCCCGCCCTCGTCGAGAAGGCCCTCGAGATCCAGAATCTCCTCCGCCCCCTCATGAACGTCTTCTACGACGACGGCGGTGCCATCGGCCGCCGCTACCGCCGCCAGGACGAGGCGGGCACGCCGTTCTGCGTTACCGTTGATTTTGATACCATCGGCGAAAACGGCCCCGAAAAAGAGGGCACCGTCACCCTGCGCCACCGCGATGCGATGACCCAGGAGCGCGTCCGGATCGCCGACCTGCCGGCCCTGCTCCTTCCCCTGGTCTCCTGACCGGCGCCGTTCCGTGCCCGAGACCGTCCCGATTGCTGTCCATGGCCGGGTTTGACTTCGACTTTGCGGTGCTGGGCGGCGGAAGCGCGGGCTACGCCGCTGCCGCGCTTGCGGCCCGCTCCGGTCTGCGCACCGTGGTGGTCGACGGTGGGGCGGAGGTCGGCGGGCTTTGCATCCTCAGGGGCTGTATGCCCAGCAAGACGCTATTGGCCACCTCCAACCGGGCTGAGGCGGTTCGGTCCGCAGCTGATTTCGGCGTGCAGGCAAGTTTTGCAGGCGTCGACGGCGCCTTCATGCAGGCTCGCAAACGCCGGCTCATAGCCGACTTCGCCGGCTACCGGCGCGGCCAGTTGGAGTCGGGACGCTTCGCGTTTTTCCGCGGCAAGGCCCGGTTCACCGACCCGCACTCCCTGCGTATCGAGCCTCCCGAGGGGCAATCCGGCGTTTCGGCCACCACACCCGACACTTTGACCGCGAAAACATTCCTGATCGCGACAGGCTCCCGCATTCATACACCGCCCATCCCCGGACTGGCGGAAACCGGCTTTCTCGACAGCGACCAATTCCTCGAAATCGAACACCTTCCCGCATCCGTAATCGTCCTTGGTGGCGGGGCCGTCGCGCTGGAGGCGGCCACCTTTTACGCCGGGGTGGGCTCGCGCGTCACGGTGTTGCAACGTTCCGACAGAATCCTCAAGGAGGCCGATCCCGACGTTTCCGAGGCGCTTGCCGCAGGTCTCCGCAACCACGGAATCCGCGTGGAGACCGGCACGCAACTCCACTCGGTGTCACGCACCCCCGGGGGAAAGGTTGTCCGCTTTTCGCAGGGGGGAATCCAAACAGAGGCTGAAGCCGAGGAAATTTTGTGTGCCCTTGGCAGGCAGGCCTCCACTGCCGGTCTAGGCTTGGATCAATGCGGTATCCGGCTCACCGGTCCTCGAATCGAGGTTGCTTCGACGCAGCAAAGCACCCAACCTCACATTTTTGCGGCCGGCGACGTCTGCGGCCCGCTGGAGGTGGTACACATCGCGATACAACAGGGTGAAACAGCCGCGCGCAACGCGATGCGTCTCCTGTCGGGGTCCCCAGAGCCGCTCGAGGAAACAGAATACCGCCTGAAACTCCTCGCGCTTTTTTCTGAGCCGGGCTTGGCCATGGTCGGCATGACCGAGGCGGAGGCACGGGCGGCCGGGGTTCCGTTTCTTTCCGCAAGCTACCCGTTCAACGACCACGGAAAATCGATGGTCGAGGGGCAGCTCGACGGCTTCGTCAAACTACTCGTCCGGGCCGACTGCCGGGAGATCATCGGCGCCTCAGTGGTGGGCCCGCACGCGGCCGAGCTCATCCACGAAGTCGTGGTGGCGATGCACTTCCGCGCGACGGCCGGCGAGCTCGCCCGCATTCCCCACTACCACCCGACCCTCTCCGAGATCTGGACCTATCCCGCGGAAGAACTCGCCTGAAGCCGCAGCCGTCGAGATCAACTTCGGCGAAGTTGCAACAACCCAATTTGAGATGAATTCCCGCAGAAGGTTATGTTTTTCAAACCCGTTCCAAGGCAGTGCCTCCGGGCAACACTGCACTTTGCAGCGTTGCCCGTTGCGGGTAATGCGCATGCGTATTGAGCGCTTTTTGGGATAGGCGCAGAAGATTGAAAACGAAGAGCACCGACAGAAAAGCCGCTTTGGTCAAAAAAATGTTACACAGGCAACACTGGGCAGCGCCGCGTTGCCAAGGGAATGAGGCCTGAGAAAGGTCACTGGAAGGAAGAGAGCATCGAGGAGTTCCTGAACTTGCCGGGCAGAGCGCCGCGGGCGGCGTGTGGGAATTCGCATTCCCCAAAACTACTCACACCAAAGGGTCTGGGTCGATGGTACGCGGCGGAGGAACACATTGGAGGAGCCGCTTGGGGTTCTGTTCCGGGGCCCCCCCCAACCCACTCCACCCCCACCTGGCTCACACGGGAACTACCCGCAGGACATACTGAAGAGCCAGACAGTCCTCCGTGGCCGACTTGGGATCAACGCCTAGAAGCCGCGCAAACTCTGCAACCGCCGGAACCACCGTCTCCTGCTGCGGGGCGTGGAAAATCCTAGGAAAACCTGCCTCCACTTTGAACCCACACTCGCGGAACATCTCAAGTATCGTGATACGGGTGAACCAACGCAGATGTGTTCTGTCCATCAGGCCAGAATCTTGGTACTGGAACGCTCCGGTGCAGAGGCGGGCCTGCACGGACCAATGCTGAGCGTTAGGAATGCATGCCACAACACAACCCCGGGTCATCACTCTGCGAATTTCCGAGAGCACGCGCCAAGGGTCCTTCAAGTGTTCGAGCACATCCCCAAAAACCCAGCAATCGGCGGAGGCATGCCTGTCAAAAAACTGCGGCCCAGCCTGATCGAGGTCCTGAATCAAAACCTCATCACAATACCTTCGCGCCATATCTGCATAAATCGCGTCAATTTCCACCCCGGTGTAGTGGGCAACCCCGTTTATCTTTTTGTACGCCCTCGCGAGCGCTCCCGAACTGCACCCGAATTCGATCACCCGGTGCGAATTCTCCGGCATCATCCTCAAAAGGTCCGGGTTGTGTTGATCGTGAACCGGAGTTTGCTTCATGCAGAGCAGCCTCTTATCCGCCCGTCAAAAATTCAATGAAAGACGACATGAGGTTGTTCAGCCACTTGAGATCCCACGATCCTAAAACCAATTCCAACCTCCACTTCGTCCCAACTCAGAGACGTCCACATGCCAGTGCTCGTCACCAAGTACATCGACCACGTTTCCCTCTTGGCGGCAGGCTGTCCGGTTGGACGGAACGCGGGGGTTGAAATCATCCAGAGCACTCTGAGCAGTTCCGTGCTGGGGCCAGGCGAACTCCTTGCACTTTGGTTGCATGGCCCATGCGCGGTGGAAGTTTTTCGAAGCCTCGAAGCTGGATCCCAAGGACGTGCGGAGCGTGGCAGCGGTGCGTGCCATCGGGGCGCTTTACGAGGTGGAGCACCGGGCGAGGGAGGCAAACCTGTCCGCGCAGGAGCGGGAGGCGCTGCGAGCGAGGGAGTGTCCGGCGCTACTCAAAACGGTCAAGGGGCGCATCACCAAAACAGCCGTGGAAGTGTTGCCCAAAAATGCGTTGGGAAAGGCGTGCACGTGTGCCCTCAAGCAGTGGAAGCGTTTGGAGCGCTGCGCCGGGGCGGGGCAAGGGATAGGTGGAGATCGACAACAAATGGGCTGAGAACGCGATGAGGGGCGTGGCGCTTGGGCGTAAGAACTGGCTCCAGACTGGGAGCGAGAGCGCTGGGCCGAAGGTGGCGGCGCTGCTGTCGGTATTGTAGAACTGCAAGCGGATTGGGTTCAACGTGGGGGAATACCTGCTTGGGGTGCTGCCATAGCTTTTCTACGAGGCGGTGCGCCCCCAACTGCAGGAGAACCGTCCGCTGGAGGAACTCACGCCGGCGGGATGGAAGAGTGCGCGGCTTGGCACCGACGGTGCCGCGAGTCGCGCGGGTATAAAGGGACCGGCCAGAGGGACGTGCTGGCTGTACGGCCCTGGGCTCGGGCTACGGGGAAGGAACCGCATCACCCAATCAGGATGTCAGACGCCGGGTATCCCGAGGTGGGTTTACTTGGCCGGACGCATACCTTTAATCCACCGATACATTTACCAACATGTGTTGAGAGACGGGCTTATCTGACGTCGAGCGGTCAGAAAATCTGAGAATGAGCCGGTTCATACACGCGGTTTTTCTCAAGGATGCACAGGGAATCGTGGATGTGGATGCCGGGGCAGCAATTGGCGATATCCGGATGCGTTAAACCCTGATCGTGATACCATTGGTGCATGTCATCGATCAACTCTCTGAGAAAATTAAAAAAATTGGATCTAGAGCCGTAACCACCGCCGAAGGCCGGCCAATAGGCGGCGTGGAGATCTTCAATAAAGTAAAGTCCACCTTCCGAAAGCTTCGGGTAGAGAAATTTCAGCGATGAAATTATGTGCGCCATTTTATGGCTGCCATCGTCGAGCACCACGTCGACGCCGCCCATTTCGTGAATCACTGAGCTGAGAAAGCTAGGCTCGTCCTGTGAGCCAATCCGGACCTGAAACGAATCGCCCTCAAGCTTCTTACAGTTGGGATCTATATCGATTCCATAAATCACAGCAGCCGACCCGAAGTATTTGCGCCACATTTCCAGACTTCCCCCCTCGGAAACGCCAATTTCGAGAAACCGAATCGGTTGCCCACGAAATCTAGAGAAGTACTTATCATACAGAGGAATGTAGTGGTGCCACTTGTGAATCAACTTGCCCCTGTTGTTTGAGAACAACTCAAGCAGATCCCCGTGGAAACCATATTTAGTGCGAATATCCGCCTCCACTCCTAATGTTCCGTGAAAACGGAACCGTTCGATGCCTTGAAAGGGCTGAGATGAACGTTCCGGTTGATCGGACTTTAGATTTTCCACACGTAGATCCATTTAAGTTCCCTTCGTTAAGAATAAGCGGTGAGCGATGGCGTGCAAGAACTATATAGATGAGATTGGGCCGCCCCCCTGAAACCGGACATGTAAAAACGAGAGTTTCGCTAACAGCCCTACTTCGCTGACTCGAGCCGAAAAATGGCTATCTTCGGGCACTTTGAATTCGCAAACATCTTAGTCGACGCTGAAAAACAGATTAAATATCTTACTCGCAATTGCTTGCGCCATAAACTATCGCACTGCTTTTGCCATGTAAACTGGTTGGTTACTCGTCAAAACTGGCAAACCACACGAAGCCACACCTTCGTCCGCAACCACTCAGCCCGGCTTTTTTCAGACTAAACTCAAGTCCATCATCAACCTGAGCCATCCGCTGACAACACTGGCCCATGAGTTCAACTGGATTGCATTTGAGCAACAGCTTTAACCCACATTCGCGCAAGCTCTGGGAGCTCCGGGCATCAATACCCTGCTCACAGTAGTCCTTCACTTTTTGAATATCACCGAGACTTGAGCGACGAGGATGTCATCGCAAAGTGGGGGGAAAATCCCTGTCGGCAGTTTTTAAGCTGCATGCATTTTGCCCATTAGTCCCCTATCGACTCTTCAAGCATCACCCGGTGGACAAACCGCCAACTTGCTGGAGGTTTCCGAGCGGATGTACACGCAAAAGTCGCAGGCCGCCGGCAAGGATAGCCGCGTGCATCAGCCTTAGGTGGAATGTATTGCGAAAGGTAAAGCCAGCAAGAAATACGAGTTTGGAAAAAAGTGAATCTGGCGGCAACAAGCAAAAGCAGTTGGATCATTGGAACGCTAAGCTTGGCGGACGATCCGCACGATGGGCACGCCCCCGAGGCGCAGCTCAATCATGTGCGCAGCCTTCTTGAAAAAGACAGAGTGCGGGAGGTTTTTGTAGATCGCGACCTCCTAGGCCACAAACACGAGGGAAAGGAAGCCGTCCATGTGGATCTGGAGAGGCGAGGATCAATCCCTAAGAGCCTGTGGCAGTTTATGAAACGTAAAGCGGCTATCGAAATGATCATTGGACACATGAAAAATGAGCACCGCTTGGAGCGAAATCGCCACAAAGTTGCCCACGGTGATGCGGTCAACGCGTCTCGGAGCGCAGTTGCGATGAGCTTTGGAAAGTTGCTCAAGTGGATCGGGCAGTTTTGGCTTTTTCTGGGCTCTTTTTTTCCACCCTACCAATCGCCGGCCTTTTTTCTCGCGGAGGTTTCATCAGGAATGTTCCTCCCCCATTGTAAAACGAGCGGGTGGCAGTGGTAGAGAACACTCAACTCGAGCCCGGTGAAAAGCCGCCGGATCGTGCGCGGACACGCGAATCAGTGGCAGGTGCGTTACCTATGCCAACTCAATGACCGTCGAATCGGGCGGTTTTTTAGCGCGGTTTCGTCCGAGGACCAAAACTAGTTTTCTCGCGGCACCCCGCCGTCTTCTAGAAAAACCTGCAAAGGCAATAGCAGAGAGAAAAATCTTCCGATGAACCGATGGAGATTTGGAACGGCACTCTCCGTCTAAAATCTGCGCTACCCCGATGCTCAGGGGTAACCTGCAGCCGTTCCGCCGTATTCTGAAAGAAACTTCTGATCACTCGCTTTCCATCGAGGATTGGCCAGCGAATCAAGGCCGGGCGAATCATGAATCAAATGGATCGGGTACACCCCGAGTCTCAGTCCCAGTCCGACCGCATCGAGACAACTTGACAAATCGTAGTGGTGGAAATCATAGTTCTCGTTGAATTTCCAACCTTTACCCACAGCTGTGGGGAGGTGAACAGCAAGAAAAAGACCATCGGCGACAACGACTCTAGATGGGGTTCCGCCGTAGGAACTGCATACGACCTGACCTGGCTTCGCGAAGTGCGAAACGTAGCCCCGCCTGTCCTTTGGTTCGGACATCAGGTGCCACAAGGAGGGGTACGCAACGTTCAGGGCAGCCGCCCCGGCGACCCCGACAATGTCGTAGCCAAGCGAGTGATGGGCTGTTGACAATTTTTCGACGATTTTCAGGTCGTCAATGTACACATCATCGTGAACGAAGACGATGAATTCCACCGCGCTGGCGGCGTATTGATCCATTTTTCGATTGTAAACCTTGGACAGGCCTTCCGAATTTTCCCAAACGATATCCAAGGTTGCAACCCGGTCCAAGCCGCCATGGTCAAAGGACTGAGCAATCAGGAGTTCCTCCCGAGAAAGTTGGCTCGATCTCGAGCAGGCGACAATTACAGTTTTTAGCGACATCTGTTGAATGAGGCTAGGCATGCACGTGTGGCAGTGTCCAACGAATCTCCAGTCTTCCAGACCGGCATGTTCAGGGTGGTGGACAGACCGTGCTCAGCAAAAAGTAAACCCATGATGCCTGCGAACTAGGCCAACGCCTCGGGAATGTCACCAGAGCAACCGGACTTAATCCATTCCAGTTGTCCAACCCGACCAAGAGCCTCGACTGCCTTGCTCGTCCGTTCCATCAATCCGGGGTGCTCCGGAGATAGAGCGAGTGAGCAAACCAGAAAGTCGGCAGACTCGGCCAGTCGTCCCACCTCCTCCAATTGATCCGCTATTTTGATCAGGGTCGGCAGACTCGGGTTCGCGGAGTCGACGGAGTCCGCCAACAATGCAAGCGATGATTCGGGTTGACCGATACCAGCCATCACGTCGGCGAGAGCGATCAAAGCTTCGGGCGTGTGCGATTGTCCTTCGAACGCAGTCTCGAAAGCTTCCGCGGACTCACCGTAAAAGCCTTCGTTAGCGAGTCGTTTGGCTTTCTCGAGAACAGCTTGTGAACCTGATTCCATGAACAAAACATTAGCAATGATTGTGCCACCTCGTTTCATTTCAGCGACAGTCGAGCCGGAGACGGCAATCCTTCAGCAGTTGCGTAACCGATGGGTTTGCGGCGACAGGACGGAAAAACGTAAATTTCATTAAAGACCGGGGGACAGCGCGCCGAATGCATAGGACACAGTGTTTTGGATCAACTACCCCCGAGTGTGCCCACTAACCCCAATCTAAGTACTTTATGATCGCCATCAACACCAACACGTCTTCGACCCTAGCGTCGTACAATTTGCAGAAGTCTAGCGATCTTCTACAGAAGAGTCTCGCTCGTTTGTCGAGTGGCACCAGGATCGCAACTACTTCCGACGATGCCGGTGGGGTTGCTGTTGCCATGAAGATGTCCGCTTCGGTGAAGAGGACTCAGAGCACCGCGACCAACGTGGCGAATGCATTGTCGCTTTTGCAGGTGCAAGCTGGAACGTTGAAGTCTGCAGGCGCTGTGTTGGATCGTTTGTCGGAACTCGCCACCCTGGCGGCTGATGTGACCAAATCGTCTCAGGATATTCAGAATTATACCAACGAGTATTCTGCGTTGATAACCGAATTAGACACCCTCAGCTCTGACAGTTTCAACAAGGTTGCTCTGTTCTCCTTGGCTGGTGCAGCATCGAACACGTTGACCGTGTATATTTCGCAGGATGGCGCTCAGACGATGGGAATCACCCAGCATGATCTCCAGGCTATTTACAGGCCTTCGATCCAGACTCTCGACCTTGCGACTGCCGGCAATCTGAGCCTTGTCACAAACGCGATTCAGAACTTGGCTGAGAAGATGGCTACGAACGGTGCGGAATCCAGTCGCATCCAGTTCGCGCTGGACTCGCTGAACGTAAACCAAGTGAATCTCGAAGCAGCCCTCTCTCGAATTCAAGACGTGGATGTCGCAGCGGAGACTGCCAAACTCGCTCGTGCGAACATCCTGGTTCAGGCGGGTGCGGCTATGCTGACGCAGGCCAATGCTTCTCAGTCGATCGCACTGAAATTGTTGCAGTAGGAAGCGATCTTTGCTCCGAGTGCTTGTTTGTTTCGAAAACCCAGATTCCGTGTGAATCTGGGTTTTTTGTTTTATTGGGGGTTCACCGCTATTCAGGGAACGGTCGTCCCCCGCCTCGGGTGGTGACACCCTGACCCGCGAGAGTACCTGTCGCGAAACAACCTTGGAGAAGATATCCCCCAGTAGGAGCTTCCCAGTCCACCATCTCGCCGGCGCAAAACACCCCGGGCCCCCCTTTGAGCATGAGGTGCTCGTCCAACTCAAAGATCGAGACTCCACCCGATGTGGATATCGCTTCGTCAATCGGCCGGGAACCAGTGATTTGAATCTGAAAACCCTTGATCAATCGGGTCGCATCACCCGCCGTTCGCAAGGATCCCTCAGGCGCGAGACATGCAAGCATTGAGTGCACGGTTTCATCAAGCCGCCAGCGCAGACGGGCCTCCTCAAGAAAATTTGAGCGGGCGGTTCCAAGTCGTTTTATCAAGCTTTCCACCGTGGAGTCTGGTTTGAAATCAATTTGTAACACGGGCGACTGCAGATCGCTCAGGGCTCTCGAAAGTGAGTAAATCGCACCGCCCTCCAACCCGTAACGGGTCACCAGCAGTTCGCCCCGGACGCTCACTCCGCCGGCGCTCGCCATTATATTTTTAAGCGGCTTTCCTTCGCATGCTGCGATCACTTCCTGCGGCCAGTGGCATTCCCAGCCGCAATTGGCTGGCCGCAAGGGAGCGACGGATATTCCCTTACTGCGTAGCAATCCCACCCAACCGCCGTCTGAACCGGTCTCCGGCCACGAAGCGCCTCCAAGCGCCAGCACAACCGCTCCGGCGCGCACTATGATCCGCGCACCGGCCTCCAGAGATTCTGCAGCGCTGACTTCAAGCCCGTCCACTCCAGCCGCATCCGATTTAGCGAGGGAGGTCATCTCGCCTGCTGGTGCCTCTCGCCGGAACTCGAGTGCGACAGGGTTTCCCGAAACAAAATTCATTAACCGGTGGCGCATCCGGAAGCTTACTCCCAGTATACGCAGGCGCTCCACCCAACGCCTCAAGAGCGGAGCCGCCTTCATCTCCCGTGGATAGACCCGACCGGTACCTGCCACAAACGTTTCGACCCCCAAACCAGCAGCCCATTCCCGCAGCTCCGCTGGCCCGAAAAGGGACAGCCACCGTCTCCAGCGCTCGCGGGTCTCCTGACTCTGCTCGGCGGCAGAATCATTGCTGGAACGGTAGCGGCTGACAAAAAGGGCCTGATTCTCGGAGTGCGTCAGATTTAAGCCGCCTCGCCCGGCAACCAAAAATTTCCGGCCGACGGAGGCCTTCGCATCAAAGACGGCAACCTTTGCCCCTTGCCGCGCGGCAACTTCGGCCGCACGGAGTCCCGCTGGTCCGCCGCCGACTACCGCGACGTCAAAATATTCTCCGTCGCCTGCGCAACTGTTACCACGGGAAGCTTCCACAAAAAGAAATGGCCAAAATTCGGGATTTTTTAGGGACGCGAAGGAGGAGATGCCCTTGGCTCAGCAGGGCATCCGCTTATTCCCCGGCAGCCTCCCGACACATGCGCACGGCGACGTATTCGGTGTCGGGGAGGATGTACTTTCGCAATTCCAACTCCACCCGCCGCACCGCAAACCCAGCCAACACGCACTCGCAAATTTCCTCAGCAAGCGTCTCGATCAGCTTCCGCGGCCGTGCAACCGCAACCTGCCGCACGCGGCGCGTCAGCAAATAATAGTCGACCGTGCGGGCAAGATCGTCATCTAGGTTGGACAAGGAGCCGGCGGGCAGCAGGACTAGGTCCACAGTCAGACGCTGAGCCTCCGCGCGCTCAGTGTCTGGAACGCCTATGCACGCAGTGAGCTCCAGGCCGCGCACGATGATGGCGTCACTCGAGGGAGAAGGCGAAGGGGCGTTTTTCATGGGCTTTCCACGAGGCAGATTGGTTAGCCGAAGATCCGCTTCCAGAACGTTGCTTTGGACGGAGGGGCTGCGGGCGCCTGAGTGGGTTCCAGCGGGGCGGTCTCCTGGTCGCCCGCATCGTTGACCGGGGCGGCCTTCCGTTGGGCCTTGGGAATCTCAGGCGGCTCAATTTCGTTTCCGTTTTCGTCCAACTGCCGGACCGGCTTGGCCTTTGCCGGATCCTTGAAGTATTCGCGCAAGACCTTGCCGATCATCGGCGCGGCGTGCGAACCGCCGTGAACGTCGTTCCGATTCGGGTCGCCCTCATACACGACGGCAAACGCCAACCGCGGCCCCTCCGCCGGGGCGAACCCCGCAAACCACGCGACGGTGGCATTGTTTCGCCACTGGGCCGTGCCGGTTTTGCCGGCGACGGTCACCTTGTCGACCTTGGCCTGGTGGGCGGTGCCGCGGGAGCCCGTGACCACCTGCGTCATGCCCGAACGCAAGGCGGCGAGCGTCGCAGGCGGAATCTCCACCTGGCGGCGGACCCGCACGCTGTAGGCACTCGTGACCTCGCCCGTGATGTCCTGAACCTGCTGGACCAGACGCGACTGGTAGAGCTTCCCCCCGTTTCCAATGACGCTCATCGCCTGCGCCATCTGCATCGGCGTGATTTCCGTGGCCCCCTGGCCGATGGCGAGCATGGCCAGTTGTCCGCCGATCATGCGCACATTATGCTTATCCCGCATGTACGCGTCCGTGGGCACAAGCCCGGGGCTTTCCTCAGGGATGGGAATCCCGGTTCGCTCGCCGAACCCCAGCGCCTGCGCGTAATCGGTAATCACATCGGCGCCCAGCTTCAAGCCGGCCTGGTAAAACCACGTGTTGCAGGACTGTTCGAGCGCCTCGGCAAAATTCAGCATCCCGCGCTCCTCTTTTTTCCAGTTGTGGAAGATCCTGTCCCCAATTTGGAACCCTGGGGGACAGTCAAATTCGTCGGCGGGAGAGAGTTTCCCGGAAGCCAGCGCCGCGAGACCCACAAAACACTTGAACGTGGACCCAGGTGGATAGGCCGCCATGGAGAAACGCGGGAAAAGGGGGTTGTTCTTGTCGCCGCTCAGGCCGGCGTAATCCGCGTCGCTAATTGCAGGGACAAACAAAGCGGGATCCAGTGGGGGCCAGGAGGCCAGCGCCAAAACATCCCCGTTCTGAGGGTCCATGATCACCATGGCACCGCGCTTGGTTCCCGCGGCAAGCGCGGCCTCCGCCATCCGCTGGAGGGCCAGATCAAGCGTGGTGATGACATGCTTACCGGCGACCGGGCTGATTGAGATCTGCTCGGAGGCCTTGTTACCCGCGCCGTTGTAGGTGACGTTCCACTGGCCCGCTTCGCCGCGGAGCACCTGGTCGAAGGTTTTTTCCAAGCCGAATCGGCCTTCGGTATCCGGAAAGAGCGGTTCGTTGTTCTCCACCGGTCCTTCCTGAAATTTGCCGGAACGCCCCACGTAGCCGAGGACGTGTCCAGCGAGTTTGCCGTTGGGGTAGTGCCGGGCGTAAAAGGGAAGCAATTCCCAGTTGGAATTGCCCGCCTTCCGGATCGCGTCCTGTTCGACGACACTCAGGTTCTGCAGCAGGATCCAGGGAAGCAGGGGCCGGTTCCGGTAGTGCTTTTGGGCAACTCCCGGTTGCACCTGAATTTCGCGCCCCAGCAGTGCGCTGATTTTACGCGCCTCGGCGGCGACAAAGGCATCGACACCCGGGTCCTGAAACTGAAACGGGCGGGGGAACAGAAGGGCCAGATTCCAGCCGACGCGCTGTTGTGCAAGGGGTTCCCCATGGCGGTCACAGATCTGTCCGCGCGGAGCCGGGACGTTGAAAAACCAGGTGCGCGCCTGTTTTTGCGATTCCCAGGTCGGATTATAGACCGCGTTCGCCTTGGAGCCGGTTGCCTCTGCCGAGCCCGTTGTCGGCTGCGCCGAGACGGCAGACGGAGGGGCGGCCGCATCAACCTGAGCCGGGGCCGGACCCGACAGGACCTGCAGTGCGATCGGCAGAGCGGCCGCACCCAACCATGGTGGGAACCGAACCGATACAGATCCAGCAGGTGCGCGCTTCACGGTTCGGGAGGAACGCTCTAGAGAGGCTGAAAGCGCGGGTTTTGAGAGAGAAAACGGAAGGGATTTCCGTACACCAAATGGTCGATGGCCTCCGCAGAGTGGCCTCTCCGAGCCATTTCCACAGCGGTGCGTGGGACGGCGAGGGGGTCGGAACGCCCCCAGTCGCAGGCACAGTTGAGCCAGATGTTGCGCAATCCAGCCTGCTCAACCATGTCGATCGCCCGGGCCGGGGTCGCCTTCGACTCTGGGTACAACGTGATCCCCGCCCAGAAACCCGCATCCAACACCATGCCCACCGTATGCTCCTCCACATGGTCGATGATCACCCGTTCGGGGCGAATCCGGGAGTCCGCCTTGAGGACGTCCAGAATCAATTTGGTGCCCTTGAACTTGTCCTCCAAATGGGGGGTGTGCACCAGGATGAGCTGGTCGTGCCGAGCGGCGAGGTCGACGTGGGCCTGAAGGATGGCCAGTTCATTACGCGTGTTTTTGTTCAGTCCTATCTCACCGATTCCGAGTACATTGGAGCGGCCTAGAAACTCGGGGATGATCCCGAGCACCTCGCGGGCGAGCCCCATGTCCTCGGACTCTTTGGGGTTGATGCAAAGCCAGGAGAAGTGGGGGAGGCCAAGTTTGGCGGCGCGCTTGGGCTCGTAGTCGGTGAGCTGGCAAAAATAATCGTAGAAACCGTCCACGCTGCTCCGGTCAAATCCAGCCCAGAAAGCGGGCTCGCAGATGGCGGCACACCCAGCGAGACGCATGGCCTCATAATCGTCGGTGGTCCGGCTGACCATGTGCGCGTGTGGCTCGATGTAACGCATACAAGACTATTCGGGCGTTTCCCTAGAAATCAAACCGTCTGTCCGGGCCAGGCGCCGCAGGCTCCCTTTCCAGGGGCGGCTGCCAAAGGCTCCAAGGTGGGATCACTCAGGGACATCAGGACGGCCTTTGCCCGCTCGGCGGGTGCAGTCGACAAGACGGCCAGAGCTTCGCGGAAAGCGGCATCCCGAAAATCCGGCTGGCCTTCAGAGCGGTCCATCCGGTCGAGGAATGCAGCGAGCTCGATGAGCTTGCAGCGGGCGTCCATAAAATACAGGTCCAGCACCTGTTGTCGGGTCATGAGCCGGTCGTTTAGAGGGTTGCGTCTGGGAGTCGGCAGTTGGCGTGCCACCCTTGGCCGTCGGGAAAAAGAGGAGGCAGGGCTCCCCGAGACAAGGGCAGCGACGAAGCACTGCGGCGTCTCGGAGAGTCCCTGCCTGCAACGGGCAAGTCAGGATAAGTGACTAGTCCTTCTTGAAATCTTCGTGGCCCTTCTTCTTGAGATCATTGAGTTTCGCGAAAGAGGCCTCCGCGGCAGCAGTGTTCCCTGCGGTCACCGCGGCCTCGAGCGCAGCGACTTCCTTGGCGAAATCACCCATCTGGGCCTTGTACTTTTCGAGGAAAGCGGCCTTGCCCGCAGCGGGTTGGTCCGCAGTTTTCTTGGGCTCCATCTTGGCGGAGGCTTCCGTCGTTTTCTTGATCTCGGCAATCAACTTCAGGTTGGCGTCCTTCGAGGCAGGATCGGCGATGGTCTTTTTGAGGGCCTTGTAAGCCTTGTTCATGGCGCTCATTTCCTTCTCCATCGGCGTTTCGTCACCGAAAGCGGTGGCGCCGAGAGTGAGGACGAGAGCGAAGGGGATGAGTTTTTGAAGCATTTTCATGGGTATGCACCCTTGGGTTAGCATCCGGATGCGGCGTTTGCCAAGTGTAGTTTCACCGCGTCCAGCAAGTTCATTTGGCGGGGATCTATTCCATCGTGTCGCGGGAGGGCCGGATTTCCCAAAAGCGGAAGGTCCGAAACGTTGAAACAGGTTGCACTCCCCCACCGCAGCGCTACGGATGCTGCTGCACATGACCATCCCCGACGATTCTTCCCGTAAACTTTTTGGCACCGACGGCATCCGCGGCGTGGCCAATCTGGAACCGGTTACCGCTGAAACCGCCCTTAAACTGGGGCGCGCCGCGGCCCATGTGTTCACGCAGCGGGCGACCCCGCGGGCATCGCACAGCACCCGACCGACGATCGTTATCGGCAAGGACACGCGGTTGTCGGGATACATGCTGGAAAACGCTTTGGCCGCCGGGGTGATGTCGCTTGGAGCGAACGTGCTGTTCATCGGGCCGCTGCCCACGCCCGGGGTGGCCTACATCACCCGCTCCCTGCGGGCGGATGCGGGGATCGTTCTAAGTGCCTCGCACAATCCCTACGAGGACAACGGGATCAAGTTTTTCAGGCACGACGGCTACAAGCTCGACGACGCGGTCGAACGCCGCATTGAACAACTCGTCTTCAGCGGCGAGATCGAATCGGTTCGCCCCACCGCCGGTGAAATCGGGCAGGCCAAACGCATCGACGACGCCCTGGGCCGCTACGTGGAGTTCGCTAAGGCGAGCTACCCCAAGGGGATGACGCTTGAGGGCATGCACGTGGCCCTGGATTGCGCCAACGGTGCGGCCTACAAATCCTCCCCCTGCGTGCTCCGGGAACTCGGTGCCCGACTCACCGTCACCCACCACAACCCGACCGGCCGCAATATCAACGCCGCGTGCGGCAGCACCCACCCGGAGGAAATCAGCCGACTCGTCCGGAGTTCGGGCGCCGCGATCGGGATCGCGCACGATGGGGACGCCGACCGCGCTATCCTCTGTGATGAGACCGGCGAGATCGTCGACGGCGACGAGATCCTTGCGATCGCGGCCGTCGACGCGATCCGCAGGGGCGAGCTTGCGAGGAACACCCTCGTCGCCACGGTGATGAGCAACTTTGGTTTGGACGACTGCCTGCGCGCCCACGGCGGCAAAGTGCTCCGGACGGCGGTGGGCGACCGCTACGTCATCGAGGCCATGGTGCGCGAGAACCTCAACATCGGCGGCGAGCAAAGCGGCCACATGATTTTCCGTGATTTCGGCACCACCGGGGACGGGCTTGTGAGCGCGCTCCAGATTCTACGGATCGTGATGGAAACGGGTAAACCTCTTAGCGAGCTGAAAAAGATCCTGGTCAAGTACCCGCAGGCCCAGCGCAACCTGCTGGTCAAACGCAAACCCCCGCTCGCGGAACTGCCCGAGGTGAGCGTGCTTGTGACTGAAGCAGAGCGCGAGCTGGAGGGGCGCGGACGGGTCCTCTTGCGCTACTCAGGCACGGAACCGAAGGTGCGCCTCCTGATCGAGGGGCGCGACGATGCCCAGATCAACGCCCTGGCCGACCGGATCGCGGCGGCGCTGCAATCCGCCATCGGGGCTTGAGCACGCCATGGCAAACGGGATCTTTGTGACCGGGACGGACACGGGGGCCGGCAAAACGTATTTTTGCAGTCTGCTGGTGAAAAAGCTGCGGCAGTCCGGCGTGGATGCAGTGGGCATCAAACCCTTCTGCTGTGGAGACAGGGAGGACGCGGAACGTCTGCGCGAGGCCTGCGACAGGACGGTAGAGATTGGACTGATCAACCCGGTGTGGCTGCGGGTTCCGGCAGCGCCTTACGCTGCAGCCCTTGTTGAGAACCGGGCCCTGGACGTGGCCTCAGCTCTAAGTGCGTTTGAAACACTCAGGGCCCGGCACCGCTTTGTCGTGGTGGAAGGCGTCGGTGGATGGCGGGTGCCGTTGACGGAGAATCTCTGCCTGAGCGATTTTGCCAGGCAGCTAGCCTTGCCGGTTTTGGTGGTCACGGCGAACCGCCTTGGTGCCCTCAACCACACGCAGTTGACCGTGGATGCGATCAAGGCCAGCGGCCCAGACTGTCTGGGCGTCGTCCTGAACCAACCGTCGGCCCTTGAGCCGTGCCCGGCTCAAATCACCAATCCCGGGATTTTGGAGCACCTGCTCGACGTGCCGGTCCTGGGCGAGATCGACCACGGCGCTGAGGCTCTGCCCGAAAACGTCTTTCAAAATCTGCTTGGGCAGAATGCTTTAAAATTGCTGCTGCCGGCTTGAGACTGGAAAACTCCTGAAAGCGCGGTCTCAATACAACTCCACCGGCGAACGTTTCCCATCCTCGGGGCTGCGCTGGTCGGCGGCCTCCAGTCCGAGGGTGTCGACCCGCAACTGGCGCACCTCAAGGTCCCGCCGGTGGAATTCCGCTTCGTCCCACGGATCCGGCGGCGACATGCGCGACTTGAACCGCGCCACGCTCTCAAGGGCGCGGTCTAAATCGGCGGTCGGCACCCGCTGGAGATGGCCGTGGGCCTCCTCCACGCAGGCAACCCGGTGGCAGATCATGGCCATGTCGTTGCCCGCCGTAATGGCCAGGCGGATGGTCTCTTCCAGGCCGTGGTGATTCAGGATCGCGCCCATGTCGAGGTCGTCCGTGATGACCAGGCCGTGAAACCCGATGTCTTCTCGGAGCAGTTCACGGATGATCCGGTACGAAAGCGACGAGCACAAATTCCCCTCGCCCAGGCCCGGATACAGCCCGTGCCCGATCATCATCCCGTCAACCTGCCCGGCAAAGTGGCGGAAAACCGCCAATTCATGGGCCTCGAAATCCTCACGCGTGTTGGGAACCAGCGGCAGTTCATGGTGCGCATCCAGCGGGGCGCGTGAGTAGCCGGGGAAATGCTTGCCACAACTCAGGATCCCGGCCCCGCGGAGGGCGTCGTTGAACAGCGACGCGTTGCGCACCACCTCCCCGACGGAATTGCCGTAGCAGCGGCCGCGCAGAGAGTTGTCGGCCTCGTCGTCGAAGGAAATGTCCAGCACCGGACAAAGGTCGAAATTGAACCCGAACATGCGGAGCAGCTCTCCTGTGATGCGCCCGTGGCGGGTGATCAGCCCGGGGTTGCGGGAGTCCCGCAGTTGGTTGGCATTGGGGGGTTCGTGACCGATGAGCCGGAGGCGGGAAACGCGTCCGCCCTCCTGGTCGATGGTAACCACCGGCTCCACATCGCTCAACGCGCGCAGGTCGTCAACAAGGCTGCGCAGCTGGGAGGCGGATTCGATGTTGCGCCCAAACAGGATGTAGCCGCCGGGCTGGATCCGGCGGAAGGTGGCTGCGGTCTCGGGATCCAGCCGCGGGCCGGGCACGCCGGTGAGAAGAAGTTGGCCAAGTGCGCTCATGTGTGGCCCCGACTCTCCCCCGAACTCCGCGGGACCTGAAGCAGGATTTTAGTGAGAGCGCGGGCAGGACGCGGAACCTTGGCGGTTGGCGTGTTTTTCCTTTGGCAGCCCGCCCGCGCTGGTTCTGAATGGAGGCTCCAGCTCATGAACAACGCTCCGCCCCAGCTGCTGCGCCTCCACGAAGCCGACAACGTCCTCACGGTCCTTTCCACCCTAGAACCTGGGGACACCTTGCGAATCGGCAAAAGCGTGCTCACCGTAGGAAAGCGCCTTCCGATCGGGCACAAGGTCGCCGCGAGGGCAATAGCGGCGGGGGAAAAGATCTACAAGTATGGCGTGCCGATCGGCTCTGCGGTGTGCTCCATCGCAGAGGGCGAACACGTCCACACGCATAACATCAAGAGCGACTACCTGCCCACGTTCGAACGCGAAAACCAGCAGCGCTTTTTCCAACCCGCCCGATGAAAGGTTACCTCCGCAAAGACGGCCGCAAAGGCATCCGCAACATCACCGTGGTGGTGTATCTGGTTGAATGCTCGCACCATGTGGCGCGCGAAATCGTGTTCCCCTTCCGGGACCAGCAGGTCCATTTAATCGGTTTTCCGGGCTGCTACCCCAACTCTTATGCCTACCGGATGGTGCGGCAGCTTTGCACCCATCCCAACGTGGGCGCCGCGCTGCTGGTTTCGCTCGGCTGCGAAGGGTTCAACCGGGCCGCGCTCTTGGAGGAAATCCGCGCCTCGGGCCGGCCGGCTGGCGCGGTGGTCATCCAACAGACGGGCGGTACGCGCAAAACCATTGCGGAAGGTCACCGCTGGATCCGTGAGGCCCTCGAGCAGCTTGCGTCCACTCCAACCGCGGAAATGGGCGTGAGCG
>JBILKV010000024.1:0-35634 GCA_044376515.1 Chthoniobacteraceae bacterium | reverse complement strand
AAAACCGCGCCGTCCTTGCCAAGGGTAACCCGCCAAGTCTAGAAAACCAACGTCCCGGGGTGGTACATTTTGATTCGACCGCGGGTGGTACATTTTGAAGTGACCGGTGACAAACAACCCACCGGTGCCGCCCAAGCTCACGCCCGGCACACAGATCGGCATTGAGGGCGGTTGGTCATCCGAGGCGTTCGGTTGCTTTTTGACGCACCGGCCGACTTCCGGTTCCTCAAAACCGGGCCTCAAACAATGACCTATCTGCGTGGATCACACAGGGCTCCTGCCGAAAGGCGGCAGCGAGACGGTCTGGATTCGCCAAGCAGCGGGAGCAATACAGGGCGAACTACAATGGTCGCAGAGAACTCAAAGGCGTGTTGAATCACAAAAGCGCCTTTGAAACAGCGGTTACGAAATATTTTGTTCTCGGATTTCTTTCCGCGCTCTGCGGGTGTCCCTGATGCAGCAAGGCATCTCCGCAGAGCGTCCACTCCGGGGACCGCTATTCTTTGGATTGCAAAAACTCCTCGAAGGTGAGTGCACCGTCTCCGTTGGAATCCATCTTTTGAAAGCGCGCTTTACCGCCCTCTTTCGCCCCTCCTCTCATCGAGGCAAGAAACTCCTCCAAGACAATCCTGCCATCCTGATCCCGGTCGCGCTGTTTAAAGCGTGCCTCCCGTTCTGCCGTCCGCGGCAAAGCTGGGCCGGCGGATTTGCCCCGGGAGTGGGACGGATTCGTTACAACAGCATGCGCCTTTGGTTGAGGAAGGCCCGCTAGAATCACAGCGAAACGTGCGCGCGCAGCCCTCACCTCCGGATCATCCGAACCGGTGACGTCGCGGTAGGTCGAGCCGTCACGACACTCGCCGCAGTCGAAGAACTTTTCGCCCTTTCCCTCCTTGTTGATTTCGAGCAACCAACGGGAATCCCGGAGCACGCGCCCATCATCAAGATGGCTGTAAATCCAGTCACGGTGTGCTGCCTTCTCCCCGCGGAGTACCGGCAGAAGACTGTGCCCGTCAAACGGACGGTCATCGGGCATTGCCACTCCAGAGATGTCCGCGAGCGTGGGGAATATGTCGGTTAAATCTCCAAGCGCGGGTGAGACCCGCCCCGCCTGCACCCCGGGACCGCGTACGATACACGGGGTGCGTGCCCCGAGCTCTGTCAGTGTCGCCTTTCCCGAACCGCCGGTGCCATTGTCTCCGATGAAGATTACCACCGTGTTCCTTTCCAGTTCCTCCTCCCGGAGCGCGGAAAAAAGCCGGCCCATCAAATGGTCAAGGTATTCCAGATTCGACTGGAACGTGGCGGGGCGCCGGGCCCCCGGCGTTTTAGGATCAGGCGTCTCCAGATGGGGCGAATGCGTCAGAACGGAGGTGTAGTAGATGAAGAAGGGGTGTTCTTTGTGGCGACGCGCGAAATCGATCACAAACTCATTAAAGAGGTCGGGACCGTAGTCTTCGGGCCTCGTGGGAAGGTATTTGCCATTCTGGAGGATGCTGGGATGCCAGTACCTGCAGGCGTTGCCCCCGTCCTCGTGCGCGGGATGTCTGACCCCGTCGGGAAGGTTCTTGTCGTAAGCCCACATCCGGTACTCGTCGAACCCAGCCTCGTACACAAGTTCGGGCAGTTTGCCGGACAACTGCCACTTTCCGGAAAGAGCCGTCGCGTAACCGGCGCTCCGCATCAGGGCGGCGTGGGTGTAGTGGTTGGCAATGTCTCTCTGCGGCGAACCTGGGAGGGGAATAAACCCCGGATGAGACATCCCGAGAAAGCCGTTATGGAATCCGTACTGCCCCGTCATGAGAGCCATACGCGTCGGCGTACACAGCGGGTTGGCGTAAAAGGTTTCCAACCGGGTTCCAGCCGCGGCCATCGCATCCAGATGCGGCGTTTTGTGTTTCGGGTTGCCGTAGCAGCCGAGTTCCTTGGCGCCCAGATCGTCTGCGAGAACCAAAATGACATTCGGCCTGGGATCCGCCGCACTTGCAGCGAGAAGCGCCCCACCCAGCAGCAAACCCACTGCCACGAAACAACGGATAGACATGCTGATGAAACCCCGCGCGCGCGGGATGGTTTCGCGACGCGTCTCCACGCGCCGAGGGAGTGCATCCGCCGCTGCTGTCCACAACCTCACACCAAGCCCTTACACGGCCCCGTGGAAGTAGAAAACGAGTCAGT
Organism: Chthoniobacteraceae bacterium; assembly: GCA_044376515.1. Classification (GTDB taxonomy): domain Bacteria; phylum Verrucomicrobiota; class Verrucomicrobiia; order Chthoniobacterales; family Chthoniobacteraceae; genus Chth-196. The sequence continues at coordinate 33,456 of JBILKV010000024.1, read as the reverse complement.
TTTGATTCCCAGATGCTGCAACATCGAAACGTAGAGGTTGGTCAGCGGATAATTGCTCTGCCGGTCAAATCCGAGGTGCTGGCCGTGTTTAAACCCGCCCCCGGCGAGCAACACGGGCAGATTCGAGTTCGAGTGGGCGTTGGCGCTGCCCATGCAGGTGCCGTAAAGCACCATCGTACGGTCCAGCAGATTGCCCTCCTTCTCGGAAGCCTGCGAAAGCCCTTTCAAAAAGTGGTTGAGGGCGTCGAACTGCGCCGTCTCATGGGAGCGCAGCTCGCTCACCACCTCGGGACGGTACCCATGGTGGGTCAGGTTGTGGATCTGGGTGGTGTCGATAAAGAGGGAGATGAACCGGGTCGAATCCGTCTCAAACGCCAGCCTGATGACGTCGAACATCTGTTTGGTTCGCTCCGCGAAAGCCATGCTATCGGTGATGTCCACGGGCGCCTGAACCGCGACGGCGGGCTTGGGCCGGTGCTCCCACTCCTCGGAACTGTGCATCCGGCGTTCCAATTCCCGAACACTCGTGAAGTACTCATCCACCCGCTCCTTGTCTTTCCGTCCAAGCTTGGATTGGAGACGTCTGGATTCCTCGCCCACAAAGTCGAGCATGCTCCTGCCCTGCCGCAGCGTCTCGACGCGCTGCCGTACCTCGCCGGGATTGCCTTGGATGAACAGCTTCTCAAACACCTTCCTGGGACTCTGGTCCGCTGGAATCGCCGCCCCACTGCGCGTGTAACTGAGCGTCCGATTTTCATTGGTCACCGCGAGCACCAAAGAGGAATAGCGGGTCTCGTGGCCGAGGAGTTCGGCGGCGGACTGGTCCAGGGAAATGCCGTTGCGGAAACCGCCTTGCGCAGGATGCGGCGTTCCCGTGAGGAAACATTTGTCGGCGGCATGCCCACCGTCGACCCCCGGGAAACTCACCCCCGAAAACACGGTGAACCGGTCACGAAATGTGCCGATCCGTTCAAGATAGGGCGTCAGTTCGTAGTCGCCACCGGTTGCCTCTGGGAAGAAGAACTGTGGCAGGATGCCTTGGTTGGTTTGGATTCCGATCATCCGCTTCGGAGTGCCGGCAGGCTCGCTCCCCCGGGAACTGCGCGGGAGCATCGCCTCCAGCAGCGGCAGCGCAAGCGAGGCTCCGAGACCGCGCAAGGCGGTGCGTCTGGATATCGGCAAGGTTTTCAACACATGGGGCGACTTCATGGGAATAAGCGTGAACTGGTTAGGGGGATTCGACAACTGCGAGTTCCGCAATAGACGCGGTGCTCGTGCCTCGGCTCAGGGACAGCACCCGCACCAGCACGTACCGGCCCGAAACCGGGCTTGGGCAATCGGCTGCCTGCGCGCACTTCTCCAAGGAAAAAATGCCTCGCGCTGCGGGCTGCCCGGTGAACTCCACCGGGTTGTCGCCCACAAAAAACTCCGTCTCACCGAGGAGACCGTTGTAACCGATCTGGCGGGGCAGGTAGCGAAAACCAGAAACCTTGCGGGTCCGGCCCAAATCAATCACCAACTCATGGGGAAGCGGTGCGACCTCGTTTTTGGAATACCGGCTCGACCACTTGGTGCGTATGTCCCCGTCGATCGCATTTTTGGCGAGGCCCGTTGAGTGAAAATACAACTCGTCGGATGCGGGTTCCTCGCTGGAACAACGCAGCACCCGCATCTCGGAGAAGGGCACGAGACTGGTCTCGTCGATGCGGTATCCAGCCGCGATGGACTTTGTGGAGAGCGTTTCCTCGAGCGCCTGGAGGCTGGTTTTGCGGCGGTCAAACCGGACCCGAACCTCCCCCAGCTTGAAACTTGCGGTCGCCTGCGCCACCCCCTCCAGGCGGGCTATGGCCAGGTGGGCGCCATAGGAGCAACCCCGGCAATCCAAGCCCTGAACCGGAATGCGCGCCTCGGCCATTTCCTCCAGCGGAACATCCAGAACCGGCAGCACGTCGAACATCCCGCGACTGGCGCCACGCATCAAGAAACTCAAGCGCTGCCGCGCCACTTCCGGCGTGCCGGCGGGCTGGAAGGGCTTCAGTTTGCGGGGATCAAAGACAAGGGTCACCTCCCCCAACTCAACGCTCAATTCGAGGACCTTCACCTCCGGGAAGTTTTCCCCCATGAACGCGCGAAAATCGTCCGCCCTCTCAGGATCAAAAAGGCTGGTCAACCGATACCGATGCTCCGCCTCCTGCCCGAGGGCACCAGAGGCGAACACACACCAAAGCAGGGCGGCCAAGCGTTTCATCGGCTCTGAAACAGTTCACTCTGAACAAGCTCGTGCAGCATCGCACGCACGCCGCCCCCGCGGGACTCCGCGGCCAGTACAATCGCCTCAAGCCGGTCCCGGTCGGAAAAACTCAGCGGGCGGCCCGTGGCAAAGACCGCGAGGCGGCCAGCCAGATTCCTCAACAGGGGCCGCGTATCACCCGCCAGCAAGCGCCGCAGCCCGCGCACGTCGCCGAAGGCACGACCGTCGGGAAGCACGCCGCTGGAATCCACCGGTTGAGCGAGACGAAAGCTCACGGGAATAAAGGGATCAATCCGCCCCCGGGGAGCCGGATCCCCCGCTCCGATCGAACGATACTGCTCCCGATGACCGCCGATCACGTCGAAGGCTTCCAGTGCAAATCCCGCCGGATCCATTTTAGCGTGGCAACCAGCGCAGTTCGAGTCGGTGCGGTGTTTCTCGAGCAGCTCCCTGATTGTGGTGGCACCCGAAACGTCCGGCTCCACCGCAGGTACATTCGGAGGCGGCGGATCCACCCGGCGGCCGAGCAGGCGGTCGGTGACATAGTTGCCCCGTACCACAGGTGAAGTCGTGGTCCCGTTCGCCGTGATCTTCAAAACCGCCGCCTGCGTCAGAAATCCGCCGCGCACGCTCTCGGGCGGGAGTGGGACCCTGCGCATCTGCGCGCCGGACACCCCCGGGATGCCGTAAAGCTCAGCCAACTTTCCATTGAGCATCGCAAAATCCGAGGCGATCAAACAACTGGCGCCGAGATCGGCATCGAGCAGTTCGCGGAAAAACGCATGGGTTTCAGCCACCATGGAATCCTTCAGGTAGGTGCTGAATTCTGGGTACAGTTTTTTGTCGGGATCGGTCGCTGCGATCTCGCGGAGCCGCAGCCATTGTCCCGCAAAATCCGTGATGAACCGCTCGGACTTCGGGTCCTGCAGGAGACGCTCCACCTCGGCCCGCAACACGTCCGTTCGCGCGAGTTGTCCGCCCGCAGCCAGCTCGCGCAACCGCGGATCCGGCAGGGAGCGCCAGAGGAAATACGACAACCGGTTGGCGAGGCCATCGGCATCCAATTTGTGCTCCGGCTCAACGTGATACAAGAAATCGGGTGAACACAACGCCGCGCGGTAAACCCAGCGCATCGCGGATTCAAAGCAATCCCCCGCCTCCAACCGGAGTCTGGCCTGCGCAACGTAACGCTGGACCTCGGGAACCGTCACTGTTCGCCGAAAAGCGCGGGGAAGAAACCCTGCAAGCAGGCGCTCCGCGTCCGCGAGCGGATTCAAGGTCTCCACGCTCCACACGCCGTTCTCCGGATCGGGCTGGTTTAACCCCGCGCCAATTCTCCGGTGTTTTGAACGCGCCGGCGGAGTCTGTGACGAGTCCTTGGCCACCGCCTGCAAAGGAAGGTCCCCGAACAACAACTGGTGGGAAAGTGGAGGCCACACCTCGTTCAACGGCCCCTCGACCTCCAGCCAGTCGACCGCAATGCCAGGACCGGTGAATCCCATCGCGCGATCTTTCCGGTTGTAGTTGGCCACGGGCGCGAGCGAAGCGGTGTTGAATCCGATGAGTTCATCCCGGTTGAGCCACGTCAGCCGTTCGTGCTCCTGCGGGTTCAGGGACGGGGCGTCGAAATAACCCAGCGGAAAACTGGGATGCCCCCCGCCCCGGCCATCACCGGTGAGTTGGACAACGGAGAGTCGCGCGGCCTCGGTACCTCGAGCCGGCAACACCCGCCCCTTGTCCCATTGGAACGCCCACAGTGAAACCCGAACCCGGTACATCCCGGGATAAAGGGTGACATGCTCCATGAAATACGGACTGAGGGATTCGTCTTCGTGGCGGAATAAACCGACGGAAGCGCCCGTCTCAAACACACCCAACGCTTCATGGGCCCCCTGCTCCACGTGCCGGAGCGCTCCGGATGGAGGAAAATCCGCAGCCGGTTTGCCATCGCGCAGCAGCACTCCATCCCCGTTCATCACCACATGTGCCACACCGCCGCCCCGGTTCATCAGGGAAATTCTCCTCTTTTGCACTGTCGGAGCCGAGGGCCTGATCGCAATAGCGTGTTCCAGCGTCTTCTCGGCAGCCTCCATGTATTTGGCGAGGTTGACGTGGGAGAGATCCAGCGCGTCGGCATTGGTGTCGAAGCCGTGCGCCGAGCCGTCCGCCGGCAAATCCCCCTTGAGCGCGATGCCCGGCATCGAAAAGAGATCGCGCATGGTGTTCTCGTATTCGCCGCGCGTCATCCGTCGGATCCTCGTGCGCCCCTGACTTTCCCGCGCAAGCACCTCGTCCGCCCGCACCAGATCCGCCTTGATGTTCGCAAGGGCGGCCCCTTTTTCCTGCTCCAGTGAAGGGGCTCGATTCTCGGGCGGAGGCATTTCCCCAGAGGCGATACGGTCGTGAATTTTCACCCACCGTCCAAAGACAGCCGGGACCGCTAGGTCGCGTGAAAGGGAGGACAGGTCAAGCCCACCCTTGGTTTTGTCGCCGTTGTGGCACTCCGCGCAGTGAGCCTCCAAAAAGGCCTCAGCCACCGGCGCGGCATTGGCCGATCCCGTGGCGCAGAGGACGATGGCAAAAAGAGTGACTGTGGAACGCGAGGGGGGGAACACGGCGCTTAAGTTCTGAAGGTTGACCGAGCTGGGAACACCAAGCCCGCCACTGGACTACCCTAGGAGGCTGACAAACATAAACTCCACCCAAATCATGGCCCCACCAGGAAATGAAAGACGCCGTTTTCATGCAGAACCGCGGAGCCGGAGAATTTGAGTGCTACTCCGGCCCGCTCACTCGGTGCCAAGTCACGAACCCTTGAGAGTTTTCGCACTGCAATTCCCTTGCCCGATCCTCCGGCAGGGTAAAACATCCCTGCTTGTTGGTGCCGCGAGGAACTCCGTGCAAACCGGGGGCAGTCGCGCTGCTGTAACCGGGGACAACCTCCCAAAATGCCAATCCTTGCTTCGGCTGGGGTGAAGGCGGGAGTGAGGAGATTGGAAGATTGGCCACCGGCCAACCTTCGATCAGAGCCGGGAGCCAGAACATTCACGGCACCCACATCTCATTCGCCGGAATGCTGTGCCCGCCAAAGGGCCGGTAATCCCGCGCCAAAAACTTCTTCGCGAAAAAGAGGAATGAGGGATCGGTGCGCCAGCCTCCCAACAGGACGGCCGCAGGTCTCTCCTTTGACGGACGAACCATGCCCACCCATCCAGCGCCCCCTGCGGGCGAGTTGCAGTCGCCGAGCGTACCGCTGAACGGTGCGTCACTCGAACGCGCCCTGCTGCGGAGACTCCGCCTCCAGACCAAACCCCCCGGGTCCCTCGGTCTCCTCGAGCAAATCGGCGTGCGGTTGGGCCGCCTCCAGGCCACAACCCATCCGCGGGCGGAAGTCTTTCGCTTGTGCGTCTTCGCGGGAAGTCACGGCATCGCAGAGCACGGGGTCAGCGCCTATCCGCCGGAGGTCACTGCGCAGATGATCGGAAACTTTCTCGGTGGCGGTGCCGCCGTCTGCGTTCTGGCCCGGGCCGCCGGCGCCTCCCTGCATGTCATCAACGCAGGGGTCGACTTCGGAAACGCTGCGGCCCCCGATCCCCTCAACGTGGGCCCCATTCCGGGCAGCACCCGCTACTTCAACCGCTCCATCCGACCGGGCACCCGCTGCTTCAGCCGGGAGCCCGCGATGACGGCCGCCGAATGCGATCTGGCCCTCGAAGCGGGCCGCGAACAGGCCCTCCTCGCCCTCGCAGATGGAATCGATGTCCTGGCCATTGGTGAGATGGGTATCGGCAACTCCACCTCCGCCTCCGCCCTCTGCGCAGCGCTCCTCCCGGCACCAGCGGACGCGGTCGTTGGGCTGGGAACCGGCATCGATTCCGACCGCCTCAAACGCAAAATCCAATTGGTCGGGGAGGCCGTCAGGAAATACGCCGGGGCCGTACGCAGCGAGGACACGGGCCGCTTCTGGCTGCAACACGTCGGGGGCCTCGAGATCGCCGCGATGGTCGGCTGCATTCTGGCCGCCTCCGAAGTCGGACTGCCCTTGCTGGTGGACGGATTCATCGCCTCGGCCGCCGCACTCGTCGCCGCGCGCATCGCCCCCCCGGCGTTGGACTGCTGCTTCTTCGCCCACCGCTCTGCGGAAACGGGCCATGCCCTGGTGCTCGGAGAACTCGGGGCAACCCCCATGCTCCAACTCGGAATGCGACTTGGCGAAGGGACCGGTGCGGCGCTTGCCTTTCCCCTGCTCCGCGCCGCAACCCGTCTGCTCAACGAAATGGCCACCTTTGAGGCCGCAGGCGTAAGCGAGGCCCTCCCCTCCCCAATCGAGGTCCCGCGATGAAAGCCGCTTTCAACGAGTTTCTTACCGCCCTGATGCTCCTGACCCGCATTCCCGTGGGCCGGTGGTGCGTCCACTCCCGTGAGGCGGTCGCGGCTTCGGTCACTTTCTTTCCACTGGTCGGGGCCTTGATTGGCCTTGTGGGGGCGGCGGTGCTCGCAGCCGGTTCTCTCGCGTTCCCCACCAGAATCGCGGTACTGCTCAGCATGCTGGCCACCGTCCTGCTCACCGGTGGGATCCACGAAGACGGTCTGGCCGACAGCGCGGACGGTCTCCTCGGCGGAACCACACCGTCCCGTCGACTCGAGATCATGAAAGACAGCCGGTTGGGCAGCTTTGGCGCGCTGGCCCTATGGTTTTCGCTCTCGGCAAAGTGGATGCTCCTCTATGAACTCCTTGGCGCAGGCCTGCTTCAAGCTTGTCACGCCACCTTCACCGCACACGTCCTCGGACGCGCCGCTTCCGTCGGAATGCTGCACCTTCAGCCGCATGTTGGAAGCGATCCGGGCCGCGCCCGTCCCTTCTGCGAACGTCTGCCCCGCCACCGTCTCGCAACCGCTCTGCTCCTGCCGGTTGCGACGTGTCTGGCGCTGTATCCGCTCCAAGCCGTCCCGATGCTCGCCGGCGTGACGGTGTTTGTTTTCGCAGCAGAACGTTTTTTTGAGCGGCGCATTGGAGGCATCACGGGCGACTGCCTCGGCGCCACGGTCCAACTTACCGAACTCGCCGTGCTGGCGATGGCCTGCTCCCGCACATGACCGCCACAATCACGATGATCCTCGGTGGCGCGCGCAGCGGCAAAAGCGCAAGGGCGGAGTCCTTGGCGGCCCTCTCGGCACGGTCGGTGACCTATGTGGCCACCTACGCCAGCGGAGCGGTCGACGCCGAAATGGCGCATCGGATTGTAACGCACCGCTCCAGGCGACCAGCCTCATGGGACACTGTGGAAAACCGGTTTGACCTCTCCGCACTCTTCCAAGATCTGCGAGGCCGCGCCGTGGTGTTGGACTGCCTGACGCTCTGGCTTTCCTTCCACTTTGAAAGCATCCCGGAACCGGAACTGCTCACCCGGCTCCGGACCGCCCTGACAGAGGCACGCAGTAGCGAACTCGAACTCTACATCGTCAGCAATGAACTCGGCATGGGCCTCGTTCCATCCAGTCCGGAGGGACGCGCCTTCCGCGACCTGTGCGGACGCGCGAACCAACTCGTCGCGAGCCTCGCGGACCACGTGGAATTTCAAATCGCAGGGTTGCCGCTCTGTCTGAAAGGAGAGGCACGCCCATGAGCCAGGCTTTTCACGGCGGCAGGTTGCGCGAGGCGGAACACCGTTTCGGAGTGAAGGTGCGCCTCGATTTCAGCGTCAACACCAACGCTTTTTGGAGCGCTCCCGCCCTGCCCGGCGCAGTGGAACTGTCCGAAGCGGTGTCGCGCTATCCCGAGCCCGACGGAGGCGCGCTTGCTGGTCAAATGGCCCACCTTCACCGGGTGCCCGTCGCACAAATTCTGCCCACCGCGGGTGCGATCGAAGGCCTTTACCTCGCAGCCCGCCTTTTTGAGGGAAAGCGTGCGCTACTTCTCGATCCCTGCTTTGCCGACTACCGGCGCGCCTGCACCGCGGCAAACATTTCTGCGGAGGGAATCGGAAGGATGGGAACCTCGTTCCCAGCACTACTGAACGCGGAGTTCCTTTCAAATTTCGACCTCGTCGTCCTCGGGCACCCGAACAATCCCTGTGGCGGGTTAATCCCCGGCATCGGGAACCTCATCCGCGATCCGCGCCTCCAAAAGCTCCACTGGATTCTTGATGAAGCCTTTATCGAGTTCGTGCCCAGCCACGAGCAGGCATCGCTTCTCAACCGCCTCGCCGAACACCCGAACGTGATCGTCCTCCGCGCCCAGACCAAAAGCTGGTCGGTCCCGGGCCTGCGGCTGGGCTTCGTGGCCACGGCAAACCCAGATTGGATGAACCGCCTCCGCCTGATGCAGGCCCCGTGGTCGGTCAACGGAATCGCCGAGGCGTGGGCGCAAAAAAACCTCACTCCCGCAAACCACGCCGCGATGCTCGCAAGCCTCGCCCCCCTGCCGGTCAGCCGCGGGGCGCTCAGCAGCGCATTGGGTGCGCTCCCAGGCCTGCACCCTTTTCCCTCGGAAACCAATTTCCTGCTGGTCGAGACCCGGAACGCCACCGCACACCAAATCGAAGAGTCGCTCGGAAGGGACGGTATTCTCATCCGCGTCTGCCGCGGATTCGCGGGCCTCGACGAGGCGCGTCACTTCCGCGTCGCGGTGCGGAGGCCGGAGGAAAACGGCCAATTGTTGGAATCGCTCGCCCGCGCCCTCAACGCCGGCGCACCGCCGACTCGCGGTTCGCGCAAACGGAAGATGCGAGCCATCAGCGTGCTGGGAACCTCCTCCAACAGCGGAAAAAGCTGGATGGCGACCGCCCTCTGCGCCTGGCTCCGCCGCCGCGGCGTGCGGGTTGCCCCGTTCAAGGCTCAGAACATGTCCAACAACTCGGCAGTAGCGATCGACGGCGGCGAGATCGGGCGCGCGCAGGCGGTCCAGGCGGAGGCTTGCGGCCTGGCCCCCTCGGTCCGGATGAACCCGATCCTGCTCAAGCCTTCGGGAAAATCCGGCTCACAACTGGTTCTTCTGGGCAAGGCCGAAGGCCACATTCTCGCAGGCGAGTACTACCAGCAAATCGAGCGCCTCTGGCCGTCTGTGACGGAGAGCCTTTCCCACTGGGAAAGCCGCTGCGATGTGCTTGTGCTCGAGGGCGCCGGCAGTCCGGTCGAACTGAATCTTCTTCAGCGGGATCTGGTCAACATGCGCCCGGTCCACCATTTGGACGGAAGATGGATGCTGGTCGCCGACATCGAACGGGGCGGCGTTTTTGCGCAGGCAGCCGGCACGTGGGCGCTCCTTCACCCCCGCGACCGCGAACGCTGTTGCGGTCTTGTGGTCAACAAGTTCCGCGGCGATCTTTCCCTTTTTGCGGATGCCGGCCGTTACTTTGCACCGCACTTTGGAGCGCCGTTGCTCGGGACGCTTCCCTACCGCGGCCACCTTCAGCCTGAAAATGAGGACAGCCTTTCGGAGGAACCCGGTGCGCGGACCGACGGCGATCCGCTCCACTGGATCCGCTTCCCGCACCTCTCCAACGGGCAGGACACCAATCCGTGGCAACTCGACGAAGGAGTCCGGGTGGAGTGGGTGGATCGGGCAGAGCAACTCGAAGCGGCACGGGTGATCGTGCTGCCGGGCAGTAAAAACACGATTGCGGACCTCGGGTGGTTGCGTGAAACAGGGCTTGCGGAAGCGCTGCTGCGGGCGCACTCACGCGGAGCACTGGTGATTGGAATCTGCGGCGGCTTTCAAATGTTGGGCCAGCGCCTCACTGACGAGCAAGGGCTCGCGGGAGAGCGTGGCGACGCTGCGGGCCTCGGGCTGCTGCCCATGGAGACATGGTTCGAACCGGTCAAGGAAGTGCGCACCGTGGCGGCTCGTTTTGAGGGCGAAACGTGGGACGCCTACGAGATTCACATGGGCAGGAGCCGTCCGCTCGCTCCATGCGAACCCCTCCTCCACATTGTTATCGGCCGCGAAGAAAGGCCCGAGGGACTCCAGAGCGGGCGGGTATGGGGCACCTATCTTCATGGTCTGTTTGAGGCGACCTCCCTGCGGCTTGCAGTCGCCCGGCAGGCGGGACTTTCACGGCATCGCAGTTCGAAAGTTCCCTTTCGCGAACAAAGAAACGCGCTTTATTCCGGCATGGCCGACCTGATCGAAACCCACCTCAACCTTGAGGACCTCTGGCGTTATGTGGCGGACTGATGTGCTTCAATTTCTGTGCGCGGTTTGTCTCGATTTGCTGCTCGGCGATCCACGGGACTGGCCGCATGTGACCCGCGCCGCGGGGGCGCTCTGTGGTCCGTTTGAAATGCTCTGGGCGCGCGTTCTTGGGCGAACTGTTTTCGGCGGCTTGATCTTGTGGCTCTCGGTTTGCGGAAGTCTGTTGGCAGCTTACCTGCTGGTACGGAACATTCTTTTGAGCTTTGGCGCGCCGATGGGCTGGATCTGGGATGCCCTGATCATCTACCAAACCCTCGCCGCGCGCGATCTCGATGCTCACGCCCGCGCCGTCGTGGCGCCCCTCGTTCTGGACGATCTGGGCGAGGCACGCCTGCGCGTCGGAGCCATCGTCGGGCGGGATACACACAATCTCGACGCCTCCGAAATCAGCAGGGCCGCGGTCGAGGCGGTTGCCGAAAGTGCGACAGATGGATTTGTCGCGCCTCTCTTTTGGGCCGCCGTGGGAGGCGCACCCGCCGCCCTGATCTATCGGACCACCAACACGCTCGACTCCATCGTCGGGCACCGCAACCCGCGCTACGAACTGATGGGCAAGTTTTCCGCGCGCGCCGACGACGTCCTTGGCTACCTCCCCGCCCGGCTGTGTGCTCTGGCCTCCCTCCTGCCCAGAGCCTTCCGCTACGTGCTGGCAGTCCTTCAGGACTCCGGCAAACACGCCAGCCCCAACGCAGGATGGAGCGAGGCCGCTGCGGCATGGGCGCTTGGCGTGCGGCTGGGCGGCACAAACTATTACGACGGCATTCCGCAGCGGGGGCCGGTTTTCAATGCCAACGCCCGGCCCGCCCAACCGGGCGACATCCTCCGGGTGCTGCGCTGGTTTTGGGGCGTCGCCTTTTTCTGCGTCTTTGTGCTCGCGGCAGGCTTGCAGGCGCGGCAGTGGCTCACCCCAAAACCCGTGGCGCTGCCACCCGTGCCTCCCGAAATTCCAACCCCCGATTTTAACCGGAGGTTTGAACCGCTCCCGTCCGTCCCTCCTGTCAAACTCAAGGGAAACATTAACAATGGCAACGACTCCAAACCTTAAACAGGGCGCCTTCCAAATCTACACCGGTGAAGGCAAGGGCAAGAGTACCGCTTCGATGGGGCTGATGCTCCGCGCCCTCGGTTGCGGTTTCCACGTCTACTACCTGCGGATGATGAAGCCGCGCTGGAAGACCGGCGAGCTCGCCATCTGCCCCGGGCTCCATCCCAACCTCACCTACACCAACGTGGAGCAGGACTGGATTCTTTCCCGCAGCAAACACATTCCCGAACACGTCGAGGCAATGACCCGCGCGCTCGCCACTGAAATGGACAAGCTCGAGGAGGTGCTCACGGCGGGCAAGCACGACCTCGTGATCGTTGATGAGATCAACTACTGTATTCACCGCGGCCTGATTCCCCTCGACCGGGCGGTGCAGTTGGCGCGCTCACGTCCGCCGCAGGTGGAGTTGGTCTTCACCGGGAGATACGCCCACGAAACCCTCGTGGAACTGGCTGATGTCGTCACCGAAATGCGCAAGATCAAACACCATTTTGACCAGGGAGTCTCAGCCCGGAGGGGAATCGAATTTTGAGCACTGTTCCGGACAACCACGGCCCTCCTGCGGGCGCTACGCGACCCGCCGGCTTCGTCCTTGCCGGAATGCACGGCAGCAGCGGGAAGACCGTCCTCACCTGCCTGCTGCTCGCCGCCTTCGAACAGCGGGGCCTGCGCGTACAGCCCTTCAAGGCCGGCCCCGACTACATTGACCCGGGATACCACAACCGGTACGCCTGCCGCTCCTCACGGAATCTGGATGTCTGGCTCATGGGTAGGGAACGACTCCTCGACGAGGCGAACCGCCACACCCGGACGGCCACCGGGGTGCTCGAGGGCGTCATGGGCCTGTTTGACGGAGCGCACCCAACCTCCGAAGAAGGCAGCACCATGGAACTGGCGCGCTGGCTGGGCTGGCCCGTCGTGTTGAGCGTACCCGCAGCGAAGGCCGGACGCTCCCTCGCCGCAGGACTGCGGGGCTTCCTCGCCGAGGCGGCACCGGACAGGATCGCCGGCGTCGTGCTTGTAGGAGTCAGCGGAGACTCTCACGCAGAATACCTCCGCGAGGCACTTCGCCCCTCCGGAATTCCCGTGCTGGGAGCGATCCCGAAGCTGGAGGCGCTCGACTGGCCGGAACGCCACCTCGGCCTGCAGGCAGCCCAAGAACGCAGACTCCCCTCCAACGCCGATCTGGCTGCGATCGCCGAGAGTACGCTCGACTTGGATGCAATGGTCGCGCTGGCGCAAATCCACCCGAAACCCGTTCTCCAACCCAACGGCGCGCCCGGTGTTTCAGAAGCACCCAGCGCGATTCAGTCGCCCGGTGCCAATCGCGCTCGCAAGGTCGCCATCGCTCGCGACGCAGCGTTCCACTTTTACTACGAGGCAAACCTCGAGTGGCTTATGGAGCAGGGTGCGGAGTTGCTCCCATTCTCGCCCTTGCTCGATCAATCCGTCCCCCGGGAGGCGCAAGCAATCGTGCTCGGGGGCGGTTTTCCGGAAGTGTATGCGGCGGCGCTGTCCCATAACACCCCAATTCTCAAATCCCTCCGCGAGGCGGCGTGCGACGGGATCCCGTGTTACGCGGAGTGTGGCGGACTGATGCTCCTCTCTGAAGAGCTCGTGTCCCTCGACGGCGGCCGTTTCCCCATGGCAGGTGCAATTCCAGGTGGGGTTGAAATGACCCGCACCCTGCAAAACTTCGGCTACTGCTCCGTGGCGCAAGCCGGGGCCCCGCCCGCACGCGGACACGAGTTCCATCATTCGCGCTGGACTGCGGAGGCCACCCACGCCAACGCCTGGGACGCGGTGCGCCGCCGTAACGGTGTGGCGCGCCGGGAAGGCTACCGCAATCGCCGCCTGCACGCCTCCTACGTCCATTTGTACTTTCCGGCGCTCTCCCCTAACCTCACCTCCAGCCTTTTTCTCACCCCATGATTCATTGCATCGGCGCCGGCCCCGGTGACCCCAGTTTCCTGACCCTCCGCGCACGCGACCTGATTGCCGCTGCCGACGTTGTCGCCGGCTTCGATGCCGTCCTCGAGGTCGCACGGCCCCATCTTCCAGAAGGCTGTCGCTCCATCGGGATGAACTATCGCGATCAGACCGCTCGCCTTGCAGAGGTGGCGGAACTTCACCACGCGGGCAAGCGGTGCGTTGTGGTGTTCATGGGGGACATTCACTTCTCCGGGTTCCAGTTTCTCGAGCGCATCGAGAGCGCCTGCGGGCATCCGGTTGAGACCGTTCCCGGGATTAGTTCCGCCCAGATTTTGGCGAGCCGCGGCAAGGTCTGCTTTGACGAAACAACCTTCATCACCTTCCACCGCCGCGGGGATTTGGTTCCTTTTCAAAAACACCTCGTCCACGTGCTCGAGGACGGACGCAACGCCATCGTCATCCCGCGTCCCTGGGACTTCATGCCCGCCGACATCACAAAATACCTCATCGACTGCGGTATCCCCGGCGAACACCCCGTCGAGGTGTGGGAACAACTCACCAGGGCGGAAGCCAACTGGAGTGGCACCCTCGCGGAATGCACCGGCACCTTTTCCGACATGAGCATCCTGCTCATCCGGAGCCTCCAACCCTTTCCCAGCCAGATCCAACCCATTGTATGATTCGTCTTCCCGAAGATCTCGCAGTGGTGGTCGCCGGCCATGGAAGCCGGGACCTTGAAGGAGTCGCCCAGTTCGAGCGCTTCATAGACGTGGTGCGCGAACGCGCCGAGGACCGGATTGTCGCCCACGGCTATCTCGAGTTTTCACGGCCAACCATCGACGAAGGGGTTCGCGCGGCGGTTGCGAGCGGGGCCAAGCGGATCTCCGTCGTGCCCGGAGTACTGCTCGGCGCGACCCATGCCAAAAACGACATGCCCGTCGAGGTGCAGGCGCTCCAGCGGGAGTTCCCCGGACACGACATTCGCTACGGCGCGCCAATGCACCTGCACCCCGCGGTGTTGCAACTCTGCCGGATCCGCGTCGTGGAGGCGGAGGCCCAGTCGCGCCAAATCCTCTCGCGTGCGGAGACCTGTCTGGTCGTCGTCGGCAGGGGCACCACCGATCCGGACGCCAACTCTGATGTCTCCAAACTGGCCCGCATTCTCGAGGAGGGCATGGGCTTCGGCGGTTCCTACGTGTGTTATTCGGGCACGGCAGAGCCCGGAGTGGCGGACGGCTTCGAGCAGGCTGCGAGGCTCGGCTTCCGCCGCTTGATTGTGGTCCCGTTTTTCCTTTTCACCGGCGTGCTGATCAAGCGCATCGAAGCCGCGGTTGCCGCCATCTCGGCGAGCCGCCCCCAGGTGGAAGTGCTGCAGGCCGGTTACCTCGGATCGCATCCGCTCACGGCGGAAGCTCTCCTCGACCGTGCGCGCGAAGCCTTTGAAGGCAAGGCGCACATGAACTGCAGCCTCTGCAAATACCGCACCGCAATCATCGGCTACGAATCCGAAAAAGGCGCGCCTCAGGAGGGGCATCATTTCCACGTGCGCGCCGGCGGCCCAATTGCAGCGGCCAACGCCACCCCCGCGGAAACCCCACCCGCCGCTACACCGGAGGATCCCTCCTCTCCCGCGCCTCCCCCACAAACCGCACCGCGTCCCGTGAACCGGCCGGCCACCGGCCCGTACCAGCCGCATCCAATCGAGGCAAGGAGCTTTGAGATCATTGCAGCAGGACGGGACTGGTCCGCATTCCCCGACGAACAGCGGTCCATCCTGCAACGCCTCGTGCACACCGCAGGCGACATGAACATCCCCGAGGATGTCTTTCTCTCCCGCGGAGCTCCGGAGGCCGGCCTGCGCGCGATCGCGGACCGCTGCGTGATTGTTACGGACGTGACCATGGTGCAGAGCGGATTGAAACGCCCGTTGCTTGGACAGTTCGGCTTACGGACGGCCTGCCTCGTCCACGACGAAGAGACCTTTCTCGTGGCGGAAGCGAACGGCCTGACCCGCTCCGCGGCCGGCATCCGCAGGGCGTGGCTCAAGTACGGCAACGAGGTGCTTCTGGCGATCGGCGACGCGCCGACCGCGCTGGAGGAAACTGTCCGCCTCATCCAACAACAGGGCTGGCGGCCCCGGCTCGTCATCGGGCTGCCCGTGGGTTTTGTCGGCACCGAAGAGTCAAAAGAGAAGCTGCGCAAATGCCTCCACGTGCCGCGGATCACCAACCGCGGCACCCGGGGCGGTTCACCGTGGGCCGCTGCCGCAGTCAACGCCCTCCTCATCGAGGCGACACAGACTCAGTGGAAACCATGAGCGCCGGACTGCTTCCTCAGCTCAACAACACCAACTCCTCCGCCCCGCCCGCGGACGCGCGGAACGTCTTGCCGTTTGACCTGTCCGAACTGGCGCCCAATGGACTGCGCCGTGGATTCACCACTGGCACCAGCGCCGCAGCCGCGTCAAAAGCCGCGCTGATTCAGTTGCTCACCGGCAGTCTTCCAGACTCCGTCAACGTGACACTTCCCGACGGCCGGCACTACCTGAGCATTCCCATCGCCGCGATCCCTTCATCCGAAGGATGGACCGGCGCATCGGTCATCAAAGACGGCGGAGACGACCCCGACCAAACCCACGGCGCCCGCATCATCGTCCGGTTGAAGCGAAACAACACCGGCAGCTTGGTCTTTCTCCGTGGCAAAGGCGTGGGCAGGGTCACCCAGCCGGGGCTGCGTCTCGCCATTGGCGAACCGGCCATCAACGCGGTTCCGCGCCAGATGATCCGCCAGGCCCTCGAAGAAGTCCTGGAAGGGGATGCGGCGTTTCCGGGATTCGACGTGGAAGTGGGCTGCGAGGACGGCGAAGTAATCGCCGCGCGCACCTTTAATCCACGCCTCGGAATCGAGGGCGGCATCTCGATCCTCGGGACCACGGGCATCGTGGAACCCAAATCGCTCGCCTCCTTCAAGGCCTCCATCGAGGTGTACGTTCGGGTGGCCCTCGGAGACCGTCCCACCGAGATTGTGCTTTCTCCGGGGAATCTGGGCCAACGCTTCGCGAGAAGTCACCTTGCCCTGCCGCTGAAACAAATCGTGCAGATGTCCAACTTCGCCGGCTTCGCACTGGATTGTGTGAGCGCGGAGCTCTCGGATCTTGGGTATACAATTCCAAGGCTCTGGGTCGTGGGGCATCCGGGGAAACTCGCAAAACTCATCGCCGGTGTATGGGACACGCATTCCCACCGCAGCGCCGGAGCCGTTGAAGCGCTTTTGCCGGTGGCGGCGGCACGCGCCCCTGCCCTTGCGGAATCCCTGGGAACCGCGGCGAGCACCGAGGCGTTCATCGAGACCACCCGCCACCGGGAGGACGCACCGCCGTTCTGGACGGCTGTCGAGGCCGCCATCGCCGAGGCCGTGCGCGGCCGCGTCCGAAACGTGGATGAAATTCAGGTGCGCCTGTTCGGTATGGACGGCACCGCATTGGGAGCCGCAACATGAAGCCCACCGGCACATTCTTTGGGATCGGAGTCGGACCGGGAGAGCCGGGCTTGATCCCCGTGCTGGCGTGGGAGGCGCTCAAACAGTGCGGCGCGGTTTTCGTGCCCCGGGCGACTTCCCAGGAAACGTCGACGGCAAAGGGCTGTCTGCCACTGCACGACATTCCCGGTGACCACTTCCACGAGGTGGAGTTCGACATGTCCACCGAGCACGACGCGTTGCTCGCGCGCTACACGACAATGGCGCAACGCATTGCGCAACTCCTGCGCTCAGGTTGCGACGTCGCCTACCTGACGCTCGGCGACTCCATGACCTATTCCACGTTCAACTACACGCTGCGCGCCGTCCAGTCGGCCTGCCCGGAGGCTCCTTGCCGCGTGTTTCCCGGCATCAGCAGTTACGCCGCGCTCGCCGCCGCCACGGGTTTCCCGCTCGGGGAGGGCAAGGAGCGGGTCCTGATCCTCCCCTGCCCCGATTCCATCGAGGCGCTGGAGCGCGCCCTCAAACAGCACGACATCACCGTGCTGATGAAAATCGGCCGCCGCCTTCCCGAGGTGATTTCATTGCTGGACCGCATGCAACTGTGCGAGCACAGCGTGTTCGGAGGGCGCGTGGGCATGCCAGACGCCGTCTGCCGGGTTGGCATCGGCGGACTCCTCGACAAATCTCCCTCGGGCTACCTTTCGACCATGCTGATCCGCAATCCTTCTCCCCTACCCCTATGAAAGTCTTCTTTATCGGTGCCGGCCCGGGTGCCGCGGATCTCATCACGGTGCGGGGTGCGCGTATTCTGGCCGAGGCGCCCCTCGTGTTGTACGCGGGTTCGCTGGTGAGCCGCGAAATGCTTGTGCACTGCGGCCCCGACGCAGTGTGCCTCGACACGGCAAAGATGAACCTCGACGAACAGGTCGCCGAATACGAGCGGGCCCGCTCCCTCGGCTGGAATGTCGCGAGAATCCACTCGGGCGATCCTGCGATCTACGGCGCGGTGCATGAACAGATGCGTGCGCTCGACCGGATCGGAATCGCCTACGAAGTAGTCCCCGGCGTCTCGTCCTTCACTGCTTCGGCTGCGGTGCTGAATGCGTCCCTCACCCGCCCGGAGGTCTCGCAGTCGATCATCATCACGCGCGCCGAAGGGCGCGCTTCGAGCGTCCCCGACACAGAGGCCCTCGCCGGTTTCGCGCGGCACGGGGCGACCATGGCCGTCTTCCTGTCCGGCGCCTCCCTGGAGCGGGTCGTGGCGGAACTGTTGGAAGGGTACACCGCTGACACGCCCGCCGCGCTGGTCTGCAAGGCCAGTTGGCCTCAGGAAAAACATGTCCGCGCCACGCTGGGAACGCTTCTGGACGGCCTCAATCAGGAAGATTGGCGTCTCTCGACGATGCTGCTCGTCGGGCACACCTTGAGCGATGCGCCGGGAATCCCGTCGCAACTCTACAATCCGGCCTACGCGCATAAGTTCCGCAAGGCGGCTCCCGCCCTCTCCCCCCGATGAAACTCGCCCTTTGGCATGTCCGCGAATCCGCACGGCCTCTCGCCAAACATCTGGCGCTTGGGTTGGATGCGCAGGTGCTGCCCGCGGAAGCAGCCGACGGTGACGAATCAACGGCCTGCGATGCCTCCAACCGGGAACAATTCACCGCTGCGTTTCCAAAAGCCGACGCATGGGTGCTGCTCATGGCAGCGGGAATCGCGACGCGCTACCTGACAGGCCTGCCGCGGGACAAGCGCAGTGACCCAGCCGTGGTGGTCGTCGACGAGGCGTGCCGCTTTGCGATCCCCGTGCTCGGCGGACACGAGGGCGGGGGCAACGCCCTGGCCCACCGCATCGCCAACCTCACCGGTGCGGTGCCGGTCATTACGACAGCCACGGAGGCGCTCAAACCGCTCACCCTCGGCATCGGCTTGAGACGCGGCCTGGGGGCTGACCGGATAGAATCCGCCGTCTCGTCCGCCTTGTCCGTGGCGCGTGCCTCGATAGAGGAAGTTCGCGAGGTTACCACCGTAGACATCAAGGCGAGGGAACCAGGTCTGCTGGAGTGGGTCGCGAGAAAGGGCTTCCCTCTGCGCGTCTTCTCCTCGGCCCAACTCGCCGACCGTCCGCTGACTGCCACCCCCTCCGACTGGGTGCGATCCAACGTGGGTCTCGCCGGCGTCTGCGAACCCTGCGCCTTGCTCGCCTCGCCCAGGGGCACGCTGCTCGTGCCCAAACACGCGCAGGCCGGAGTTACCGTCGCGATCGTCGCAGACCGCTTCCCGGGATTCCGGCACGGAGGACCACGATGAGCGGCCAACTCAATCTGGTTTCGGTGGGTCCGGGCGCCGCGGGATTGATTCCGCCAATGGCGCGCGAAGCACTCGAGCGGAGTGACGTTGTCGTCGGGTACGGCCTCTACCTTCGGTGGATCGCCCCGTGGCTTGCTGGAAAGGAGGTCCACGACCTGCCCTTGACCAAGGAGCGGGAGCGGGCGGCACTGGCGCTCACACTCGCACGTTCCGGACGCACCGTGAGCCTGGTCTCCAGCGGAGACATCGGCGTCTACGGGCTTGCGCCACTCGCCCTCGAAATGCTGGAACCCGGCGAACAAACCGACGTGCGTATCATCCCCGGGATCACCGCGGCACAATCCTGCGCCTCCCTGCTGGGCGCCCCGCTTGGGCACGACTTCGCAACGCTCTCGCTCTCGGACCTGCTGTGTCCCTGGCCGTGGATCGAGCAGCGCGCACGGCTTCTGGCAAGCGCGGAGGTTGCCCTCGTCCTTTACAACGTCCAGAGCGAGGCACGGCGGGAAGGCGTTTACCGCGTGTTGGACATCCTGCTTGAACACAGGCCGCCGGAAGCCTGGTGCGGCATCGTCCGCAATGCGTATCGCGAGGACGCCTCCACCGACATCTGCTCGCTAGGCGAGCTGCGCAACCGGAGCTTCGACATGCTCACCACGCTGGTCATCGGCACACGTTTCACCCGCAGAAACGGCGCTTTTCTGTTTGCACCGCGCGGCTACCACGGGTGGCAGACAGAGACGGGACCGCAAACTGCGGAAATCCCAGGGGGCGCTTTGTGGTGTTTCACCGGAACCCGCGATGGCAACGCGCTCGCGGCCCGCCTCCGGGACGCCGGCCATCCGATCGTGATTTCCGTCGCCACCGAATACGGCGCAGCGCAGGCGCGCCGACACTGTCCCGGCGCCCACGTTGTGGCGGGACGCATCGGGGAACCCGCCCGCCGCGCACTGCTGGAGGCTTCCTCGGCCGCGGGGGTGCTCGATGCCACACATCCCTTCTCCACACGGATCTCCGCACAACTGACGCGTCTGTGCGCCGGCCTGAGGATTCCCCTCATGCGCTACGAGCGTCCCGGCCAACCATTGCCGCCGGAGGTCATTGGTTGCAGTGACATGGCAGAGGCTGGGCACAAGGCGGTGGAACTGGGCCGCAGAATTTTCGTGGGTACGGGCGTCAAAGACCTCTCCGCCCTGCTGCAAACCGCGGGGGCGGAGGAGCGACAGTGGTTTGCCCGCGTCACGCCCAACCCGGAGTCCCTCGAACGGGCGGTGCAAGCGGGGATTCCCGCCTCCCGTATTTGCGCGATGCAGGGCCCCTTTTCACAGCGGGCCAACGAGGCGCTCTGGCGAGACTGGGAGATCGACTGCGTGCTCAGCAAAGACTCGGGCGAAACAGGCGGACTCCCCGCGAAGATTGCAGCCGCCAACGCAATCGGCATTCCTCTGCTGGTTGTCCAACGCCCGCCGTGCGATAACCCTCTGCGCACCTCAGATCCGGCCGCCGTTTTGGATTGGGCGAGGCGCACAATCTTTCCGAAACTCCCTCCGACCCAGCTTTAGTCACCATGCAAAAACCAGCCAACCCACTCCCGTACGCATTCGTTGCGAGCGCCCTGTTTGTTCTGACTCCCGCTGCAGAGGCGCACCACGCCGAGTTCATGTCCAACGCGCCTTTTCTGCAGGGGCTGAGCATGCCGGTGCACGGACTGGACCATCTGCTCTCGGCATTTGCTGTGGGCCTTGTGGCCTCCAGACTCCCGTCGCGCGGCGGCGTCGCATTGCTCCTTTCGGTCTACACGCTCGTCGCGCTGGCCGGCGGACTCTTCAACGTCAGCGGTGTCGCATTGCCTGATTTTGTGGTGCCGCTGACAGTCGCCCTGACCGCGCTCCTTTTGTGGCGGGGCGCCCGGGCCGGATGGCTGCCCGCTGGTGCGGCGATTGCCGCGTCCGGCTTCTGTCACGGGGACGCCCTGCTCAACCAAACGGCGGCAGGCAGTCACTGGACGCTGTTCGCCACCGGATGTCTGTGCGCCACGTTACTGGTGTCCGCGGCGGCTCTGTTTGCGGGACGCGTTCTGGCCGAGGCTCGGCTCCGTTTCGCGGGCGGGGCGCTGCTGGCGGGTGCAGGACTGCTTGTGATTTTTCCCGAAGCAAACGCGGTCCTTGTCCAACTCTTGGAGGGCGCGCGGTAGACACACCGGTCCCCAACCACTCCAAACTTTCCACCATCCCAACGAATGAAAATCCCCGTCACCATTGTCACCGGCTTTCTCGGCTCCGGTAAAACCACGCTGATCTGCGGCCTGCTCAAAAAAAATCCGGACCGGCGGTTGGCGGTGTTGGTCAACGAATTCGGCGAGGTGTCTGTGGACGGAGCACTCCTGCGCTCTGCCGGGAGCGAGTGCGGCGTGGAAATCCACGACCTGCCCAACGGCTGCATGTGTTGCTCGGTCAACGACGACTTTGTTCCGGTGATGCGCCAGCTTCAGTCCCGGAAACATCAGATTGATCACGTATTGATCGAGACCTCCGGTCTGGCCCTGCCCCAGCCGGTCATGAGCGCCCTCAACTGGCCCGAGGTGCGCGCCGACTTCCAACTCGACGCGGTGGTGACCGTCGTCGACGTGCCGCAGTTGAGCGCCGGCGCACTCGACGCGGGCAAGCCCGTCCCCGGGGGCGAGGCCGCGGATGCCCCCTCCCACGCGGAGGCAGTGGACACCATCTTTCTCCAGCAACTCGAGAACGCGGACGTCGTCATCCTCAACAAGATCGACGAGCTCTCGGAGGAGGCGCTCCTGGCGGCCGAGGACGCCATTCGCGCAAGGGCCCCCAAGGTGCGCTTCATGGAGTTGGCCTACCATGCGCAGTTGGACACGCGTCTGGTGATGGGATTGCACCTCCACGATGAGGCAGCTCCACCCGCCCATGAACACGGGCACGGACACTCCCACGACCACCACCATGGCCCGCTGCATCAAATGCCGGAGCTCAACGCCGCGCCGCTCGCCGACCAAACACAATTCGATGGCCACTCCCACAGTGGCATCGGCGCGCACGAGCACGGCGAACACTCGCACGAACACTTCCATGGACATGACCCGGGCTGGCAGTCTTTTGTACTGCACAGCCACGCCGCACAGGATCCCGAACTAATCAAGCGGGCGGTGTCTGAGGCCGCCCTGCGCGAACCCGTCTTGCGCGCCAAAGGGCACGTGGCCGTGGCCGGCAAACATCACGCCCTGGTGCTGCAGGCCGTGCGCGCGAGGGTGCAGTCCTACTACGACGCCCACGACCATGCGCCCGCTGATTCCTCGATCGTGTTCATCGGCTACCATCCCAACCGCGAGAGCGTTGCCCGCACCCTCCACGAGATCACCGGTTCCGACTGGCACTAGGAAGGCCCGATGCACTGGGTAGGCGCTCAGGAAGGGATGCTGGACGCGGAGAGGGAGCTCATCCTCTCCGAGCAAACCCCCGCCGATGTCGTCTTCCTCAGCGCGGCGGACACCGATCTCACCGCCGTCGCCGCACACTGGAGCGACCGCTTTGGTGCGCGCCTGCGGCTGAGCCATGCCGCGCCCCTGCGCCAACCCGTCGCCGCGGATTATTTCGTGGAAAAGGTGCTGCGCGGCTCGCAGCTTCTGATCGCGCGGTTGCTCGGTGGTCGCGCCTATTTCCCTCACCTTTTTCAGGCACTGCTCGATCTCAAGGAGTGCCATCCGAGGCCGCGTCTTCTCCTGCTCTCTCCCACCGAGGCGGCTGACTCCGAACTCGCCGCCCTTTCTGATTTCCCCGGGGACACGGCCGCGGTTCTGCACGCTCTTTTTGCGGAGGGCGGCACGCGCAACCTCGTCGAGGCAGGAGCGTTGGCGGAATCGCTTTTGGCATGGGACAGCGCCGCGCGGATCGAGCTTCCCGAGGTGATGCCGGTTCCCTCCTTCGGCTGGCACAGGAGGGCAACATCGCCCGGGTCCGCCGGGACCGTTTGGCTGACCTTCTACCGCGCATGGCAGCAAACTGCGGATTTGGAGGTGGTCGACGCGCTGTGTGCCGCGCTCGAGAAACGAGGACTCTCGGTCAGCGCGTTTTATTGTCAGTCGCTGAGGGACACCTCCGTTCAAGCGGCCCTTGTGGAGGAGAGTCGTGACGCTGTGGCGCCGGACGCTGTCCTGACGCTCCAAAGTTTTTCAGCAAGCCACACAGGCGGGGAGGGCGCCGCCTTCCTCAGCGCACTGGACTGTCCCGTCTTGCAGGTGGGGGTATCCGCAGCGGGTCGCGCAGCGTGGGAACGCAACCCCGCCGGGCTCTCACCCGCGGAAGCCGCAATCCAAGCCGCCCTTCCCGAGTTGGATGGAAGGGTGTTTGCAACGGTAGCGGGCTTCAAGGAAGAGGCATCACTCCTTGCCGACGCCCAATGCACCCTTAAAAGACTGAGCTCCGACCGGTCCCAAATTGAACACCTCGGTGCACTGGTAGAACGCTGGGTGCGCCTGAGAAAAACGCCTCCCGGCCGCAAGCGCATTGCCATCGTGCTTTCAAACTATCCCAATAAGGACGGGCGCGTCGGGAACGGCGTCGGCCTCGACACGCCAGCAAGTGCCGTTGCGGTTTTGGACGCACTCGCCTCCTCCGGCTATGCCCTCGGAGCGACTCCCGAAACCTCTGACGCGTTGATGCGCCAGCTCCTCACCGGGGTGACCAACGACCCGGAAGGTTCTTATGGAAAGGCCCTCGCCCAGTCCGTTCCACGGCAGGCATTGGAGGCTCTGCTCGCCGGATGGCCCCCGCACCGCGCCGGCGAACTGCTCAAGCGCTGGCCGGATGCACTCCCCGCGGAGATCCCCGTGGCGGGCATCCAGTTCCAAAACGTATTTCTCGGGATCCAACCGCCGCGCGGGTTCTCGCAGCAAACCCAAGCGATCTACCACAGCCCGGACCTGCCGCCGCCGCCCTCCTACATCGCCTTCTACCATTGGATTGCGGAAACCTTTCGGGCGGACGCCATCATCCACCTCGGCAAACACGGCAACCTCGAGTGGCTTCCCGGCCGCGCACTGGCCCTCGGCGAGGACGATTATCCACGCCTTTGCCTCGGTGCGCTCCCACACTTCTACCCCTTCATCGTCAACAATCCCGGCGAAGGCACGCAGGCCAAAAGACGGACGCACGCCGTCATCGTCGACCACCTCACCCCGCCACTGACGCGCGCCGGCCTGTACGGGAAAATGGAGCCCCTTGAGCGCCTTCTCGAGGAGCACGCACACTGCGTCGCCCTGTACCCGCGGCGGGCGGCGGAGATCGAATCCGAGATGGAAACCCTCCTGGCTGACGCCCCATGGAAGGAGGACCTGCCCTCCACTGAGCTCTCTGTGCTTGCGAATTTCCTGTGTGAATTAAAGGAAAGCCAGATCCGCTCCGGGCTTCATGTTTTGGGCGCCCCACCGCAGGGCGAGCGGCGGGTCGATTTCCTGCTGAGCGTGTTGCGGCTTCCAAGCGGGGGCCGTGTGGGGCTTCATGAAGCGCTTCGAGGAGCGCCCGTCACACTGGAAAGCCTTTCGCCATCCGAGCGCGACGCGTTGGAAAGTGAGGCACGGGCATGGCTCGCCGACGCAATCACCCGGGATGCCGAACCATCGGAATCTCCAGCCCTCGGAGCCTTGCGCCGCTTCCTGAGGGAAACCCTCCAACCGCTTCTGGAACGGACCACTGACGAAATCGCCCGCCTGCTGCACGGCCTTGCCGGCGGCTTTGTCCCCCCGGGGCCGGCAGGGGCGCCGACGCGCGGGAGGATCGACGTCCTTCCCACGGGACGCAATTTTTATGCGCTCGATCCGCGAGTGATTCCCACGCCCACTGCATGGCGTTGCGGCAAAGCGCTGGGAGAGGGTTTGTTGAAACGCCATTTTCAGGACCATGGCGAACCGTTGCGAACGCTCGCGCTGGTGGTGTGGGGCACCTCCAACATGCGCACCGGCGGGGACGACCTCGCACAGGCGCTGTGGCTGTGGGGCTGCGAACCCGTCTGGGAGGAGGCGTCCGGGCGCGTGGTGGATTTTCGGATCCTGCCGGCCGCCGTTCTGGGAAGACCGCGGGTGGACATCACCCTCCGGATCTCGGGCCTGTTCCGCGATGCCTTCGGAGACACGGTGCGCATGCTGGCGACCATTCCCAAACGACTCGCCGCACTGGACGAACCCGACTCGCTTAACCCCCTACGCGCCGCGTGGAAAAGGGATACGGCGCGTCTGCTTCAAAAGGGACTCTCCCAAGAGGCGGCCGCTCGCGCCGCCTCCCTCCGCGTCTTCACCTCCGGCCCCGGTTGCTACGGAACCGGCCTGCTCCCCCTGTTGGACGCCGGCAACTGGGAAACCAAAAACGACCTCGCTGAGGTGTTCCTGCGCTGGGGCCAGTTCGCTGCCGCCTCCGACGGAACCCTTTCCGAAGAACCTGAAATGCTGCGGCACCGCCTCGGGACCATCGAGGCCGTCGCCCAGAACCAGGACAACCGCGAACACGACATTCTGGACTCCGACGACTACTTCCAGTTCCAAGGCGGTCTGCACGCCGCGGTGAGTGTTCTCCGCGGAAAACAGCCCGCCACCTACCATGGCGACTCGGCGAACCCCGACGCCCCAAAAATCCGCACCCTGGCGGAGGAGTTCGTACGCGTCCTCCACAGCCGCGCCCTCAACCCGAAATGGATCCGTGCGATGCAAAGCCACGGCTACAAGGGAGCCTTCGAGATGGCGGCCACGGTCGACTACCTCTACGGCTACAGCGCGACAACATCCCTCGTGGCGGACCGCCATTTCGAAGCCGTCGCGCGCACGCTCATCCTTGAACAGGAGGATTTTTTCCGCGCACACAACCCTGACGCACTCCGCGAGGCATCGTCCAAACTCCTGGAGGCCGCCCACCGAGGCCTTTGGTCCGCACCCGGTGCCGAGACGCTCGCCGCCCTCGAAACCCTCGCCCTCTCCCTCGAAGCGGACCGCGAATAAACACCAGGTC
Organism: Chthoniobacteraceae bacterium; assembly: GCA_044376515.1. Lineage (GTDB taxonomy): Bacteria > Verrucomicrobiota > Verrucomicrobiia > Chthoniobacterales > Chthoniobacteraceae > Chth-196. The sequence goes on along the minus strand of JBILKV010000024.1, from coordinate 7,237 downwards.
CCCCGTCCCCCCGCGAGGAGGGACAAGCAAAGCCTCTCCTGCTAACGGACCGAATCACGGACAAACTTCACCGTGTCGGCGCGGAACTTTTCGGCGTCCGGCAGGTGGAAGTACATCATGTGGCCGCTGGCGTACTCCTCGAAGCGTATGTTGCCCTGGAGCGCCTTTGGCAGGGGCATCTGGCTGACGCTGTAACGCATGGCATCCTGTGGCACGACCAGATCGCAACGGCCCACCTGCATCAACACCTGAAGCCTTGGATTCTGGACGAGCGCCTCGGTCAGGCGCCGCTCCATCGACACAAACTGGTTGGAATGCTGCGTGTAATTCCACTTCACCGAGGCCATCACGCGGTAAGGGTGGTCGCTTTCGTAACCGAGCCCCTCGCGCACGTAGGCGTTCACCGCCGCGGAGACGGCGCCCTTCACAAAGGCGGCAGAGGGGTCAAAGGTCGCATCGTCCGGCTCGTTTTGAAAATCGTCCGCAACCACCCGTGCATCGTAACCGCCAACAACCTTGCCCTCGCCTCTGAGCACCTGCTTGCGGAACCGGAAGCGGTTGAGACGCAGGTTCTGCTCAAGCACCTGTTCAATCGAAAGCCCGGTGTACCGCGCGAGACCTGCTGCGATTTTCTGCCGCTCCCCATCGGGGAGGCTCGAGCCGCGCAAAAGGGCGCTGGCGTACTCACCGAAAGCAAACTGGCGCGATGCAGCCTCCGCCTTGACCCGGTCCGCCTGTAAATCGCCGGGGAGTTTCTTGTGGTAATGGGCCACATTGGTGAGGGTCGGGAGACCGAGCACGTAGGGCAGGTCGTTGCCGAGCGGGCTGTAGATGGTCTGGTAGTTCAGCAACCCGGAGACAATCTGGACCCCGTGCAGGTACATGCCGTGTTTGGACTGCAGCAACCCTGCCAGTCCGCCCCCGCGAATGCCGCCGTAGCTTTCCCCACACAAAAACTTGGGAGACTCCCAGCGTTTTTCACGGGTGCAAAACACGCGGAGAAACTCCCCCACCGCCTCTATATCTTCCTCCACGCCGAGGAACTGCTTTTCATCCTCGCCCTTCGCAGGCCGGCTCAGGCCCGTGCTCACCGGATCGATAAACACCAGATCCGTTGCGTCCAACACGGTGTTTGGATTGTCCACCACCGGTGCGACGGCGAGCGGCGAACGTCCGTCGAGCAGGGTATCAACGCGCTTCGGCCCGAGTCCCCCCAGATGCAGCCACACAGCCGAAGACCCCGGCCCGCCGTTAAAACAAAACATCACCGGGCGGCCCGCCCCGCTGTTCTTGCAGAGCCGCTCCCCGTTGGCATCCGCTGCCGCATAGTACACGTAAAAGACGTTCGCGCGCGGAGTTCCATCCTCTTTAAAAAGCGGCAAAAGACCGGTTTGCGCCACGTACTTTAGCTCCTTTCCCTCCACGCGAACCGAGCCGGCCACCTCCTTCGGCTTCGCTTCCGCTTCCTTTGAAGGGGCCTTTGCGGCGGCGTCTTTTTCGTCGGCTTTCGCCCCTTCGGCCTTGGGGCTGGCGGAGGAATCGGCAGCGTCGCCGGAAAGGCCTCCAAACAAACACAACACAGCCGCGGCAAGGGGGACGGGGAGAAATCGCTTCATAAGTAGCAGGAACTTCTCGCAGCAAATACGCGCCGCCGCACCCCTAAAATCACCCCTCCGCGGTCCGGGCTTCAACCCCTCGCGCCTGTCCGCCAGGCTCCGGAAAAGTTGCGCCCCTGGCGCTGGGACGGGACCAGCGCTGGATCAACGCTTCCAAATCCATCCCGGTGGTAGCCATCCCGGTTGCCCGCTCTCTCAAACTGGGGAAGGAATCACCGGACCTTTACGCCGGGCACTTCAGGTTCAGGGTTGCCCTTGCGCTCCAACGGACCGAGGAGGAGGTCCAACACAAGATAGATCACCCTCCTCTCGCGCGTCTTAATCTTGCCGGTGACGGCCATGCCCGATTGCAAGGGGATGGTCCTGCCGTTGATCGAGAAGCTTTGAGTGTCGAGTTTTACCTTGGCGGGAAACGCAAAATACGGCCGCACCGCCGTCGGAGGAAGCGCGTCAGAGCCGATGAATGTCAGCGTGCATTTGAGCAGGCCATACTCGCGGGACGGAAAGCTTTCCACCTCGATGTCACAGCTTTGGCCCACGGCAATAAAACCGATATCCTTGTTGGTGATCGCAAGTTTGGCGATCAACTCGTCGTCCGGCACGATTTTGACGACGGTATCCTTGGTGGCGACGACGTTGCCGGGTTTGTTGAAGGGCAGCTCGAAAATCACGCCGTCGGCGGGGGCAAGAATTTCGTGGTGCTCGAGCGAGGCCAGAGATTCCGCAAGGTTGCTCTCGAGTTCGGAGATCCGCCTCGAATTGTCGAGGATGGCTTTGGAGAGGCGGGAATCAATTTCAGCCAGCGCCTTTCGGTTGTCTCCCAGGCTGACCATGGCCTCCCTGCGGTAGTTGGTTGTGAAGTTGACGACCGCCTCTTGGGCCTTGTCCTTCTCCAGGCGGAGCGAGGGAAGCATACCCTTGATGCGTTGCAAATCTGCATCCGCCTGAAGCATTTGAGCCTGCCTCTCAAGATAGTCCACCTCTGCAACGCCCCCCAGGGAAAGGAGCTTTTGGTAGGACTCAAAGATCTTCTTGGTGTTCTCCAAGAGCAGCTGTTTCGGCTCGAGTTGCTCCATGGCTGCGTTCAGCTCCGATTGCGCGCGTTTGGCCGTGATCTCCAGAGAGCGGATTTTTTCCTCACGGTCCTTCGTGGCCTCTCGCAGCAGAATGCGCTCTTCCTCGGGCAGTCGGCCCAGGTCGGGAGGCGTGCCAACATTGCCGACCGCTAGACGGCCCTGCTCGGGCGCGTCTCCCGGCGTGGCGATCAACGCCTGCAGCCGGATTCCTTCGTTACGCAACACCGCCCGGTCCTTGGCAAGGCCCGCGATTTTTTCAGGCAGTTTCGCGGCGGCCAACTCGAGTCCCAAATCGACGTCCTTCAGTATGGCGGTGTAATGCTCGTTTTCAGAGCGCACGGAGCTGAGCTGCTCCCGGAGGGAATTCAGCCGGGAGGCTGCCACCGTGTTGTCCAACCCCAGCAGGGGTTGTCCTGCGCGGACGCGTTCGCCTTCCTTGATGAAGATCTTGGTCACCATCCCCGAAACAGGCGCCTGCACCTCCTGCACGGCGGCGCTGGGCTCGAGCTTGCCGGAGGCATGCACGACCTCCTCCATCTTGGCCAGACACGCCCAGAGGAGGACGGCCAGCACCGTTCCAATGATGGTCTTCACGATGTTCCTCGACCAGACAATGGACTGGCGCACAACGGTGCTGCGGTCGTCCCGTGCGGCGACATAATAAAGCGCCACACTGAGACGTTCCACCGAACGGTTGAGCGTTCGGACCGCGGGAGTGTCTTTAAGATTCATTCTGCTGTTGGGCAAAGATTGTGGCGTAAACGCCTTGCCGCTCCATCAGGGAGGCGTGCGTGCCGGTCTCAATCACGCAACCGTCGTCCATGACGATGATCCAGTCGGCGGCCAGGACGGAGCGGATGCGGTGGGTGGAGAAGAAAATGGTGGTGCCTTTGAATGCCGCCATGAGGTTGCGGCACACGGCCCGCTCGGTGGGAATGTCGAGGGCGCTGGTGGCCTCGTCAAAAATCAGAATGCGCGGTCTGCCCAGAATCGCCCGGGCGATCGCAACGCGCTGGCGTTGCCCCCCTGAAAGGCCACGACCCTGTTCCCCCGCCCGGGTGTTGTACCCCTGTGGCAGCGCCATGATGAAGTCGTGGGCTTCGGCAAGGGTTGCGGCGTGGATGATGTCCTCCGGCGTGGCATCGGGATTCGCCACCGCGATGTTCGAGAGAATGGTGTCGTTGAAGAGCAGGCTGTCCTGCATGACGCTCGCGAGCTGTCTCCGGTAGGAGTACAGCTCCACCTTTGCAACGTCGTAGTCATCCACAAAAATCCGGCCCTCCTCCGGCGAGTGCAGGCGGGAGAGCAGTTTCAGCGTCGTGCTTTTGCCCGACCCACTTTTGCCAATCACCCCGACGAAGGCGCCCGCCGGCACTTCGAAAGAGGCGTTTTTGACCTGGGCTTTCTGCGCCGGATCATACGAGAACGTGACCCCCTCAAAGCGCACCCGGCCCTGAATTTCCGGCATGGGGACGGTGCGCGCCTGTTCCTCGGTCTGCTCGGGAGGTTCGTTCAACAGGTCGCCGAGCCGCTCGATCGAAAGGCTGACTTGTTGGAAGTTCTGCCACGACTGGCTCATCCGCAACAGCGGCCCGGTGACGTACCCGGCGAGAATACGAAAAGCGATCAACTGGCCGAGGGTGAGCTCGTTGTTGAGCACCAGCACCGCGCCGTACCACAGAAGGGCCAGATCCCCGCCGCGCCCGATGAGCGTGCCCAACGACGACAGGAACGTGTCGGTGACCACCGAACGGAATCCAGCCCGCACAAACCCGATGTAGCGCTCCTGCCATTTGTTGCGGGAATCGTGTTCAAGGTTCTGAGATTTGACCGTCTGAATGCCCGTGATGGTTTCCACCAGATGCGCCTGAGTGCGTGCGGCATGCTCGGAGCGTTCCCGAAGCTGGGCGCGCCCCACCGGGGCACCGATGAGGGTCAGCACCCCGAGGAGCGGGACTTCCGCGAGCGCCACGAGCGTCAGCGGCGCGCTGTAGGCGAACATGATGGCGATGTAAAACACTGAGAAAAACGCATCCAGCCCCACCGTCAAAGCGGTGCCGGTCAGGAACTGCCGGATGTGTTCGAGCTCTGCAACCCGCGAGGACACCTCGCCTACAGGCCGCTTGTGGAAATAACTGAGGTTTACCCGGTAAAGATGGTCGATAATCCGGGTCCCCAGCGACAGGTCGATCCGGTTGGTGGTGTCGACAAACAGGTAGGTGCGCAGCGCGGTGAGCAGGGTGCCGGCGACCGCCACCAGCACAAAAAGCAGCCCCAGCACATGCAGGGTCTGGTAGCTCCGGCTCACGAGCACCTTGTCGATGATCGCCTGCGTAAGCATCGGGTTGGCTATCGCAAACAACTGAACAAACAGGCTGGCGACAAAGACTTCCAGCAGGGCCCTGCGGTGCTTTTTGATGGCCGGCAAAAACCATTGCAGGCTCAGTCTCGCCCCCGTCGACTCCTGCTGCGCCTGCAGGAGCAGCACCTGCACCTTTTCCTCAACCGCCGTCACAAAGGCGCCCGGATCCAGTCGCAACAGCCCTTCGGTCGGCGAGGACAACACCAGTTGCGAGTCGGTGGTTTCCAGCAGAACGGTCACCTCCCCGTTCCAATACAAAAGGCAGGGCGCCTCCAAAAAAGCCACCTGTTCGCCGGGCACCTCCACCAACCGCGCGTTGAAGCCGGCGATGGCTGCAACGCTCCCGCAGATGTGCAGGGAGGGTTTCTGGGCACGGCGCAATTCGTTCGTCAGCACCTGGTGGACCGCGTCCTTCGGAAAGCGTTTGCGCGCCTGCAGGGCCAGAATCTCAAAACACGCCGTGATCTTTTTTGCGGCGTCGCCATCGACCCGCTTTTCAGGGTAAACCTTCCGCTGGTCGAGCAGTTGCTCAATTTCGAGCGTGGCAGGTGGTTCCTGGACTCGGGCGGCTTCCGTCGGGGGAAGCGCGTAGGTGATTTTATCGGAATGAACGGCAGCGAACCCTACACGCCGCATGTTCCCGTCCTCCGGGGTCCACGGGCGGCCCCACGCGGCGGGCGTTGCACACACCCAGGTCAGGCCAGAGTCCTCCGGGTGCGCAGACCCGGATGCCGCGGGCGAAGCGCTTGACACCAAAAGAGCCTTGGGAAATCGGTGCAGGGTTTCTTGCAGAAGGCTGGCCGGATCCTTGGAGAGTCGCTGAAATTCTGCGGCCAACAGGCCGTGGAACTGCGCTTTGGAAAGATGGCCCTCAAAAAATGCGGCGAAGGTCGCATCCTTGCGAAACCATTCGGAAAACTCAGTTTCCGGCAGGATAAAGCAGACGACATCCGCAGCGGCGGTGGCGAACTCGAGCGGGCGTTCAAAGAGTTGGGAGCAGGCGCCAAACCAGGCCCCCGGTTCGAGCAACTCAATGGTTTCAGGGAGGGCTTTGTGGGCGGGATTCGGCGTGAGAAGACGGACCCTGCCGTCCATCAGGAACCACACCCCTTCCCCCTTGTGATTCGGCGGAATGAGGGTGTGGCCGAGCGGAGCGCGCACCACTCGGCCGCGGATTACCACCTCCTCAATGGCCTCGGGTGCGAAATGGCTGAAGGGCCTGAATTTCGGCAGTTCACGCCTCGCATAATCATCGACGGAAAGCGGAGGGTTCATGAGCTGCTCGATTTTGCAGGCACAAGCCTCGCGAAAGCCGGTGAGGGACGGCGTCCAAAAGAGGCGGCGCCACGGTCAGAGGACGCGTCCTGAGAAAGTGGTCCCGCGGCACACCCCGCCAGCCTCAAGGTTTGTTGCGTCGCCATTCTACTGGGTGGCCGGGGGTTTTTTGAGACTCTCGCGGTGCTGCTCGACTGCGCGCAGGCGCTCGTCCACCCACGCGTCACAAAGTTCCTCGAGCAGACGAACGTGAAGCTCCGCATCCAGTTGGGCGGGAATCATTTTCTCAAGCTGCAGCAGGAGGTGAAAACGAGCGAGTTTTCTCGGCGGCAGGAGTTCCCCGGGCGCCGCGGGACGCAGGATCTCGTGCAGTTCTCTGTTCAGGGAGCCAAAGGGGACGGGGCCGATCTGACCGCCGCTTTGCGCCTCGCTTCCCGTGGAGAACTGCGCGGCGAGTGCTTCAAAGGTGGCTTCCCCGTTTTTGATGCGGAAGTACAACTCCAGCGCCAGCGCCTCGTTTGTGACGCAGATCATTCGGTAGACCACGCGATCAAGCTGCGGTCGTCTTTTCAAAAACAAATCGCCCACTCCGGGCCCAAACTGGCGCTCCTTCCAGAGCTGTACGCGTCGCTCAAGGTACGCACACGCGCGCACGCCCTCCTCGGAAAGACCCGCATACTCCGGCGGAAACCGGCCCGGGTTTTGCGGGTCCAGCCCGAAGCGGGAACAGAACGCGCTCCACGCTTCCTGTTGCATCTCCTCGCTCAGTGCGAGGGCGCGGTTGCTCTCGTCCAAAAAGCGGGCGCGCAGAAAGGGCCGCCAAAGTTGGTAGGCGATGAGCGTCGGCGCATTCAGGTCGCCAATTTTAACAAGCGTTGGAGAGCCCTCTGGCATGAGTGGGTGGAAGA